>NZ_JAGPXK010000058.1:0-958 GCF_018070675.1 Nocardiopsis sp. B62 | reverse complement strand
GCCGAGCAGATGCACACCCGCGCCCGCTTCGATTTCCACCGGCTCAACACGGCCCTGAACCGGATGCAGTACACCGTCCAGACCACCCAGGTCCTGGAGCCCGACCCGGTCATGGACCTGGAAGCGGATGAGGGTGTGTTCCGCCCCGAGGCGTTCGGAGGGTCCCGTGGGTAGTTGGGATGTGGACGCCCAACAGGTCGGTGTCGTCCTGACCCAGACCAGCGAGCACATCGGCGAGGAAGGCGGAACCGAGGGCCTACTCGGCCACATGGCCCAACTCGAAACCCGCATCACGGGACTGAACACCCACATCAACAGCCCACCTATCGGGATCGCCCTGGGCGAGTTCGCCGAACACCACTTCGGCAAACTCGGCGACATGCTCTCCCTGACCGCCTCCGCTCTGGAAGGCACCAGCGACGCCACCACCTTCTACATGGAAGGCGACCGCGAGATGGCCGCTGAAGCCCAAAGCACCGCCGGCACCATCCCCGAACCCACCCCAGCGCCACCACCCGACGGCGCCACCCTCCTCTAACCCCCTCACCCCCGCCCCCTGACCCCGTGGCCCCCTGACCCCGTGGCCCCTTGGCCCCGTGGTCCCCGTACAGGGTCTGCCCCACCCCCTCTCTCTCCTTTCCCCTCGCTCGCCTCGTTCGGAGTGCCCTCTCGTGATCCCCGGAGACCCCGGAACCACCCCCGCCGCACCCAAAACCGTCAAGGAACAAAAAGAGAGCCTGATCGACGCCGAGGAAGTCATCTACCCCCTGACCTTCCCCGAACCCACGGTCACACCCGAGTACGTGAACTCCATGGCCTCCGGGCTGCGCACCATCGGCGAGTCCATCAGCCAGACCGGCAACAGCATCACCTCGGCCTGGTCCGGACTGACCACCTGCTATTCCGCGCCCGAAGCCGAAACCCTGCACGCGGTCCTGGACCCCATCGCCCCCGACGG
>NZ_JAGPXK010000057.1:0-1266 GCF_018070675.1 Nocardiopsis sp. B62 | reverse complement strand
CCGAGCACATGGTGCCGTCGGCGGTGGTGGTGCTGGACGAGCTGCCATTGACCGCGAACGGCAAGCTGGACAAGAGGGCCCTGCCCGCACCGGACTACACGGCCTCGGTCTCGGGCGGGCAACCCCGCAATCCTCGGGAGGAGATCCTGTGCGGGTTGTTCGCCGAGGTCCTGGGCCTGGAACGGGTGGGGATCGACGACTCGTTCTTCGACCTGGGCGGCCACTCCCTGCTCGCCACCCGGCTGGTCAGCCGGATCCGTTCCGTGCTCGGCGCTGAGGTGAGTCTGCGGGAACTGTTCGCCGCCCCGACGGTCGTGGGTGCGGCTGCGGCGATCGACGCCGCCGGTGAACGCGGCGCGCGCCCGCGCGTTCTGCCCGTGTCCCGTCCCGACCTGCTGCCGTTGTCCTTCGCCCAGCGCCGTCTGTGGTTCCTCAACCGCCTGGAGTCGGCGAGCACGTCGTACAACGTTCCGCTCGTGCTGCGCCTGCGCGGTGAGGTCGACGCTGGAGCGCTCGGCGCCGCGCTGGGCGATCTCGTCGACCGCCACGAGTCGTTGCGCACGGTGTTCCCCTCGCCCGGAGGCGAGCCCCACCAGCGAGTACTGGGCAAGCCGGAGGCCCGTGCCCTGCTGCGCTTCGCGGTCACTCCCTGCGCGCGCGACCAGGTGCGCGGGACCGTGGACACCCTCGTCGGCAGGGTGTTCGACCTGGCCGAGGCCCTGCCGGTGCGCGCTGACCTGCTCAGGGTCTCCGACGAGGAGGCGGTCCTGGTGGTGCTGCTGCACCACATCGCCACCGACGGCTGGTCCGAGGCCGTACTGCTCAGAGATCTCACGGAGGCGTACTCCGCCCGCCGCGCGGGCTCGGCTCCCGGCTGGGTCCCGCTCCGGGTGCAGTACGCCGACTACGCGCTCTGGCAGAACGCCCTGTTGGACGAGGCGGAGCCCGGGGGACCGGTCGCCGACCAGCTCGACTTCTGGGAGCGGTCCCTGGCCGGCGCCCCGGAGGTGCTGGAGCTACAGACGGATCGTCCGCGCCCCGCCGTGGCCTCCAACAGGGGGGAGCACCTGGCCTTCTCGTTGGACGCCGATCTGCACGGCCGTCTGGCGGAGTTGGCGCGAGCGCGGGGCTGCACGCTGTTCATGGTTCTTCAGGCTGCGTTGGCGGTGGTGTTGGCGCGGTCGGGTGGTGGTGTTGATGTTCCGATCGGTACGCCTGTGGCTGGGCGTGATGATGAGGCGTTGGATTCCTTGGTGGGGTTCTTCG
>NZ_JAGPXK010000056.1:0-1536 GCF_018070675.1 Nocardiopsis sp. B62 | reverse complement strand
GGACGGAACTGCGGCAGCGAGGGAGAGCGCTGGGTCGGGGTTGGTGGTGGTCCTCGGGTTGGGAAGGTGCTGCCCGTCCCCGCCCTGGGCGGGGGTCTGGGCGGCGATGTTGGGTGTGGGCATGACGGCGTTCCTCTCAGGGCCTGGGCATGGGTAAGGGCATGGGGGCGTGCGGGAGTAAGGGGCGCCGGGAGCGGGGTCATTCGCGTGGTGTGCGGGGAGGCGGTATCCGGCCCGGCGGGCCCGGCGGTCGGGGTGGGTGGCCTCGGTTGCGGCCGGACCACATCCTCTTGTCCCGGCGCAGCCCCCACCGGTGCTTGAGCCGGTTATGGGTCGAACACAAGGGTTGGATGTTCTCAGCGCTGGTACGTCCGCCCTGCCACCACTCCACGATGTGATCGGCCTGCGTCCACTTCAGAGGCACATCACACCCGTACTGCCAGGCGCAGGTGGTGTGCCCCAGGTAGGCGGCCGCTTTGATCTGCGGGGTAGCCGTGCGGTACTCGTGCCCCACATCCAACACCGCGCCGCTCTTGTGCTCCACCATCAGGTGACGCACCAAGCTCTCCCCCAGCAACTCCCGCACAGCGGTGGTCGGGACCACCTGCCCGTTCTGGGTAGCGGCCACATCATCCCCACCCACCCCGGCCAGGGTCGTGGCGGGGATGAGAATGGTGATGAGCGCGGCCGGCGTCGAGGGCTTCGCACACCCGTGATGGGTCTGGGCCAGGCCCACCGCGTTCATGAACGCGTCAAAGCCCCGCTGAGCAGGCGACAACCCGTCCTGAGGGTTGTGGGGGTTGGTGTAGCCCTCCAACACGGCCTCAAGACGCAGCGCGTCAGCGGCTGAACCCCAGGCCTGGAACAGGAAGCTCCCGCCGAAGGTCCGCGCCAGGGTCGCGCCCCGGTTGGCGTGGGCGGCCTCGTGCTCGCGCTCCACACCCTCAGGGTCCAGGCGGGCGCTGAGCTGGTGGGCGGCCCGGGCCAGGGAGGCAACGGAGGCGTTGGGGCGTTCCTCCTTGAAGGACAGCAGCCCGCATTCCATCTTCGCCCGCAACAGCTCAGGGTCGGTGTTGTGGGCGGGGCCCTTTTTGTCCACCGCGCGTTCCACACTCGTGATGATGGCGGCCGATTCCCCGAAGGACAATTCCCCGGACTCCAGCGCCCTCAATGTGTCGGGCATCGAATGGTGGACGTCGGCGCGACCCACAGCGGCGAGTTCGTTGGCCTGGGCGGTAGGGATGGCGAAGGAGTGGCGCATCCACGTGGTCAGGTCGCGGTGGCCGCCCTCGCTCAGGAGTTGTCCGCTGGCCTCGATGCGGGCCAGGGCCCTGACCATGTGGTGCTTGATCTGGTCCAGTTCCTCCCACAGGCGGGTGGCCTGGTCCAACACCTCGCCCTCACACCCGGGCGCGAACTCGCGGGTGAAGAAGGTGGTGGCCTGTTCCCGGGCGGCGCGCACGGCCGTGTCCACCGGGGTGGACCCGGTGGTCGGGGCGGGCACTGCGGGAAAGGAGGCCATATTTCAATAGTAGG
>NZ_JAGPXK010000055.1:0-2359 GCF_018070675.1 Nocardiopsis sp. B62 | reverse complement strand
GTGCTGGGGTGCTGGGGTGCTGGGGTGCTGGGGTGCTGGGGTGCTGGGGTGCTGGGGTGCTGGGGTGCTGGGGTGCTGGGGTGCTGGGGTGCTGGGGAGACACCGGGTGGTGATGCGACAGCCGGGGTGCGAGGGGCGCTGTGGTGAGGTTGTTTGCCGGGACGGGGGCGCGGGCGTCTCGGATCCAGGGGCGAGAGCGATCCGGGGCCACAACGGGTTCTGAGGGGTCGGAGCGCGGCGCGTGGTCGTCAAGCTCGTGGGGGAGCGGTGCTCTCCCGCACGGTGAGTGTGGTGGGGAGCAGCACGTGCGTGCTCTCCGTGCGTCCCTCCTCCAGACGCTCCGCCACCGCGCCGAGGGTGAGTTCGGCGATCCGGTGCACGTCCTGGCGGACCGAGGTCAGCCTCAGGAACGAGAGCCGGGCGGCGCGGCTGTCGTCGTATCCCACCACGGACACCTCCCCGGGCACGGAACGGCCCGCGCGCAGCAGGGTCTCCATGAGACCGCGCGCCGACTGGTCGTTGCAGCACACCACGGCCGTGGGCAGGGAGTCCCGGGCCAGGAGCGCCGACGCGGCGTGCGCCCCCGCCTCCTCGGTGTAGGCGCCGGCAACCAGGTCCACGCAGTCCTCCAGCCCGTGCGCCCGCATGCCCTCCAGGTAACCGGCTCTGCGTTCCGGAGCACTGGGCAGATCACCGCCGTACACGTGCGCGATCCGCCGGTGCCCCAGGGCGACCAGGTGGTCGACCGCCTGTCGCACACCGGACACGGCGTCGGTACGGACACTGTCCGTCCCGACCGCGTTGGTGCGCTGCCCGATCTCCACCACCGGCACACGTTCGGCCACCCTGGCCAGATCCTCCGGGGCCTGTGCGGACATCCCGATCAGAACCAGCGCCTCACAGCGCAACCCCACGAGTTCGTCGATCGCCTGGCGCTCGGTGCGGTTGGCGAGCATCGCGCTCAGAGCCACGCTGTACTCAAGCCGGGCCGCCTCCGGGTACAGGGCCTCGACCAGGTCGGCGTCCATCGGATGCTCCATGGTGAACAGCACCCCCACCTGGCGGCTGCGTGCCCGGCGTAGCAGCTGGGCCGCGGTGTCGGCGCGGTAGCCGAGCTCCTCGGCGGCGCGCAGCACACGCTCGCGGGTGGCCGCGCTGGGGCCGGGCCGGTCGCCCAGGACCAGGGAGACGAGTTGCCGGGAGACGCCCAGGTGCGCCGCGACGTCGGCCATCGTCGGCCGTCCGCCGGCCGTTCCGCCATGCGTCATCACGGTCTCCCTCCCACGCAGGCGCATCGTACCGTTCCCGGCGGTGGTGGGTCCGCGAACCACTCCTCACGGGGGTGCACAAGAGAGGCTGATCGAAGTTCGCCACCGCCCCCGATGCCTCCACACCCCTGCCGCCGTCACTTCGCCGCGCGGGCTCCCACCCCCTGGAGCCGCAGACCTGACCGCCATCGGCCCGTATCGGGCGGGGCTCCGGCCACGTGGCGGACGTCCGTTCGGCGCCCTCGACGCCTTCACCCGCGGCCGCACTCGGCCCGTTTCCTGGTGAGGGCGGTTCCGGGCGGCCCCGGCACAGAAAAAAGGGGGGCGCGCCCTGAGGCGCGCCCCCCTGAAGCCTGGCCGGGTCCCACGTCCCCCAACGTGGAACCCGACCGCGCGGCCTACGCACTAGGTGCGGTCTGGCCGCTGGGAAGGCGGTTGTAGCGATGGTTTCGTGTCAGAAACCCCCATTGCCGACACGAACGCGTACAACCGCGCATGGTCTTGAGGTGATCTCGGAAGCTTCGCACAGACTCTGTGGGTGAGTTGGGGTCGGGGTCGGTCTGAGGTGCTTCACCTGTGAGAACGCTTCTCTGAGGATAGGTGTTCCCGGTGAGTGCTCCGATTTTCGTTCGGCCCGGTAAAAAGCCGGTGCGGACTCGGGCACGGGCGTCCTAAGCTCCCGCCGAACCAGGCTCGTCAAGGAGGTGACCAGGTCGGAGGCGACGACCCTGTGGTGCCCCACCGGCCCGAGGAACTCGCCCTGGACGGGGATTCCGGCTGGCGGGAGTGGCCGCGGCACCCGCCCTGGGCAGCCCGTCTTCCACGCCGTCCTGAACGAGGACCGCGGGACGCGGATCGCCCGGGAGTGGATCCCGCCACGCGACGGTGAGGGGCACGTCACCCGCTTCCGTGTGGAAGCCGGTTCGCCTCACGCTACCCCGTCCGGCGGGTGGGAGGCCAGACGGCCTGGAGCTGTGGGTGCCAACCGAGGGACTGGCCGAGTTCGACGTGCACATCGTCGGCGGATCGATGGGGTGCGGTGCTTCCTGCCCGAGGGGCAGGGCCGAGGTGCGAAGGGGGCTGGGCGTCGC
>NZ_JAGPXK010000054.1:0-5467 GCF_018070675.1 Nocardiopsis sp. B62 | reverse complement strand
ACCCCAACAAAAAAGAAGGGAAAGAACCCGCCCCAAAGGACAAGCCCTTCCCCTCCCCTATCAAGAAAAACCGTGGCAGCGACCTACTCTCCCACCCCACAACAGGGCAGTACCATCAGCGCAAGGAGACTTAACGACCGGGTTCGGAATGAGACCGAGTGTGACCCTCCTGCCAAAACCACCACGGAAACCAACACCCACAACCACCACTCAACCCAACAGGGGAGCAACAGCCACGAGCAAGCTTCGTGAACAAAGTGTGCGCGAACATCCAATTATCTGCAGCGGACAAGCCCTCGACCTATTAGTACCGGTCAGCTCCACCCCTCACGAGGCTTCCACACCCGGCCTATCAACCCTGTCGTCTACAGGGAGTCTTACCCTCTCAAGGAGGCAGGAGACCTCATCTCGAAGCAAGCTTCCCGCTTAGATGCTTTCAGCGGTTATCTCTCCCGAACGTAGCCAACCAGCCATGCCCTTGGCAGGACAACTGGCACACCAGAGGTTCGTCCGTCCCGGTCCTCTCGTACTAGGGACAGCCCTTCTCAAGTCTCCAACGCGCACAGCGGATAGGGACCGAACTGTCTCACGACGTTCTAAACCCAGCTCGCGTGCCGCTTTAATGGGCGAACAGCCCAACCCTTGGGACCAACTCCAGCCCCAGGATGCGACGAGCCGACATCGAGGTGCCAAACCATCCCGTCGATATGGACTCTTGGGGAAGATCAGCCTGTTATCCCCGGGGTACCTTTTAGCCGTTGAGCGACACCGCTTCCACACGCCGGTGCCGGATCACTAGTCCCAGCTTTCGCTCCTGCTCGACACGTCCGTCTCACAGTCAAGCTCCCTTGTGCACTTACACTCAACACCTGATTACCAACCAGGCTGAGGGAACCTTTGGGCGCCTCCGTTACTCTTTGGGAGGCAACCGCCCCAGTTAAACTACCCACCAGACACTGTCCCCGAACCGGATCACGGTCCAAAGTTAGATGCCCGAAACAGTCAGAGTGGTATTTCACCAACGCCTCCACCGCCACTAGCGTGACAGTCTCACAGGCTCCCACCTATCCTACACAAACCATCCCAAACACCAATGTCAAGCTATAGTGAAGGTCCCGGGGTCTTTCCGTCCTGCTGCGCGAAACGAGCATCTTTACTCGTAGTGCAATTTCACCGGGCCCATGGTTGAGACAGTGGGGAAGTCGTTACGCCATTCGTGCAGGTCGGAACTTACCCGACAAGGAATTTCGCTACCTTAGGATGGTTATAGTTACCACCGCCGTTTACTGGCGCTTAGATTCCTAGCTTCGCGGGCCGAAACCCACTAACCAGTCCTCTTAACGTTCCAGCACCGGGCAGGCGTCAGTCCGTATACAGCGTCTTACGACTTCGCACGGACCTGTGTTTTTAATAAACAGTCGCTTCCCCCCGCTATCTGCGACCCCACCCAGCTCAGGCCGTAAAGACCGTCACCAGACAGGGCTCCCCTTCTCCCAAAGTTACGGGGACAATTTGCCGAGTTCCTTAACCATGGTTCACCCGAACGCCTCGGTATTCTCTACCTGACCACCTGCGTCGGTTTAGGGTACTGGCCACACACGAACTCGCTAGAGGCTTTTCTCGACAGCATGGGATCACTCACTTCACCAAAAACGGCTCGGCATCACGTCTCAGCCTTAACGAAGGGCGGATTTGCCTACCCCTCGGCCTACACGCTTACTCCCGGACAACCATCGCCGGGTAGAGCTACCCTCCTGCGTCACCCCATCACTTACCTACTACAAGCTCGGGTCCCAGACCAGTTCAGAGGCATCCCCCGAAGGGCACACCAAGAACCAGCGTGGTTAGCATCACCTGATTCGATACTGGACGCTCGTGCACGGGTACGGGAATATCAACCCGTTATCCATCGACTACGCCTGTCGGCCTCGCCTTAGGTCCAGACTCACCCTGGGCGGATTAACCTGCCCCAGGAACCCTTAGTCAATCGGCGGCAACGTTTCTCACGTTGCTTTCGCTACTCATGCCTGCATTCTCACTCGCACACCCTCCACCACTCGATCACTCGGCAGCTTCACTGGATGCACGACGCTCCCCTACCAACCCAGCCCTTACGGGCTGAACTTCACAGCTTCGGCGGTGTACTTAAGCCCCGCTACATTATCGGCGCAGAACCACTTGACCAGTGAGCTATTACGCACTCTTTAAAGGATGGCTGCTTCTAAGCCAACCTCCTGGTTGTCTCAGCAACTCCACAACCTTTCCCACTTAGCACACGCTTAGGGGCCTTAGCTGATGATCTGGGCTGTTTCCCTCTCGACTACGAAGCTTATCCCCCGCAGTCTCACTGCCACGCTTCACTTAACCGGCATTCGGAGTTTGTCTGACGTCAGTAACCTTGTAGGGCCCATCAGCCAAACAGTAGCTCTACCTCCAGCAAGAAACACGTGACGCTGCACCTAAATGCATTTCGGGGAGAACCAGCTATCACGGAGTTTGATTGGCCTTTCACCCCTACCCACACCTCATCCCCCAGATTTTCAACTCTGGTGGGTTCGGGCCTCCACGAGGTCTTACCCCCGCTTCACCCTGGACATGGGTAGATCACTCCGCTTCGGGTCCACAGCATGCGACTCAATCGCCCTATTCAGACTCGGTTTCCCTACGGCTACCCCACCCGGGTTAACCTTGCCACACACCATGACTCGCAGGCTCATTCTTCAAAAGGCACGCCATCACCAAAGACAAGCTTCAGCTCTGACGGCTTGACAGCACACGGTTTCAGGTACTATTTCACGACCCCTCACCGGGGCACTTTTCACCTTTCCCTCACGGTACTAGTGCACTATCGGTCATCAGGACGTATTTTGGCTTAGCAGGTGGTCCTGCCAGATTCACACGGAATTTCTCGGGCTCCGCGCTACTCGGGAGAACATCAACACCTAGACTCTTCCTTCACCTACGGGACTCTCACCCACTCCGGTACCGTTTCCCAACGGATTCAGCTAGAAAAATCATCAGCGCTCCAGGCCGACAGACCTGAAAAGATGCATCCCACAACCCCGCACACGCAACGACTGTCGTCTATCACACGCGCACGGTTTAGCCTCTTCCCCGTTCGCTCACCACTACTAGGAGAATCACTGTTGTTTACTCTTCCTACGGGTACTGAGATGTTTCACTTCCCCGCGTCACCACCAACTACCCTATACATTCAGGTAGCGGCAACCCGACACAACTCGGGCTAGGTTTCCCCATTCGGACACCCGCGGATCAAAGCTCGGTTGACAGCTCCCCGCGGCCTATCGTGGCCTCCCACGTCCTTCATCGGCGCCTGATGCCAAGGCATCCACCGTGTGCCACTATCACTTGGCCACTACAGATAATAAGATGCTCGCGCACACTATTCACAAATCAAAACACCAACCACAAACTCCCCTACCTCAAACCACAAACCCAACCCGCAAGGGCCAGGACGTGGGAGTTACTGGAGGTGGTAGCGGGAACCAACCACAAGGATTGCTTCCTCAGACACCCAACAGCGCGCCCCCCGACGCTTCTAGTCGCCGGAGGCAAAGTCCAATTTTCTTCAGCCACTCCCCATCACCCCGCAAGGGGTGTGAGGTCCACTTTCGAGTCCGACCAACGATAGAAAGGTGTTGGTCTTCAAAAGACTCCTTAGAAAGGAGGTGATCCAGCCGCACCTTCCGGTACGGCTACCTTGTTACGACTTCGTCCCAATCGCCAGCCCCACCTTCACTCATTCCCTCCCCGAAGGGTTAGGCCACAAGTTTCGGGTGTTGCCGACTTTCATGACGTGACGGGCGGTGTGTACAAGGCCCGGGAACGTATTCACCGCGGCGTTGCTGATCCGCGATTACTAGCGACTCCACCTTCATGGGGTCGAGTTGCAGACCCCAATCCGAACTGAGACCGGCTTTAAGGGATTCGCTCCACCTTACGGTATCGCACGCCCATTGTACCGGCCATTGTAGCATGTTTGCAGCCCAAGACATAAGGGGCATGATGACTTGACGTCGTCCCCACCTTCCTCCGAGTTGACCCCGGCAGTCTCCCATGAGTCCCCACCATTACGTGCTGGCAACATGGAACAAGGGTTGCGCTCGTTGCGGGACTTAACCCAACATCTCACGACACGAGCTGACGACAGCCATGCACCACCTGTCACCCACCAACTAAATGACCCTGTATCTCTACAGGTCCACGGGTGATGTCAAACCTTGGTAAGGTTCTTCGCGTTGCGTCGAATTAAGCAACATGCTCCGCCGCTTGTGCGGGCCCCCGTCAATTCCTTTGAGTTTTAGCCTTGCGGCCGTACTCCCCAGGCGGGGCGCTTAATGCGTTAGCTACGGCGCGGAAACCGTGGAAAGTCCCCACACCTAGCGCCCAACGTTTACGGCATGGACTACCAGGGTATCTAATCCTGTTCGCTCCCCATGCTTTCGCTCCTCAGCGTCAGGTAAGGCCCAGAAACCCGCCTTCGCCACCGGTGTTCCTCCTGATATCTGCGCATTTCACCGCTACACCAGGAATTCCAGTTTCCCCTACCTACCTCTAGCATGCCCGTATCCACTGCAGAACCGGAGTTAAGCCCCGGTCTTTCACAGCAGACGCGACATGCCGCCTACGAGCTCTTTACGCCCAATAATTCCGGACAACGCTCGGACCCTACGTATTACCGCGGCTGCTGGCACGTAGTTAGCCGGTCCTTATTCCCCACCTACCGTCAACCCCACGAGAACGTGGAGCCTGCGTTGGTGGTAAAAGAGGTTTACAACCCGAAGGCCTTCATCCCCCACGCGGCGTCGCTGCATCAGGCTTTCGCCCATTGTGCAATATTCCCCACTGCTGCCTCCCGCAGGAGTCTGGGCCGTGTCTCAGTCCCAGTGTGGCCGGTCGCCCTCTCAGGCCGGCTACCCGTAATCGCCTTGGTAGGCCTTTACCCCACCAACAAGCTGATAGGCCGCGAGCCCATCCCTGACCGATAAAACTTTCCACCCTCCACCATGAGGTGGCGGGTCGTATCCGGTATTAGACGGCGTTTCCACCGCTTATCCCGGAGTCAGGGGCAGGTTGCTCACGTGTTACTCACCCGTTCGCCGCTCGTGTACCCCGAAGGGCCTTACCGCTCGACTTGCATGTGTTAAGCACGCCGCCAGCGTTCGTCCTGAGCCAGGATCAAACTCTCCATAAAGGTCAAACAACCCGTCCCGGCGACCGTGAGGTCAGCCTGGGGCGAGTAAACCTAGAAGAAATCCTGACCAACCAACTCGCGTTGGTTAATCAAAGGAACCCTACGCACCGAAGTGCGTCGGGGCCAAAACAAACATGGCTTAAAGAAAATCAAACACGCGCTGTTGAGTTCTCAAGAAACAATCACTCTTCCCGTACAAGCGCCAGAACCGAAGTTCCGTCTGCTCTTCCGGAGAAGGCTTTTTGCGTTTCC
>NZ_JAGPXK010000053.1:0-7090 GCF_018070675.1 Nocardiopsis sp. B62 | reverse complement strand
GGGGGCCGCAACCCCCGTGTCACGCGGGCCGACAGGACGGACCGGCCCGGGCGACTGGTCCGCCCGAGGACCGGTCAGAGAGTGGGCGCGACACCCACGGCGACGGCCAGGTCCTCCCACGACATGCCGGAGCCCTTGAAGACGTTGGGACGGTCGGTGCGGCGGGTCACCTCGCCCCGGACCAGCGGGGCGATGCCAACGAGGTCGGCCTTGGTGAGGGTGCCCTCGTCGATGGCGATGACGACGTCCCCGCACTCGCGCAGGGCGGCGTCGCTCTCCTCCACCACCACGAGGGAGCGGCCCATCAGCGCGGCGTCGAGTTCGCGTCGATCGGCCTGGTGCGATCCGATGGCGACCACACAGGCGCCGTCGCGGACCAGGGAACCGTCGAAGAGCGGGTCCTTGGTGGAGGTGGCGCACACGACGATGTCGGCCTCGGCGACGTCGGCCACGGTGCCCGTCTCGGCGGTGATCCCGCGTCCGGCGAGCTCGCTGATGGCGGCGTCCACCCGGTGCGGGGTGCGGCCCACCATCCGGACGCTCGTGAGCTCACGGATGCCCGCCACGGCGACGACGTGCTCGACCGCCTGCGGACCGCTGCCGAAGACCACGAGGCGGGACGCCTCCGGGGCGGCCAGGCGGTCGGCCGCCACGGCGGAGGTGGCCGGGGTGCGCAGCGAGGTGAGCGTGACACCGTCGACCATCAGCCTCGGGGTGAGGGTCCGGGCGTCCATCAGCAGGTAGACGGCCTGGATGCGGGGCAGGTCGCGCGCGGGGTTGTCCGGGGACACGGACGCGACCTTGACACCGACCCAGTCACCCAGGGTCGAGGGCATGAGCAGCAGGTGGCCGTCCCCGGCCCCCGCGTGGGACCGCGCCGGGTCCTGTGAGGGGTCGAATCCGTCGAGCAGGGCCCGCTCGATCAGTTCGAAGGCCCGCTTGGGCCCGATCCGCTGACGGACTTCCTCCGCGCTGACGAAGGGCAGGCCGGTGGGTGTCTGGGTCATGCGGAAACCTCGGACTTCTCGTTGCGCTCGGCCTCTTCACGGGCCGCGATCAGGGCACTCTCCTTGCGCACCACCCGGCCGGACACGGCGACGGCGGCGAAGGAGATGACGGCGAGGATCACCAGGTAGGTGGCGATCGGCCACCAGGCTCCGTCGAAGCGGGCCAGCAGCCAGGTGGCGAGCAGCGGGGCGGTGCCGCCGGCGAGGGCGGCGCCGATCTGGTAGCCGAGCGTCACGCCGGTGTAGCGCACCCGGGTCGTGAAGATCTCGGAGGTGAGGGTGCCTAGGGTGGCGGTGACCGGGGGCCAGGCCACACCGAGGGCGATCACGACGGCCGCGTACACGGCCCAGCTCATCTGGAGGTCCAACAGCATGAAGAAGGGCGCCGCGAACAGGGCGATGAGCAGGGTGCCGCCGAGGTAGACCTTCGGGCGGCCGACGCGGTCGGAGAGCGCACCCATGAGCAGGATGCCGAAGGTGCTGACCAGTGCGCCCGCGCTGACCGCGTTGAGGACCACCGACTGCTGGATGTCGAGCGTGCCGGTGGCGTAGCTGACGACGAAGGTCGCGAAGATGTAGAACGGGGCGGTCTCGACGACCTTGGCACCGACGGCCACGAGCACGGAGCGCCAGTGGTCGCGGAGCGTGTCCCGGATGGGCAGCTTGGCGACGTTGCCGCTCTCCTTGGCCTCACGGAAGGCGGGAGTCTCGGCCAGGCCCTTGCGGATCCACAGGCCGACGAAGACGAGGACGATGCTGGCGATGAACGGGAGACGCCAGCCCCAGGACTCGAAGGCGCCGTCCGGGAGGAGGCTGACCAGGCCGAAGGCGACCGTCGACATGAGCATGCCGATGGTGATGCCGGTCTGGGGCACCGAGCCGAAGAAACCGCGGCGGTTCTCGGGGGCGTACTCGTAGGCCAGCAGCAGGGCGCCGCCCCACTCGCCGCCGATCGCGAGGCCCTGGATGATCCGGCACAGGATCAGCAGCACCGGGGCCAGGAGGCCGACCTGCTCGTAGGTGGGCAGCAGACCGATCGCCACGGTGGCGCCGCCCATGAGCGACAGGGTGATGACGAGGGTCTTCTTGCGCCCGATCCGGTCACCGATGTGGGAGAAGACGATCCCGCCGAACGGCCGGATGAAGAAGGTGAGCGACAGGGTCAGGTACGACAGCATCAACGAGATCACGGGATCGTCGTTGGGGAAGAACTGCTTGTCGAAGATGAGCGCCGCGGCGGTGGCGTAGAGGAAGAAATCGAACCACTCGATCGCGCTGCCGCTGAGGCTGCCAAAGAGTACACGGCGGTTGGTGGCCGGTTTACCGACCACCGAGTGCTGCGAGGCCACTCACAACTCCTCGGATCAGGGCCCGATGAAGAGGGGCCTCAAGATGGGAACCAGTGCAACGTACAATTGCACCTCCCCCGAATCAAGGCCCGTGACCGAATCGAAGCAGCTCAGCTACCTGTTTCGTGTTCGGCGTCGTCCTCCGTCAGATCTCCGCGCGGCCCGCCCAGACCCCTCGGACATGACCGAGGTGATGTCGCATGAGGGCCTCGGAACCCGCTGTGTCACCGGCTTCGATGCGGTCCAGCAGGGCGTGGTGCTCCTGCGCGGTGTCGACCAGACGGCCCTCCTCGTACAGCCCCCGCAGCGCCGACAGCCGCGACATCCCCCGCAGCCTTCGTACCTCGTCGACCAGCTTCTGGTTGCCCGCGATGGACAGCAGTTGGAGGTGGAACGCCATGTCGTTGGCGATGAACTCGCGCAGTTGCCCCGTCTCGGCGGTCTCGGTCAGCCGGTCCGCGATCGGACGCAGCGCGGCGATCTGCCCCGCGGTGGCGGTCGCGGCGACGCGGCCCACCGTGGGGACCTCGATGAGCGCGCGGAGCTCGATGAGTTCGTCGAGGGCGACGTCGCTGAACTCCACCACGCGGTAGCCGCGGTGGCGCAGGGTCTCGACCAGTCCCTCCTGGGTCAGCTCCATCATGGCCTCGCGCACCGGGGTCGCGGAGACGCCGAGGCGTTCGGCCAGGACGGGGGCCGAGTAGACGACACCGGGCTCGAGCTCACCGGCGATCATGGCCTCACGCAGGACGTCGGTCACCCGGGCGCGCAGGCTCGCGTGCTCGGTGAGCGAACCGAGGACCGGTCGCGACCGGTCGCGCGACGCGTCGATGCTCATGTGCTGTTGTCCTCCTCGACCGGACTGCGTCCCTCCCAGGATGCCACGCGCCCGAGGCCAACCCGCTCGCAAGTCCCGTTCCGGATGCGGACGAGGAGAGCGCAAGGACGAAACGGAGGGTCACGGGAGGACGGAGCGCACGGAGGCCGGGGAAGCCGGAGAGACCGGGGAGACCGGGGAGGCCGCACTGGCCTGCGCTGTGAGGGGGCGGTCCTCGGCAAGGTCGTTCTCGGGGGCGCGGAAGGTGTGCCGCACCCCGGTCAACGGCCGGAAGCCCGGTTCCACGCTGCCCACCACCGGGCCTCCCCGGTGGGCCCCCACCGGGGTGGGCTCCTGCCCCGTGTCCCGCCAGGAACCGTTGGTCCGGGGTGTCGGTGATCCGGGTGGCGGTGATCCGGACGGTGTCCCCCCACGTCGAGCCCCGGGGACTCCGGGGTGTCGGACTCGACGACGACCTCATCGGTGGCGGCGGGCCGGTGGCCCTCGGCCACGTCGGACCGGCCGACCCCAGCTGGTTCGCGACGTGCGCGAGCCCACTCCGCCGAAGTGCCGCGTCGGACCTCATGCTGGACGTGATCCTCATCCGGTTCCCTCTCACCAGGGGAGGCGACAACGGTCCCACCGAACCGCCACTGACCAGGACCGAAGGGGCTCACCCTGGCCCCTGCGCCGACACCGGAGGAACCCACTTCGTCCAAAGCATTGACGAAGTGACATCGCGCTGGCAATGTACGCGGCATCTGCCAGGGGACGACCGAACGGAGACCCACCGTGCACGACGACCGGCGGCTGACCGAGGCACGACTGGACCGCGTCCTGCGGGAACGCGTATGGCCCGCGGTGTACACCACGTCGATCCCCCTGGAGGTGGCCCGCTGGGACGCGCCGGGAGAACCGGTTCCCGCCGAGGAGGGCATCGGGGCGCCCCACGAGCCCGCACGCGTGGGCGACGCCTGGGGGCCCGCCTGGGGCACCACCTGGTTCCGGCTGCGTGGTCGGGTGCCCGCCGAGTGGTCGGGCCGGACCGTGGAGGCCGTGGTCGACCTCGGCTTCGACGACGCCATGCCGGGCTTCCAGTGCGAAGGTCTGGTGCACCTCGCCGACGGCAGCGTGGTCAAGGGCCTCAACCCCCGCAACGCGTGGATTCCGGTCGGCGCCCCCGTGAGCGGCGGGGAGACCGTCGAGTTCCACGTGGAGGCGGCCGCCAACCCGGTCATCCTCGGCAACCCCCCGTTCCAGCCCACCGACCTGGGCTCCGGGCGCGGACCGGAGGACCGGCCCCTGTACCGGCTGGCCCGAGCGGACCTGGCCGTCTTCGAACAGCAGGTGTGGGCGCTGGCCATCGACCTGGAGGTGGCCGGCGGTCTCATGCGCGAACTCGACACCGGGGACCCCCGCCGTTGGGAGCTGTTGCGCGCCCTGGGCCGGGCCCTGGACGCCCTGGACCTCCAGGACGTCCCCGGAACGGCGGAGCGGGCGCGGGAGGTCCTGGCCCCGGCGCTGAGCTCCCCCGCCTCGGCCAGCGCCCACCGGGTGTCCGCCATCGGGCACGCCCACATCGACTCAGCATGGCTCTGGCCGCTGCGTGAAACGGTCCGCAAGGTGGCACGGACCAGCGCGAACGTGGTCGCGCTGATGGACGACCACCCGGAGTTCGTGTTCGCGATGTCCCAGGCCCAGCAGTGGGCCTGGCTCAAGGAACACCGTCCTGACGTGTTCTCGCGGGTCGTCCGGGCCGCCGAGTCGGGGCGGTTCGTCCCGGTCGGGGGCATGTGGGTGGAATCTGACACCAACATGCCCGGTTCGGAGGCCCTGGCCCGCCAGTTCGTCTTCGGCAAGCGCTTCTTCCGCGACGAACTCGGGGTGGACACCCAGGAGGTGTGGCTGCCCGACTCCTTCGGCTACTCTGCCGCCCTCCCCCAGCTGGTGCGGCTGTCCGGCTCACGCTGGTTCCTCACCCAGAAGATCTCCTGGAGCCAGGTCAACCAGTTCCCGCACCACACCTTCTGGTGGGAGGGACTGGACGGCACCCGCGTGTTCACCCACTTCCCCCCGGTGGACACCTACAACTCCGAACTCACCGGCGCCGAACTCGCGCACGCCTCGCGCAACTTCCGGGACAAGGGCGGTGCGTCGCGTTCCCTCGTGCCGTTCGGCCACGGGGACGGGGGTGGCGGCCCCACCCGCGAGATGCTGGCCCGGGCGGCGCGCCTGCGTGACCTGGAGGGTTCGCCGACGGTGGAGATCGAGCACCCGGAGCGGTTCTTCGCCAAGGCGCACGAGGAGTACCCGGACGCCCCGGTGTGGTTGGGCGAGCTCTACCTGGAGTTCCACCGGGGGACGTACACCAGCCAGACCGCCACCAAGCAGGGAAACAGGCGTTCGGAGCACCTGCTGCGCGAGGCCGAGCTGTGGGCCGCCACGGCCGCGGTGCGGGCGGGCGCCCCCTACCCGTACGAGCGGATCGAGGAGGTCTGGCGGACGGTCCTGCTCAACCAGTTCCACGACATCCTGCCGGGGAGTTCCATCGCCTGGGTGCACCGGGAGGCCGCGCAGACCTACGCGCGGGTCGCGGAGGAGCTCGGGGAGATCATCCGGCACGCGCAGGAGGCGCTGTCCGGTGACGGCGGGGACGGGACCGCGGGCGGCGTGGTCTTCAACCCGACCCCGCACGAACGCGACGGCGTTCCCGCGTTGGGGGCGCTCCCCCGTGCGCGCATGGGGAACGGGGCCTCGGGGCAGGCTGCCCTCAGCCCGGACCCGGAGACCCCGGGAGGGTTCGTGCTCGACAACGGGCTCCTGACGGTCCGGGTGGACGAGCGGGGGCTGGTCACCTCGATCCTGGACCGGGGAGAGGGGGCGCCGGGCCGAGAGGTGCTTGCTCCGGGACAGCCGGGGAACCTGCTCCAGGTACACCAGGACCTGCCCAACCAGTGGGACGCCTGGGACGTGGACGAGTTCTACCGCAACACCACCGTGGACCTCACCGAGGCCGACGGCGTCGAGCCCGAGCCGGCGGGTTCGGGAACCGCCGCGCTGAGGGTCACCCGCTCCTTCGGGGACTCCTCGGTGGTCCAGGTGCTCTCCCTGGCAGCCGGCGCCCGGCGCCTGGACGTGGAGACGGTCGTGGACTGGCACGAGCGGGAGAAGTTCCTCAAGGCCGCCTTCCCCCTGGACGTGCGCGCGCACGAGTCGTCGTCGGAGATCCAGTTCGGCCACGTCAGGCGGCCCGCGCACACCAACACCTCCTGGGACTCGGCCAAGTTCGAGATCTGCGCCCACCGCTGGGTGCACGTTGCCGAACCCGGCTACGGCGTGGCGGTGCTCAACGACTCCACCTACGGGCACGACGTGACGCGTGACGTGCGAGGCGACGGCGGCACCACGACCACGGTCCGTCTGTCCCTACTGCGGGCGCCGCGGTTCCCCGACCCCGACACCGACCAGGGCGAACACCGGTTCCGGTACGCCCTGGCCCCGGGTGCGGAGATCGAGGACGCCGTCCGTGAGGGCTACCGGATCAACCTCCCGGTCCGGGAACTGCCAGGCGACGCCGTGGTGGAGCCGTTGGTGACGGTGGACGACCCCGGTGTGGTGGTGGAGTCGGTCAAGCTCGCCGACGACCGCTCCGGCGACGTGGTGGTGCGCCTGTACGAGGCCCGTGGCGGGCGTGCCCACACCTCGGTGGGCACCGGCTTCCCCGTCTCGGGGGTGCGCGCGGTGAACCTGCTGGAGGAGGACTACCCGGAGGCCCCGGAACTGCACTCGGCCGGTGCCTCCGGGGCCGACGACACGGGTCCCGGCCTCGTGTCGGTCTCCCTGCGCCCCTTCCAGATCCTGACCCTGCGCTTCGAGCGCTGACCCGACCCCGGGGTCCGGGCTCGCCGTCCCGAGCC
>NZ_JAGPXK010000052.1:0-13388 GCF_018070675.1 Nocardiopsis sp. B62 | reverse complement strand
TCCCCAGAGGGGGCGCCGCGCCCCTGTCGTGTGCGTGGGAGCGGAGCGGGCCGCCGCGCGTTCTCCGAGAACTCCGCGCGGCGGCCCCGCCGGTCAGTCCCCCCGTTCAGGGACTGACGCCGAGGGGCCGTGGTAGATGTACCCGACCTTGCGCACCGTCGCGATGCGGCCCCCGGCCCGGCCGAGCTTGCGGCGCAGGCGGTGGATGTGCACGTCGATGGTGCGCGAGTGCAGTTCGCGGCTGGAGCCCCAGACCCGTTCCATGAGCTCGCCCCGGGTGACCGCGCGGCCGGGGGCGGCGGTCAGGCACTCGAGGAGTTCGTACTCCTGGAAGGTCAGCTCGACCTCGGTGCCCTGGGCCCACACGCGGCGCGAGTCCCGGTCCAGGAGCAGGTCGCCGCCGGCCTCCGGCACGGGGCGGACTCCGGGGTGCGGTTCGTCCACGACGACCCCGTACACCAGCATGTACCGGCCGCTCTCGGGGAGCGGGAGCAGGCCGAGGAGCGAGTGTTCGCCCTCCGGGGTCTCCGCGCCGGGGGAGACGGCGGGTCCGTGTACGGCGGTCAGGGCCGGGTGACTCCGCGTCGGGGTGGGGCGGTCGTCGGCTCGAGGAGGTGCGGTGTGTGCGCTGAGCATGTACCCATGATGCTTCCGGTTTCCTTCAAAAGCTACCGGATTAGTGGGTAATTTTTCACGCTGTGGGGAAGGCCACGATCGACCTCGGGCAAAACGGATTTTTCCTACCAACAAGGTGGTCTAGTCTCTGGTACCAACACGCCCGCGCCCCACGAGGGTGCCGGGCCTGCCGGTGTCGGTTCCCCCGCCGCCGGACACCCCCCGCGATCCTCCGTCCCACGACCACGAAGGAGTGCACCATGCGCACGACCTCGACCCTCATCGGCGCGTCCGCCCTGGCTCTGACCCTCGCCGCCTGCGGTGCCCCCAGCGAGCAGGACTCCGGGTCCGCCGACGCCGAGTCCGGGCAGGGGCCGCTCCGGGTCGGTGTCAGCCCGGTGCCGCACGGTGACATCCTCGCCTTCATCGACGAGAACCTCGCCGAGGAGGCCGGGCTGGAGCTGGAGATCGACGAGATCGCCGACTACAACACGCCCAACGCCGGGCTCGTCAACGGTGACCTGGACGCCAACTACTTCCAGCACCGCTCGTTCCTGAACGAGTGGGTCGCGAACGGCCCCGACGCGGAACTGACCTACGTCACCGACGTCCACATCGAGCGGTTGGGTCTCTACTCCGAGACCTACGAGGGCGTGGACGATCTGCCCACGGGAGCCAAGGTCGCGGTACCCAACGACCCGGCCAACCTCAACCGCGCGCTGACGATCCTGGAGACCGAGGGTCTGATCACCGTGGACCCCGACGCCGGTGAGACGGCCACGGAGAAGGACGTCGTCGACAACCCGCAGGACCTGGTCATCACGCCGCTGGAGGCCGCGCAGCTGCCGCGCTCCATCGCCGACGTCGACGCCGCGGTTATCAACGGCAACTACGCCATCGAGGCCGGGGTCACCGAGGACGCCAACGTCCTGGCCTGGGAGCCCGAGGGCGACGACTACGTCGAGAAGTACGCCAACGGCCTGGTGGTCCTGGACGAGAACTCCGACGACGAGCGCGTCCAGCTGCTGGCCGAGCTGCTGCACGACGAGCGGGTCCTGGAGTACGTCCGGGACACCTGGCAGGGCGTGGTGCTGCCGGTCAACGCCGACGGTTCCCTCGCGGAGTAGTGTGCACGGGCCTTCGGGTCCGGCGTGCCCGACGGGCGCGCGCCTTCACCCCCTCGGGGCGGTGGAGCCCCTCGGGCCTCCACCGCCCCTTTCACGTTCCCGCTGGTGGGTGGCGGGTTGATCACTTTCCGTGATCGAACGTGGGTAAAGTGTCCTGAGTCATAGGAAACCTTTGCGCCTCCTATTCCACAAAACCTACTTATTAAGTAGAGTTTGGCCCGTTCGCCCCTCTGATCACCCGAAAGGGACCCTCATGAGCCTGCGCAAGCCCGTGCTTTCGGCCGCCGCCACGGTACTGGCGATCGGGATGGTCGCGACCGCCTGTGGAGGGTCGGGCGGTGACGGAGGCGGTGACGCCGACACCCTGACCCTCGGTTACTTCCCGAACATCACCCACGCTCCCGCCCTGGTCGGCGTGGAGAACGGCACCTTCGCCGACGCCCTGGGCGAAGTCGAGCTGTCCACCCAGACCTTCAACGCGGGCCCGGACGCCATCAACGCGCTGTTCGCCGGGGAGATCGACGCCACCTTCATCGGGCCCAACCCGGCCATCAACGGGTGGTCGCAGTCGGACGGCACCGCCCTGCGCGTCATCGCGGGGTCCACCTCGCGTGGCGCGGGCCTGGTGGTCCGCCCGGGGATCGACTCCGTCGACGACCTGCCGGGCACCACCCTGTCCACGCCGCAGCTGGCCAACACGCAGGACGTGGCGCTGCGCTGGTTCGCCCAGGAACAGGGCTGGGAGGCCGACACCGAGGGAGGCGGCGACCTCTCGATCATCCCGCAGGACAACTCGGACATCATCAACGCCTTCGAACTCGGGGAGATCGACGGGGCCTGGGTGCCCGAACCCCACCTGAGCCGCCTGCTGGTGGAGCTCGACGGGGAGCTGCTGGTGGACGAGGCGGACCTCTGGGAGGAGACCGGCGGCGACTTCGTCACCACACACCTGATCGTCAGCGCCGACTTCCTGGACTCCCACCCCGACGTGGTGGAGGACCTGCTGCGCGGCCACATCGAGACCGTCGACTGGATCAACGACAACTCCGAGGAGGCGCAGGAGGCCGCCATCGCGCACCTGGGAGCGGTCTCCGGAAGCGGCCCCAGTCCCGAGGTGGTCGCCTCGGCCTTCGAGAACACGGTCTTCACTGTCGACCCGATCGCCCCCTCGCTCCGGGGCGGCGCCGAGCACGCCGAGGCCGTGGGTCTGCTGGACCCGGTCGACCTGGAGGGCATCTACGCCCTGGACCCGCTCAACAGGCTGCTCGACGAGGGGTCCCGTGAGCAGGTCGCCGGGCTGTAGCCGCCCGGCGGTCGAGGGGTGGCGGGCTCGGACGGGGCCGCCACCCCGGCTCACACCGCCCCGGTGCTTTCACAAAACCTACTTATTAAGTAGAGTTTTCCCCGTCCCTCCGCAGACACCGACAAGGACCCCTGAGATGCGCGTTTCCCCGACCCCGCTGAGAACCACCGCGGCCGCCCTGGCCCTGGGGCTGGTCGCCACCGCGTGCGGGGGCGAGGGGGACGGTGGCGCCGCCGACACCCTGACCCTCGGCTATTTCCCGAACATCACCCACGCCCCCGCGCTCGTGGGTGTGGAACGGGGCATCCTCGACGAGGCCCTGGGCGAGGTCGAGTTCGCCACCCAGACCTTCCACAACGGTCCCGACGCGGTCAACGCCGTCTTCTCCGGGGAGATCGACGCGGCCTTCCTCGGCCCCAACCCCGCCGTCAACGGCTGGTCGCAGTCCGAGGGCGAGGCCCTGCACGTCATCGCCGGAGCCGCCACCCAGGGCACCGGCCTGGTGGTCCGCGACGACATCGAGACCGTCGCCGACCTGCCCGGACACACCTTCTCCACACCGATGCTCGGTGGTACCCAGGACGTGGCGCTGCGCTGGTTCGCCCAGGAGCAGGGCTGGGAGGTCGACACGGCGGGCGGTGGCGACCTCTCGATCATCCCCCAGGACAACCCCGACACCGTCGACGCCTTCCGGCTCGGCGAGATCGACGGCGCATGGATCCCCGAACCCCACCTGAGCCGGGTCCTGGCCGAGGACGACGCCCACCTGCTCGTCGACGAACCCGACCTGTGGGAGGGGACCGGCGGACAGTACGTCACCACGCTCCTCGTCGTCAGCGCCGAGTTCCTGGAGAACGACCCCGACACCGTCGCCGACCTGCTGCGCGGTCACGTGGAGTCGGTCGACTGGATCAACGACAACCCGGGGGAGGCCGCCGAGACCTCCCGGGCGCACCTGGAGGCGCTCACCGGAGGCGATCTCGACCCCGAGCTCACCACCGCGGCCTTCGAGAACGTCACCTTCACCGTCGACCCGGTCGCGCCGTCGCTCCTGGTCCAGGCGGAGCAGGCCGAGGCCATCGGCCTGCTGGACCCCGTCGACCTCAACGGAATCTACGCCCTCGAACCGCTCAACGACGTCCTGGCCGAGGCCGGACACGAGCTGGTCGCAGGGCTGGAAGGGTAAGGGCACCAATGACCGCCATCACCGAACCCAGGACCGGGACGAACGCCGTGGAGATCGATTCCATCTCCAAGGTCTTCGGCCGGGGCCGGGGCGCCGTGACCGCCGTCGACGGCATGTCGATCCACGTCGGCACCGGAGAGTTCCTGTCCATCGTCGGGGCCTCCGGCTGCGGCAAGAGCACCCTGCTGTCGCTGGTCGCCGGCCTGGAGGAACCCACCACGGGTTCCGTGGACGTCGGAGACCACCGAGTGGCCATGATGTTCCAGGAGGCCGCGCTCTTCCCGTGGCTGACCGTGGGCGCCAACATCGAGGTCCCCATGAAGGTGAACCGGGTCCCCACGGCCGAGCGCCGCAGGCGCGTGACCGAGCTCCTGGACCTGGTCCGCCTGACCGGCTTCGAACGCAAGCGCCCCCACGAGCTCTCCGGGGGTATGCGCCAGCGCGTGGCCCTGGCCCGCGCCCTGGCCCAGGACGCCGACGTCCTGCTGATGGACGAGCCCTTCGGCGCGCTGGACGCCATGACCCGGGACATTCTCCACGACGAGCTCGAACGGATCTGGCAGGAGAAGTCGCTGACCGTCCTGTTCGTCACCCACAACGTGCGCGAGGCCGTGCGCCTGGGCGACCGGGTCGTGCTGCTGTCCAGCCGCCCGGGCCGCGTCATCGAGGAGTTCACGGTGCACGGCGAACGCCCCCGCCGGATCGACTCCGCGCCCATCGCCGAGCAGGCCGCCGCCATCACCGACCGACTGCGTGAGGAGGTTTCGCGCCATGCCTGAGACCGACGTGCGGGACCGACAGGTCCAGGGGCTCGACGCCCTCGAACTCCAGCCCCAACGCGGCGTCAACGAACGCGGCGCCGGTGAGATCGCCCGGGGGGTGTGGGCCGCGACCTGGCCCAAGCTGGCCGCGGTCGTCATCGTGCTGGCGGCCTGGCAGGCGGTCGTGTGGTCCGGCTGGCGTACCGAGTTCGTGTTCCCCGGCCCGGACCGGGTGCTTCCCACCCTGTTCAACGAGGTCACCAGCCCCGAGTTCTGGACCGCCGTCCAGGTCACCATGCGGCGTGCCTTCGTGGGGTTCGCCCTGGCCCTGGCCGTGGGCGTGGTCGTCGGGCTGGCGGTGTCGCAGTTCAAGCCGTTGCGGACGGCGATCGGCTCGCTGATCACGGGCCTCCAGACCATGCCGTCGATCGTGTGGTTCCCGTTCGCGATGCTGCTGTACGGCATCAGCGAGTCGGCCATCATGTTCGTGATCATCCTGGGCGCGGCCCCGTCGATCGCGGGCGGTCTGACCTCGGGCATCGACTACGTGTCCCCGTCCCTGCTGCGGGCGGGCAAGGTCATGGGTCTGCGCGGGGTCCAGCGCTACACGCTGCTGGTCATCCCGGCCGCGCTGCCCATGTTCGTCACCGGTCTCAAGCAGGGCTGGGCGTTCGCCTGGCGTTCACTGATGGCCGGAGAGCTGCTGGTCATCATCAACCAACAGAACTCGATCGGCTGGGCGCTGAGCCAGGCCCGTCAGCTCAACGACGCCGAGCGGCTGCTCAGCTACATCATCATCGTGCTGGTCATCGGCATCATGATCGACGTCTTCTTCAGCTGGGCCGACCGCTCCCTGCGCCGCCGCTGGGGCATCACCCAGTAGCCAGGGAACCCGAGGGGGAGGGGCCGTGTGTTCGCGAGGGCGCACGGCCCTTCGGCGTCGCGCCCACGGGACGCGACGTCAGACCAACAGCCCGACCAGGTAGGAGATCCCGGTGAGCGTCAGCAGCCCGCCGAGCAGGACTCGTAACGGCTGCTCTCCCAGGCGGCGGCTGAGGGACAGGCCCACCAGCGCGCCGAGCGCGCCGCCGATCCCCAGCGCCAGGCCCACACCCCAGTCGGGGGCGGCGGGGGCGGCGCCGAAACCCACCCGGTCGAAGACGGCGTAGGCGCCCAGCCCCACCACGGATGTGACCAGGGTGGTGGTCAGACCCACCACGGCCGCGCGGGAGGTGGGCCACCCGCCCACCGCGATCAGTAGCGGGGCCAGAACCGACCCCCCGCCGATCCCCACAGCGGCGCCGAGGAGCGCGGCGCCCCCGGCTGCGAGGGCGAGCGGAGCGCCACCCCGCCGGACCCGGGCCTGGGCCGGGTCGGGCCCCGGTCGCGACCTCGTGACCAGCAGCCGGGCGCCCATGAACAGCATGAGCACCGCGAGCAGGCCGCGGAAGAGCGCCGGGTCCGACAGCCACGTCACACGGACGGCGGCACCGGCGATCGCGCAGGGCGCCGCGGCGCACGCGGCGACCAGCATCGCCGTTCCGTGGCCGCGGGTGGAGAGGGCCAGGCGTCTCAGTCCGAGCGGGGTGGACACCACGTTGTAGAGCAGGTTGGTGGCGCTGACCGCTGGGCCGTTCAGGCCCAGCACGCCGAGCTGGACGGGCAGGAGCAGCACGGCGCCGGAGATCCCCACCGGAGTGGTGACGGCGGCGACGCAGAAACCGGCCAGGACGGCGAGGAGCAGAGTCACCCCAAAACCCTACTGTAAAGGTAGGAATAAGGGCGTCGGTTCCTCGATCAGCCGTACACCGCGTGGTACAGCTCCACGATCTCCTCGGCGACGGGCACCCTCGGATTGTTGCCGGGCGATCCGGAGGCCAGCGCCTGCTCGGCCATCAGCGGCGCCAGCTCCCACCAGCGCTCGACCCCGATCCCGTACTCGCGCGGGGTCGGCACCTCCAGCTCCTGGTTCAGCAGGCGAAGCTCCCACACCAGGGCGCCGGTGGCCTCACCGTCGGTGCTGTCCGGGGCGGCCAGACCCATCGCCCGGGCGCAGTCGGCGTAGCGGGAGGGGGCGGAGGGTACCGAGAACTCCGTGACCGCGGGCAGGAGCATGGCATTGGACAACCCGTGGGCCACCCCGAAGTGCGCCCCGAGAGGTCGGCTCATCCCGTGCACCAAGGCGACACTCGAGTTCGAGAAGGCCATCCCCGCCTGGGTGGAGCCCACCATCACCGCCTCCCTCGCGGCCCGGTCGTCCGGGTCGGCGTAGACGGACCGCAGGTGGGTGAAGATCGTACGCATCGCCTCGCGCGCGAACCCGTCCGAGACCGGGTTGGCCCGGGCGCTCACGTACGCCTCGATCGCGTGGGTCAGGGCGTCCACCCCGGTGTCGGCGGTCAGTCGCCGGGGCATGCCCAGCGTGAGTTCGAAGTCCACCAGCGCGGCTCGGGGCAGCATCGCCAAGCCAGAGCAGAGCATCTTCTCCCCGGACTCGGAGTCGGTGATGATGCTGTAGCGCGTGCACTCCGAACCGCTGCCCGCCGTGGTCGGCACCGCCACCACCGGCAGAGCGAGGGTGTCGGTGACCACCGGCGCCCGGTAGTCGCGCATCCGCCCGCCGTGCGCGCCCAGCAGGGCCACCGCCTTGGCGGTGTCGATGGGGCTGCCACCGCCCACACCGACCAGGGAGTCGAAGCCGCCCTCCCGAAGCGTCCGCACCCCCTCCTCCACCACGGCGGTCGTGGGGTCGGGAACGGTGTCGGCGAACACCCTCGGGGAGAGGCCGGACTCCTTGAGGCCGGCCAGGAGTCGGTGGAAGAACGGCTGCTCCGCGATGAAGGGATCGGTCACCAGGAGCGGACGGGACAGTCCGAGGGAGTCCAGGGTCCCGGCCAGTTCGGCCGAGGCCCCCGCGCCCACGCGGATGACCTGGGGCAGGACGATGGAAGCGGACACTCGGGGTACCTCCGGGGGACGGGAGTACGGGCACCGGCGACGCCCCCCGGGGTGCCGGGGCCACGGCTCGCCGCCCGGTACCTACCCCGCTCTCCGATTCGACTCCTCCCGCGCCGTACCGATTTCGTACCGCCTCGGTGACGCACGGTCCCCGAGTGGGCGGAGGGCCGGGCGCCAGGCCCGGCCCTCCGGCAGGTGTTCGACGGCGCTGGTCCGGTCAGGTGTGCACGAGCGGCGTGTCCACCAGGTGCTCGGCCACGAACCAGGCCTCCAGCTCGTTGGTGCGGATGACGTCGGAGACCAGGACGTCGTTGGTGCCGTCGTCGCCCATCTCCTGCACGCGTGCCGCGGCGTCGTGGCAGTCCTCCAGGACGGCCTCGTGTGCCTCCAGCAGCCTGGAGAGCATCGCCGGGACCTCCTCGACACCGTTCGGCGGGCGCGGGATGCTGGTCAGCTCCGCGACGTGCCTCGGGTCGCCCACCGCGACCCCGCCCAGGGTCTGGATGCGCTCCGCGACGGTGTCGATCAGCGCCGTCTGCTCCTCGGCGTGCTTGTCCATCAGCAGGTGCAGCTGGTAGAAGGTGTGCCCGCGCATCAGCCAGTGGTGCTTCTTGTACATGTCGTGCAGGATGCGGAGGTCGCTCAGCACCTGGTTGAGCCGCTGACACGAGTACATGCGCGTGTCGTAGGACAGACCGACCGGTAGCTGACGGACCGTCCCGAACTGCTGGATCTCCTCACCCCTCTGGTGAAGCCACGGCTGGCTGCTGCGCGGCTTGGGTGTCTGGCTCGAACTCTGGTCGGCGGTGGTCACTACGGGTTCCCCCTCCGGGTCGGTGTGCTGCGTGGAACAGAAGAGCTCCGCCAGCCAGTCTTGGTCACCGACCGTTGTCGGGAGAGAAAACGCACGCCATGTCAGGGCAAGGATTCAGGAGTTGTCCCGGTCGAACGCGACGGGGAGCGCGAACAGCCCGTGCATGATCATGCTCGGCCACCACCGCAGCTCGTCCTCGTCCACGGCCAGACGCAGGCCCGGGAGCCTCTCCAGGACCGCGGTGACGGCCACCCGCGCCTCCACACGGGCCAGCTGCGCGCCCACGCAGAAGTGGGCCCCGTGTCCGAAGGACAGGTGTGAGGCCCCGCGCCGGGGGTCGAAGACGTCCGGGTCCTCGTAGCGCCGCGGGTCGCGCCCGGCGGCCAGCAGTGACACCAGCACCGGTTCCCCGGCCTCCAGGCGAACCCCGCCCACGGTCGTCGGCTCACCCGGGAAGCGCCAGGTCGCGTTCTGCAACGGGCTCTCGAGCCGCAGCGACTCCTCGATCGCCGGGCCCACGAGTTCGTGGTCGGCGCGCAGACGCGCCATCTCCTCGGGGTCGCGCAGCAGGAGCAGGAGCATGTTGCCGATCAGCGCGACCGTGGTCTCGTGCCCCGCCACCAGCAGCAGGAACGCCGTCGAGGTCACCTCGTGACGGGAGAGTTCACCGGACCGGTGGGCCTCCACCAGGTCACCCAGGAGGTCGTCGGAGGGCTCGCGCAGCCGCGCCGCCACCAGCCCGTCAAGATAGGCGTCGAACCAGTCGGTGGCCGCGCCGATCGCCTCGTACTCGTCCGGGGAGGAGGAGTCGATCACCGCCGCCTGCCGGTGGAACTCGGCCCGGTCCTCCTCCGGCACCCCGAGGATGTCGCAGATGATCGCGATCGGAAGGGGGTAGGCCAGGTCGCGCACCAGGTCCGGTGCCTCCTCCTTCGTCAGTGCGTCCAGGAGCTCACCGGTGATCCGCTCGGCGCTCTCCCGCAGGGCCCTGACCCGGCGGGGAGTGAACGCCCCACTGGTCACCTTCCGGAGTCGGGAGTGGTCGGGAGCGTCCACGTTGACCATGCTGCGCACGAGGCTGGGACGGTGGTCGAAGGGCAGCCCCAGCCCGGCCCGGTACCAGGTCGCGTTGGCGCGCCCGGGGTCCTTGAGCATGTTCGGGTCGGCCAGCACCGACCGGGCGTCGTCGTACCGGGTCACCAGCCAGGCCCAGGCGCCACCGGGCAGGTCGATCCGGTGGACGGGCGCGTGGTCGCGCAGCCAGCGGTAGGCCGGGTGCGGGTCCGCCTCGAACTCGGGTCCGTACAGTGCGGGGGGTGTGCGGGTCATCGTCGGCCTCTCCACAGGGATGCGGTTCTCCCGTTTCCTACCCACCCGGGAGGCGCCGTGTCGCGGTTGCGGAGTACGGGGGCGCCGCGCCTCGGAACCCCCGTGGCGCCGCCGGGAACGGGCTCAGGGTGCCACCGCGCAGGCGGTCTCCAGGACGAACCTCGGCCAGGGGCGGTGGGGGTCGTGGCCGGTCAGTTCGCGGACGCGCCGCAGCCGGTACCGCAGGGTCTGGGCGTGGACGTGCAGCGACTCCGCCGCCGTGGTGGCCGCGCCCGCACGGAAGTAGGCGTGCAGTGTGTCCAGCAGGTGGCGGTGGTCGTGGGTCAGCAACGGGCCCAGAACCACGTGGCGCACCGTCGACGGCGCTACCCCGCCACCGTTGAGCAGGGACAGCACACACGCGTCGGAGTCGCGCAGCAGGTCGTGCGAGCCGAAGGCGTGTGGGGGAGCGGTCTCCACGGCGCCGTCGGCCAGCCGGTACGCGGCGGACAGGTCCGCCAGTCCGCGCGGATCCAGGGCGCAGCCCCGCCATCCCCGCGCCAGTACGGTCCGGGTGATCCGCTCGGCGTCCTCGGGCGCGGCCAGGACGACCACCCGGCCCGAACGCGTGGTCACCAGGGGGTCGGCTCCTGCCTGCGAGGCCTCCGCGACCAGCTCCATCCCCACAGCCACCGTGACGTCCTCGGCGCGCACGGGTTCGGCGACCACCAGCACCGCCGGGTCGGGCGGGGCGATGCCCAGGGTCCGCGCCCGGTCCCGGATGGCACCCCGGGACGCCTGGCGGCCGATCAGCAGGTCGTCGAGGAGCGCGCGCCGGGCACGTTCCCGATCCGCGTCCAGCCGTTCGGCGGCCTCGGCGTGCCCCGTTTCCAGGCTCTCGGAGATCTGGTCGAGGGAGGCCAGCCACAGTTCGCTCAGAGCGAACACGTCGGCGGCGTCGAGCCTGTCGCCCGCCTGATCGCGCAGCAACCGCGCGGCGGCGGCCGATCCGACCCGGTGCGCCCGCACCACGGCACCGATCGAACGGCCGTCTGCGGCCCGTGCCCGGCCGATCCCACGGAGCCGCTCCACGTCCTCCGGAGGCAGGCGACGGTCCCCGCGCACCCACAGCTCCAGGGACCGGGCGACCAACCAGCCGGTGATGGCCCGCACCTCCGCCAGCTGGGATCCGTGCAGCGCTCGGTAGGCGGGCACCTCCGTGTGGACCTCGGCGACGATCCGCTCCACCAGCCCGGCCCGGTCACGCTCCAGCTCAGCGCTGACCCGTACGCGTTCCTCGCGGCCCATGCCCCTCCTCGTCCCGCGCCGACGATCCTCCGGCGGGACCGCGCCGAGCGCGACACCTCGTCCTCCGGGCGGGCGGGCAGCCTATCGCCACATCCGGCGCACGCCGAGACCGGCCATCCGGGTAAAAACCGTGCACATGTGCGGCGCAGCCTCAGAGGTCGACCCCCGCTGACATGGCAGTATGCGCACACAGGCCCGGTATAGAGCACGAGTCCAACACCGAGCGTCGGCGTGCCGGGCGCGCCGGGCACACCGGTCGGCCGGGAGAACGGCCGGGCCGGACGGGGAAGACGGGGGATGAGGACGATGACGGTTCCCGGCATCGCGCTGAACAACGGGCTGCAAATGCCGCAGCTGGGTTTCGGCGTGTGGCAGGTGCCCGACGACGCCGTGGGCGAGGCGGTCTCACACGCCCTCGCGGCGGGCTACCGCAGTATCGACACCGCCGCCGCGTACGGCAACGAGGAGGGGGTGGGCGAGGCGCTGCGCCGGTCGGGGCTCCAGCGGGAGGACCTGTTCGTCACCACCAAGCTCGCCAACGCCGACCACGGCTACGACTCCGCTCTGCGCGCCTTCGACGCCAGCCTGGAGCGGCTCGGCCTGGACATGGTGGATCTCTACCTCATCCACTGGCCGCTGCCCGAGCGCGACCTCTACGTGCCCACCTGGAAGGCGCTGGAGCGCCTGTACGCGGAGGGCCGCGCCCGCGCCATCGGCGTGTGCAACTTCAAGCGCACGCACCTGGAGCGGGTCATGAAGGAGGGCGGGATCGCCCCCATGGTCAACCAGATCGAACTGCACCCGCTGCTCTCCCAGGGGGAGATGCGGGCCTTCGACTCCGCCCACAACATCGCCACGGAGGCCTGGAGCCCGCTCGGCCAGGGCGAACTCCTCCGCCACCCGCTGATCACGCGGATCGCCGAGGAAATCGAACGGACCCCGGCGCAGGTGCTTCTGCGGTGGCACGTCCAGTTGGGCAACGTGGTCATCCCGAAGTCGGTGACGCCGGAGCGCATCCGCGCCAACTTCGAGATCTTCGACTTCGAGCTCTCGGACGAGGACATGGCCCGGATCGACGGTCTCGACCAGGAGCACCGGTTCGGCCCCGACCCGGACAGCTTCGACGGAGACTGAGCCGCGCGGCCGACCGGTGACCGGGGGCGGCGCGGCTCGCGGCGTCGCCTAGCGGAGCTCGCGGAGCCTGCGGGCGCCGGACAGGGTGGCCTCGATGCCGTCGCGGCGCACACGGGCGACGTACACGCCACCGCCGACGAAGATCGCGAGGAAGAGCCCGACCACTGCGGTCAGGGCCAGGACGGACAGCACGGAAGTGATCATGCGGTCATGGTAGCCGCATGTCGGACGACGCTCTCACCGGGGGAGTCCCGGGTGCGTGCCGAGCGAGACGGAGGGTCCGCCGATGGACCAGACACCGCACGAGATCATCAACCCGCTCTCCCTTCCCGACCCCGTGGGCTATTCACACGCCCTCGTGGTGGCCCCGGGCCGCACGGTGTACGTGGGCGGGCAGATGGCCCTGCGTTCCGACGGGGTACTGACCGGTGACTCACTGGTACAGCAGTTCGACCACGCGCTCGCCAACGTGGTGGAGGCGCTGAGAACGGCGGGGGCCGAACCCGCTCACGTGGTGAGCATGCGCGTCTACACCACCTCGGTAGGCGTCTACCGGGTCAACCTCAAGGCACTGGGATCGATCTACCGCCGCCACATGGGTCGCTACTACCCGCCCATGGCGGTCCTGGGCGTCACCGAGTTGCTGGAGGAGGGGGCCCAGATCGAGCTGGAGTGCGTGGCGGTGGTCCCGGACTCGCGTGACGGCGCGGAGTTGGACGAGGGGCGTCCCCGCGAACTCGTGGAGGAGGTCGACGACCCCTTCGCGGACGCCCCGGCGACCGCGGAACCCGGGGAGTTCTCCCGGGACACGCGGCCCTGATCACGGCGGGTGGGCGCGGTGCCCCCACCCGGGGCGGGCGGGGCCCCCCGCAGG
>NZ_JAGPXK010000051.1:0-13392 GCF_018070675.1 Nocardiopsis sp. B62 | reverse complement strand
GGCGCGAACTCGCGGGTGAAGAAGGTGGTGGCCTGTTCCCGGGCGGCGCGCACGGCCGTGTCCACCGGGGTGGACCCGGTGGTCGGGGCGGGCACTGCGGGAAAGGAGGCCATATTTCAATAGTAGGATTTTCGGGCTTGGGTGGCTATGGCCGGGTGGTTATAAAAGGCTGTCCATTCGTTGTGAGAATAGGCCGATCGGCCATTGTGGATAACCCGTTGTGTGTCGTGTTCGTGTGCTAGGCGAATCCCCACTCTCGTCTTCGCTGCCGCTTTTCCGTCACCCACCTGGACCAGCCGCGACACGCCCCACCGTCCACCGCAGGTCTGGGGCCGCACCCTCCCTCGCCGCTGCTTTCGCCACCCACCTCGACCAGCCGCGACACGCTTCACGTTGAACACGAAGCCTGGGTCGCTTCTCCCCACCCGGAGCAACCTGTCACGAAACACGGACCCTCCCTGCCGCCACGCGAAGTATCCTTCGGCCCCGGCAGCATGTCCGGCATGCACGGTCCACTGAGCCCCACCCCTGGCCCCGGACAGCACGAACGGCCGCCCAGCACCGGTGTGGGCGGCCGCGTCAGCGGTGCGAGTCCGACCGGGGTGAAGTCACGGGCCCCTGGTCAGGACGGATGCCGAATCAGTCCGTGCGGTTCAGGCCGACACGGCCTCCTCGGTTCCGCGCGCCTGGCGGACGCGGCCCCAGGGCATCAGTCGGTCCACCGCGTGACGCCCGCCTGAGAACCCGAGGGCCAGCGCGGCGACGCCGAGGACCAGCGGCAGCTCGTAGCCACCGACCAGCGGGGCGCCGACGTGGGCGAAGAAGTACGCCCCGACCATCATCAGGGCGAGGGACAGGCCCGCGAGCGGGAGCGCGAACCCGATGACGAGCGCGACGCCGGCGCCCACCTCGACGGCCGCGGCGATGGATGCGGAGAGCACGGGGAAGGGCACACCCAGCGCTTCGAAGCCCTGGGCGGCGCTGCCCAGGTCGGTGGCCTTGGGCAGGCCGTGGATGACGAAGACGACCCCGATGACGACCCTGGCGATCAGGGCGGTGAGATCGCCGATCCTGATTCTGAGAGATTCGGTCATGGTTGTTCCTGTTCTGCTGTGAGCGGGTATCCCGGGATCAGGTGGATCTCGTGGGAGTCCAGCTCCAAAGCTTGAGGTCACAACCTTTTCCCGGGAAGCAATATGTTAGTACGTATCCGCGCCAACACATAGCGTCCGCGCGAGCGAATTGGACCCGCCCCCCGTTCACCCTGGTCAGGGCAGAGAACAGAACCCGGATCAGTCCCGGACGCCGACCCCGTCGGGGTCCGGGTACCTGGGCTCCTCGCCCTGGGGATCGAGCGCGGACAGCATGGACTCGGAGATCGCCCGCAGCTGCCCCACCTGCTCGGCGCTGAGCGTGTCGAACAGGACCCGCCGCACCTCGTGCACGTGCCCCGGCGCCGCGTCCTCCAGCGCCTTCATCCCCAGCGGCGTGATCTCCACGATCACGGTGCGCCGGTTCTCCGGCCGCTTGTACCGGTGGATCATCCCGTCGCCCTCCAGTCGCGCGGCCGCGTGCGAGAGCCGACTCGGCGACGACCGCAGCAGGCGGGCCAGCCGGGTCATCGTCAGCTCACGCCCCGGGGCCTCGGACAGCATGGCCAGGATCTGGTAGTACGCGTGCGGCAGCCCGGAGTCATGCCGTAGCTGACGGTCGAGTGCGCCGTCGAGGAGGTTGACGGCCATCAGGAAGGCACGCCAGGTGTGCTGCTCGCCATCGTCGAGCCAGCGCGTCTCGGCCATCGGACCTGTGCCCCCAGAAATACTTGAGCGTTCAATTGTGTTGGAACCGAACACGGTCCACAACCCCGATCCCGGAGGTCGTCATGGCGACTCGCATGCCCACGCTGTACCTGAGCCACGGCGCACCGCCCCTCGCCGACGACCCCGAGTGGACCCGTCAGCTGGCCGACTGGTCCGGTGACATCACCCGCCCGAAGGCGATCCTCGTCGTCTCCGCCCACTGGGAGGACGCACCGCTCACCGTCGGCGCGACCAGGGGCGCGACCCCGCTGACCTACGACTTCTGGGGTTTCCCGCAACGCTACTACGACGTGACCTACGCCGCCCCGGGCGCTCCGGGACTCGCCGAGCGGGTCCGCGAACTCGCCACTGGTCCGGGTGGCACCGTCCACCAGGACCCCACCCGGGGACTCGACCACGGCGCCTACGTCCCCCTGAAGGAGATGTACCCGGACGCCGACATCCCGGTGCTCCAGGTCTCCATGCCGACCCTCGACCCGGCCCGCCTCCTCGAACTCGGCCGCCGCCTGGCGCCCCTGCGCGACGAGGGCGTCCTGATCATGGGCAGCGGTTTCACCACCCACAACCTCCGGGAGATGTCCCGCCAGGCCCACGGCGACGCGCCCTCGTGGTCGGTCGAGTTCGACGACTGGACCCACCGGGCCGTCCTGGACCGCGACGTCGACGCGCTCCTGGACTTCCAGCACAAGGCCCCGGCCGCCGCTCTCGCGCACCCGCGCAGCGACCACTTCGCACCGCTGTTCGTCGCCCTCGGCGCGAGCCTGGACGACCACGGTTCCGCCGCCTCCACGGTGGACGGCTTCTGGCACGGGCTGGCGAAGCGGTCGTTCCAGTTCGACTGAGAAAAGGGGCCTCCGGTCCGTCCCATGACGGTGGATCCGTGGGGATCCTGCTCAGGGTCGAGGGTCGCATCAGGTACCTGCACTTCTGGGGGCACCAGGCCCCGCCCAGCGGGGTGTCGGCGAGCTGCCTGACGAGAGCGCGGAACGCCCCCGGTTCTGGCGCGGCCGCAACCTGCTGGGCTTCGCCCTGATGGAGGCCAGGGCGAGGCTCGCCGAGGGGACCGACTGAACGGAATCCGTTCTCCCCGATTTCACTTCGGATTCCTCCGTTCACCCTGTGTGGCGACCACCGCGCGAGTAGAGTCCGAACACGCGGACAGCACGGTGCCCCGGCACCCGCGCCTGTTTCCCGCCCTTGGCGCATGAGCCAACACACCCCCGGCCCGACCTCGCGGCCCGCCCCGAGGTCTCGCCGTACCCGGGAGACAGATCCCCCAGCTTCGTCGAACGCGCGTGTTCCGGACTCCACCGTCCTCACTTTCCAGGACGACACTCAGGGGATTCCCATGGCCTACTACCGCATCCAGCTGAACGACGGCTCCTCCCACACCCTCCAGGCGGTGCGCCTGCGGACCGACGCGAGCAGCCTCTACCTGGAGGAGCGCGCGGCCGGGGACTGGCGGGAGGTGTTCAGCAACCCGATCGGTGAGGTGAGCCGCGTCCAGCGCCGGTTCACCGAGAACGACGGCACGTGGACCTGGCTGCCGGAGCGGCTGCCCGCTCCGGTCGGCGTCCGCGCCTGGTGACCCCGGCCCGGGCCCCGAGCACGGGGCCGGACCTCAGCCCTTGAGGGTGAGCTGGGCGATCACCCGGTCCACCAGCCCCTCCAGGTCCCCCTCGGGGGCCAGCACCCCGGGCAACGTCAGGTGCTCGGTGACCAGCCAGTTCATGGCCAGGTACAGCACCAGCACCGTGTCGCGGCCACCTGGCATGGCGCTCTGCTCGTGGAAGGCGATGTTGGCGTCCAGGTCGGAGCGGACCCGCGCGGTGAGGTCGGCGCGCAGCTCCGGACGGCGGGTGGCCTCCAGCTGAAGTTCGAGCGTGGCGAGGTACACGTTCGGGTTCGCGGCCAGGCGCGTGACCGTGGCACGCATGACCTCGGCGATCTTGGCGCGGTCCCGGGGCCCCACCAGCACGTTCTCCCACTCCTGCTGCTCGGGCATGAACCGCTCGTAGGTGCGGATGCTGGTCTGGGCGAGCAGGTCCTCACGGTTGGCGAAGTAGTTGGAGGCCGTTCCCACGGGCACACCCGCGCGGGTGTCCACGGCCCGGAAGGTGAGCCCCCGCGCTCCCTCCTCGGCGAGTGTGTCGATGGCGGCGTCGAGCAGCGCGGCGCGCCGCCCCGGGTTCCTGACCATGTGCTTTCCCTTTCGTGCGCCGAAATCCCACGCGAGCGCTTGGCAAACCACTATGCGTGGAGTACTTTAATTGAAGTACTTCAATCATAGTGGTCATCCGGCCCAGGCAGTACCCCTTCCAAGGAGACACATGCGAACCCTCACCTACTTCGTCGCGGTGTCGATCGACGGCTACGCCTGTGGCCCCGACAACTCGCACGACTTCTACGAGGCACCCGACCCCGGCGGCGAGCTCGGCGACAACGGCCAGTTCCACGTCGACGAATACCCCGAGCTCCTCCCCACCGTGGCACGCGACCACCTGGGCCTGGTCGTGCCCAACAAGCACTTCGACACCATGCTCCAGGGCCGCGGCTCCTACGAGGTCGCCCTGGACGAGGGAGTGACCAGCCCCTACGACCACATGCGCCAGATCGTGTTCTCCCGGAGTCTGCCCACGGACGTCGACCCCAACGTGACCGTCGTGGCCACGGACCCGCTGGAGACCGTCCGCGCACTCAAGAAGGAGGAGAGCCCCCTGGGGATCGTCACGGTCGGCGGCCCGGCCATGGCCGGGTACCTGCTCCCCGAGATCGACGAACTCGTGATCAAGCGCTACCCCGTCGTCGCGGGGAACGGCCGCCCCCTCTTCGAGGGAGCGGCCTTCGACCCCGCGCGCTTCGAGCGGTTGAGCAGCACCACCTTCCGGGGCGGCGCCGACTACACGCTCTTCCGCCGCCGCGTCTCCACTGCGGCGTGACCCCGGCGTCCCCGCGGCGCGGTTCCGATCCCAGTTGCCCTGGTGGGGGCCGTGCAGCCGCCGAGCGCCGCGACGGAACCCGCGGCCGAGGCCGCTTCCTTGGGGAAAACCTGCTGGGGGGGAGGGGGATCAGCGCACGTCGAAACGGAGACGGTGCGCGATGGCACGGCTGGAGGAGCCCACCGCGAGGTGGTAGGTGCCCTCCGGGGTGCGCCAGGAGTGAGCTGCGGGATCCCAGACCGCGAGGCTGCGCGGTGGGAGTTCGAGGCTGACCGTGGCCTCCTCCCCCGGTGCGGCGTGCACGGAGGCGAATGCGGCCAGGGAACGGACCGGTCGGGTCGGGCCGCTGTCGGCGGGTGGCTCCACGTACACCTGCACCACGTGGCGTCCCGGCCGGGTGCCGGTGTTGGTGAGGGTGGCCGTGACGGTGAGGGGCTCGGGGGCCAGGCCGTCGACGAGGGTCCCGGCCCCGAGGGAGTCGGCGGCCAGTGCGGCACCGGTGATCTCCCAGTCGGTGTAGCCGAGGCCGAAGCCGAAGGGGCGGTGGGGTTCCACACCGTCCCGGTCATAGGCGCGGTGGCCGACGAACACCCCCTCGTCGTAGGTGATCACGCCGCCCACCGGGCGGGTGTCCATGATCGGGACGTCGTCGTGGTCGCGCGGCAGGGTCCAGGGCAGGCGGCCGGTGGGCTCGGACCATCCGGTGAGGGTGTCCGCCAGGGCGTGGCCGTACTCGTGGCCCCCGAACCAGGACCACAGGACGGCGGGGACCTCGTCCAGCCAGGGCAGCAGGACCGGGGCTCCGGCGTTGACCACGACCACGGTGTTCGGGTTGGCGGCGCTCACCCGGCGGACCAGTTCGTCCTGGCTGCCGGGAAGGTCCAGGGTGGGCCGGTCGTAGCCCTCGGACTCGACCTCGTCGTTGGTGCCGACCACCACCACCGCGACGTCGGCGGTCTCGGCGGCGCGCACCGCCTCCTGGATCTCCTCCTCCACCGTCATGCCGGGGGGCTGGTGGCGGAGCTGGGCGATGACCGCACGGCCGAAACCGCCGAAGTCGCCGACCTCCACCTCCACCCCGATCCGGAGCGTGCGCGGCGTGCCCTCGGCCACCTCGACCTCCACGCGGGGGGCGTCGGGGTGGGAGTGACGGGACTCCAGGATGTCGTCGACCGAGGCCGGGGCGGGGCTCTCGCTGACGATCTCGCCGTCGATCCGGCTGGTGTGGCGGCCCACGGCGGCGATCTCCACGTGGTGGGTGCCCGGCTCGGTGAGGGTGAGTTCGGCGTCCAGCACGGCGCGCACGGCTTCCTTCGGCGCCCCCGCGTGCAGCGCCCCACCGGCGATCTCGGGCTCCTCCACGGTCGCCCCGGCGGCGTCGAACAGCGTCAGGGCGACCCCGGTGAGGTGCTGTCGCGCCACCACCGGAAGGTGGTGCCGCGGGTCGCCTCCGCGTACCAGGGTGAGTTCCACGTCGTCCGGCAGCGCCTCGCGCAGCCCCTCTGCCGGACTGACCAGGTACTCGGAGTTCACGTGGGCGCTGCCGCCGCCCTGGGTGTAGGCGTCCACGGCGTTGGGGCCGATCAGCGCCACGCTACGGACCCGCTCGGCGGCGATCGGGAGGACGCCGCCCTCGTTGCGCAGCAGCACGTGACCGCGTGAACCGACCTCGCGCAGGAGGAGCCGCTCGTCCTCGCCCTCCACCGCCGGGGAGGTGTTCCGGTCGAGCTTGCCGACCCGCTCGGCCAGCCGCAGCAGCCGGGCGACCTTGTCGTCGATCACTGACTCGGGGACCTCGCCCGAGCGGACCGCCGCCACCAGGGCCTCGCCCCAGGGACCGTCGGGTCCGGGCATCACGAGGTCGGTCCCGGCGTTGGCCGACGGCGCGGTGCTGCGCGCGGCGGTCCAGTCGCTGCACACCACCCCGTCGAAGCCGAGTTCGCCCTTGAGGAGGTCGGTGAGGAGCCCGCGGTGGTCGGTCATGCTGGCGGCCTCGGAGCCGTCGTCCACCCCGTTGTAGGCGGCCATGACCATCCAGGCCCCGGCGTCCACCACCGCCTCGAAGGGCGGGAGGTAGACCTCGCGGAAGGTGCGCTCGTCGATGCGGGAGTGGTAAGCGGTGCGCTCCCGCTCGGTCTCGTTGCCGATGAAGTGCTTGGGGCAGGCACCCACCCCCGCGTTCTGGAGGGAGCGGACGAAGGCGGCTCCGAGCTCGGCGGTCAGGAGGGGGTCCTCGGAGAAGCACTCGAAGTGACGGCCGCCGACCGGGGAGCGGTGGAGGTTCAGCACCGGGGCCAGAACCACGTCGACGTCCTTGCGGCGGGCCTCGGCGGCGAAGAAGCGGCCCAGGCGCTCCATGAGCTCGGGGTCCCAGGCGGCGGCGACCGCCGTGGGGCTGGGGGTACTGGCCGAGTGCTCACCCTGGGTGGCCTCCGTGCCGCGCACCCCCGCCGGGCCGTCGGAGAGGGTGATCGGAAGAAGGCCGACGTCCGGGTTCCCGTGCAGAATCCATCCGGTGCGCCCGGTGAGCAGACGCACCTTGTCCTCCAGGGACAGCCGTGCGACGCGCTCGTTCGGTTCCGAAGTCATGGAGCCCCTTGTTCCTGTGATCTGTGTCAACTGCGCCGAGAGACTAATTACTGAATGTTCATTAAGCAAGAGGCGAACGGTAATCCTCGATAGCGTGGGGTGAGGGCGGGCACCCCCCGTAACCGGCCCGGAGTACCCGCGCGGTACGAGGAAGTGGAGAGCAGGCATGAGCGAGACGACCCCCACGCGGACGCGTTCGGAGGAGGGGCGTCCACCCGAACGCGCACCGCGCCGACGGGTGAACCGGCGTGAACAGATCCTGCGCACCGCCGCCGACGCGTTCGCCTCCCAGGGCTTCAACAACACCTCGCTGGCCGACATCGCGGCGATGCTCGACATCACCCCCGCCGGGGTGCTGCACCACTTCGGGTCCAAGACCGACCTGCTCACAGCGGTGCTGGAGCTGCGCGACACCAACGACCCCGCCCCCGAGGGCAGCGGCATGCTCGACCACCTGGTCGCCACCGCCCGCCGCAACGCCGATCGCCCGGGGACCACCCAGCTGTACGCGGTGCTCTCCGCCGAGAGCGCCACCGCCGAGCACCCCGCCCAGGAGTGGTTCCGGAAGCGCTACACCGTGCTGCGCCAGGAGGTGGAGGAGGCGGTCCTGGACCGGATCGGCCCCGAGCACCGAGAGGCCGCGGGCACACCGGGGCCGCACGGCCACTCCCCCGCCCGGTCGGCCGCCACGGCGGTGCTGGCCGCCATGGACGGACTCCAGGTGCAGTGGCTGCTGGACCCGGAGGCGGTGGACATGGCCGCCGTCACCGAGCTGGTCATAGACGCCGTCGTCGCCGGGCTGAGCCGCTCCGAGCCCTGAACGACCCCCTGGCAGCACGAAGGGCGCCGCGGTGCCGCTGGCACCGTGACGCCCCTGGGTTCGTCCGAACTACCTCACTGCCCGGGACCCGCTACAGGTCCTCGCCGTGCACGGAGCCGGGGGTCCCGTCGGTGGTCGCCTGCGGCTCGGAGGTCTCGCTGCCCTCCAGCCACTCGTCCCAGGACTTCTGCCAGTAGCCCCAGCCGTTGTCCCACTCGAACTCGCGGTCGGTACCGGTGGTGTCGAGGATGTCGCCCATGAGGGTGTTGTTGAAGAACCACTGGGCGTCGTCCATCCGCAGGTTGGTGCAACCGTTGGAGGTGTTGGCCGAGCCGATGTTGCCGTTGTAGGACGCCTCATGCACGAACTCGCCGCTGTTGGAGGTGCGCACCGCGTACTGCACGTCCACCAGGTAGGAGCCCGGGTCGTCCTCGGGGATGCCCACGGTCGCGGAGTCCATGGTGAGCTGCTCGTAGCGCTCCATCATCACGTGGGTGCCGGTCGTCGTGGTGTCGAAGCGACGGTTGGCCGCCCCGTTGCTCACCTCGATGACGCGTTCCTCTTCGCCGTCGATCTCGATGATCATCTCGTGGTCGGGCACGTGCATGGTCGCGATCAGCTCTCGGCCGATCTCGAAGTCGATCTGGTAGTTCCGCACCCCGAAGACGCCCTCGGACGCCTCGACGCCCGCGAGGTTCAGGTCCACGGTGACGTTCTGGTACGGCTCCCAGTACTCCTCGGGCCGGAAGACCGCCATCTGGTCGGTGACCCAGTTCCAGGCGCCGACGGTCTCCTGCTCGGCGACCACGTTCATGGAGTTCTCGACCTGCGCCTTGTTGGTGACGGGCATGTCGAAGTTGATCACCACGGGCATGCCGACACCGACGGTGTCACCGGAGCTCGGGAAGTTGGAGACGAGTTCGAGGCGCTGCCCGGCGACGGCCTCCTCGGTGGTGAACTCGGAGGTGAACTCGGTCTCCTCACCGGCGTCGTTCTCGGCGGTCGCGGTCACCACGACCTCGGAGCCGGGGCGCAGGTTCCAGTCGCTGACCCACTCCGTCTCGTCCTCGTTGAGGGTGCCGGTCATGGCGTAGAGGCCGCCCTCGGCGTCCCCCTCGCCCTCACCTCCGCCATCGCCCTCGGCCGCCGCCTCGCCGACCACGACCTGGTCGACTCTGACGTCGGTGATGACTCCCTGCTGGGCGTTGACCCGGATGGGGGTGTTCGGCGCGATCTCCTCGCCACCGGCCTCCGGTGTGATGCTCAGCGCAGCCGGCTCGGCGTCGGCGGGATCGGCGTTGCTCTGCGTCTCGGCGTCACCGGAGGTACAGGCGGTCGCTGCGAGAGCGAGCGCCACCAGACCGATGCCGAACCGCCGCGTCACCGCCGGGTGGGACTTCCCCGTCACGTCTGGACCTCCGTAGCTGAAACTGGAACCGATCTACTGCACTGAGTAAGACGCTCCCGCACGGAAAAGGTTCTGATCTCGTGCGTATCGGTATGGAGCAGTTATCCGAAAGAGGGCGAACTGTCGCACTCGGGAGCGCCGAGAATACACCCAGGGGGTACGGGCTTGAGTCACCGGGGGGAGGATTCCGGGCCGCCCGGAAGCGCTTCTGCGCTTGCCCTGCCATCATGCCCGACCTAGAATCTTGGTCATCCGATCAGGTTGTTTCTCCGGAGAAACCTGCTCGAACGACCAACTTCTTCCGGGGTCACCCCGACCCCACCGTGTGACTGGGGGAACCCATGCCTTGGTTCTGGCTCGCCGGAGCGATCGTCCTGGAGGTCTTCGCCACCACCTCCCTGAAGTTCTCCGAGGGTTTCACCAGACTCCTGCCCTCGATCCTCGTGGTGGTCGGCTACCTCGGCGCGTTCTACATGCTCTCGCAGACGCTCCAGCGAGGTATGCCGCTCGGGGTGGCCTACGGGGTGTGGGCCGCCCTGGGCGTGGCCCTCCTCGCCGTCATCGGCGTCCTGTTCCTCGGGGAGTCCCTGACCTGGATCCAGGTGGGCGGCATCGCCCTGGTGATCGCCGGGGTCATGGCCCTGGAGATGGGCGGCCAGCACTGACCGGCAGGATGGTGACGTGAGCACCAATCAACCGGAACGGGATCCGGAGAACATCAGTGACGGCCGCCTCCGCAAGGGCGAGCTGCGGCGGCGCCTGCTCCTGGACGCCACCATGGAGGTCATCACGCGGGACGGCGTCTCCGCCGTCAGCCAGCGCCGGGTGGCGGCCGAAGCGGGGGTCCCGCCCAGCACCGTCACCTACTACCACGCCTCCGTCGACGACCTCCTGGTCGCCGCCCTCACCAGGGTGAACGACACCTACGTCGCGTACATGGACACCCTCCCCGAGGACCCCGACCAGGCCCTGCGGGGTTTCGCCGCCCTCATCGCCGAGGGCACCGATCCCGACCGGACCCACGCCCTGGCCGAGATGGAACTCTTCCTGCTCGCCGCCCGACGCCCGGCTCTACGCGAACAGACCGACCGCTGGATGGCCGCGGTGGACGCCTTCCTCGTTCCCTACCTCCCCGACCCCGAGCTGAGGGCCGGGGTGGCCGCGGCGGCCAACGGCTACTTCCTGTGCTGTTGCACCACCAGCCCTCCGCCGGACGCCGAGGAGGTCCACCGGGTCCTGCGCCGCCTCATCCGCGGCTGACCCGGTCACCGCCGCCCCCTGTCACCGCCGTCCCGGACCATGTCCACCAACAACCGCAGCACGAACATGGCCGTGGCGGCCAGCAGCACCCAAGCGAGCAGGTTGAGCGCCTTGGTGTGCGTGGCCAGCTCCGGCCAGGACACCCCCTGCGTCTCGGTGACGTTGAACAAGCCCACCGACATGAACCCCGTGACCACGGCCAGCACCGTCATGACCGCCCGCCACACCACCGAGCGCAGGAGTCTTCGGTCCTCGGGGTGGGCGAACAGCCGGGCCTGCACGGTGAACCGGCCCTTGTGCAGCTGGTCGGTGATCCGGTCGAGTCTGCGCGGCAGCCGCCGCAGCGTGGGCAGCAGGGCGATCAGTTCCGCGGACGCCATCTCGCGCAGGTTCCCGGTGCCCAGCTGCTCGGACATCCGCGCCCCGGCGTACCGCTTGGCCTCGGCCACCGTGTCGAACCCGGGCGACAGGTGCACGAGCGTCCCCTCCAGCGTGGCCAGGGCGCGGAACACCCCGGCCAGCTCCGCGGGCAGCACCAGCCCGAACCGGGTGACCAGCATCAACAGCTCGGTGAACATCCGCATGCTCGCGGTGGTGCTCCCGTGCAGGTAACGCGCCATGAACTGCCCCAGCGAACGACGCAGCCGCTCCGCGTCGATCTCCCCCGGGTCGTCGACCACGTCCAACAGGGTGTCGGTCAGCAGGACGGCGTCGCCCCGGTCGATGGCCAGCAGCATCATCTGGAGGGCCTCCCGGGTCCGGGCGTCCAGACGCCCCACCGACCCGTAGTCCAACAGACCCACGCCGCCCCCGTCGAGCACCAGGATGTTGCCCGGATGCGGGTCGGCGTGGAAGATCCCGCTCATCAGCACCTGCTCCAACAAGCAGTCCAGCAGGACCCGGGCGATGCGCTCCGCCTCCTCCGCCGAGAGGTCCCCGCCGCCCACCTGGGTGCCGTGCAGGCGTTCCATCACCAGCACCCGACGACCGGTGTAGGCCTCGTACACGCGCGGGATGCGCACCTCCGAAGCACTCGTGGCGTCCGCGATGGCCGCGATGTTGGCGGCCTCCACCTCGAAGTCGAGTTCCTCCAACAACGCCCCGGCGAACCGGTCGGCCAGGTCGAGCACCCCGATCGCGGGCCCCCAGTCCGTGTACTCGTCGAAGCGGCGAGCCAGCCTGCGGATGATGTCCAGGTCACGGCGGACCACCGGAACGATCCCGGGGCGCTGCACCTTCACCACCACCTCCTCACCCCCGTGCAACCGCGCGGGGTGGGCCTGCGCGATGGAGGCGGCGGCCAGGGGCTCGGGGTCGAACGCGGCGAAGACCTCCTCCAGGGGGCGGCCCAGCTCACCCTCCACGCACTCGCGAACCAGCTCGAAGGGCACCTTGGCCACTTCGCTGTGCAGACGCCCGAGCTCCTCCACGAACACCGGCGGCAGCAGGTCCCGCCGGGTGGCCAGCACCTGACCCAGCTTCACGAAGACCACCCCGGCCTCCTCCATGGAGCGGACCAGGGAACGAGCCAGGCGCCGCTGGACCGAGGTGTCGTCGATCCCCTCCCTTCTCCCCAGCACGTAACCGCCCAGCCCGTGCCGGGCCAGGATCCACAGGATGCGCCGGTACCTGCCGAGGCGCCCGAACCAGTTCCGGGCCTCCCTGACCATGGCCACCGGCCGGAACCGGGTGCCCCGGGGCAACAGCAGCTCCAGGCCGACGAAGGCGAGCATGGCGCCCACCGCCATGGCGAAGAGCATGAGCGACACGTACGCGGGCTGGTCCAGGTCGGCCGGTTCGAGGGAGTTCAGCGCCTCGAAGCTGCCGTAGTAGGCCAGGATCGCGCCCACCGAGCCCAGCGGAGCCCCGACCAGCGCCGCCAGGGCCAGGCGCGGCAGGTTGAACGGCACGTCCATGAGCCGACTGGCCAGCTTGCCCAGGCCCAGCAGGACCAGGACCAGCGCGACCAGCGACACGACCTGGCCGACGACCATGCCGAACACCGAGGTGACGGTCAGCGTTTCCATCAACGTCCTTCAGAGGAGCCGGGTGTGAGAGAGGGGGGCTTTCAACACTGCCACCCCGGGCCACCCACCAACAGCCTCCATCTCCAGCCTGTGGACAACCCACGTGATCCACACCACACGGCCAGCTTCGGCCACCCTTGGCGCCCCTACGTTCCCGTGACCTGCCGGAACTCCCGAATTTGCCTCTCCGATATCGGAACTCAGTCCCGCGGAGTGTCACTGGCTTCCGTGAGAATCGGAACCGTAGGTGTTCGCGGTGCGACTCACCCAACGGAGCCAGCAGCAGGCGCGTGCAACCGAATGTGGAGAGGCAGGACCGTGAAGTTCGAGTTCACCCCAGACCAGGACTCACCTGAACCAGTTGTCGACGCCCCTCACCCCACGGTGCGTATCGCGGCCGCAGCCGAGCAGATGCACACCCGCGCCCGCTTCGATTTCCACCGGCTCAACACGGCCCTGAACCGGATGCAGTACACCGTCCAGACCACCCAGGTCCTGGAGCCCGACCCGGTCATGGACCTGGAAGCGG
>NZ_JAGPXK010000050.1:0-13745 GCF_018070675.1 Nocardiopsis sp. B62 | reverse complement strand
GGGGCGGCCCCTCGGTGGCTCGGTCAGTTGCGGATCTGGCCCGCGGCCTGGAAGACCACGCGCTCCAGGTCGCCGCGTTCGACGTCCTCGAAGTAGGCGATCGCGGTCACGTGGAAGTCGCCGGGCAGCTGGAGGTACAGGTGGCGGCTGGAGCCGTCCACCGTGCCGACGTACTCCAGGTCCGCGCCGAGGTCGTCGGAGTCCTCCGTGTGGTAGGTGTCCACGTCCACGTCGACGTCGACCTCCCAGTTCATCTCCGCCTCGGCGCCCGGGACCTGGACGACGTCCGGATTGGCGCTGGGGTCGGCGCCCGAGGTGAAGACGAGGGTGAACGACGGCGTCCCGGGCTCGGTGCTCCCGTCGCTGAACGTGCAGGAGAGCTGTTCGGCGTCCTCGATCCCCTCGATCTCCCCGCTCTCCTCGGTCAGCACCTGGCCCGGCGCGAGGTCCCCGACGATCTGCGCGGCGCCGGCCGCCTCACAGGACTCGGGGAGGCCGTAGGCGGAGGCCTCCTCTTCCTCCGGCTCTTCCTCGGGACTGGGGCTGGCGCTCGCCTCCTCCTCGGGGGAGTCCGAGCCGCCTGACGACATGCTCAGGTCCAGGTCGAGGTCGACCACGTCGCAGCCGACGAGGACGACACCGCCGATCACGACTGCGGCGACGGCCGTGCCCAGGCACGAGAGGGGTGATGACGGGATCAGGCGCATGGGTGGCTTTCGGTTCGGGGTGCGCCGGGCTGGAGGGGGCTCCGGCGGGGGACACAGGGAAACCTAGCAAGTCCGGCGCCCCGGGGAGGCCCTCCCCACCGGCCCGGTGGAGGGTGGGGCGATCCGCTCTCGGTGTCCGGTTTCTGGAATGTCAGAATCAGTATCGTTAATAGTCTGAAAAGGGAGTTGCCGCTGGTGTCGGAGTGGTACCTGACCGATTTGGAGTCTGATTTCCCATTTGGGGAGGTATCGTGAGCCCCCCTTCATCCCCTAGGCAACCGGAGCACCCCCCCACATGCTGGACACGGACATTCGCCTCGAGTGGTTCGTCTCGTTCCTGGCGGTGGTCGAGACCGGCAGCTTCGTCTCCGCCGCGGAGTCGACCCGCAGGTCGCAGCCGCGAGTGAGCCAACACGTCGCCGCGCTCGAACGGGAGATCGGCCAGCCCCTCTTCGACCGCAAGAAGCGCCCCGTCCAGCTGACCGAGGCGGGCGGTGCCCTGGCGGTGCAGGCACGCAACGTCCTGCGCGCCCTGGAACGGGCCGAGTCCGCCATGGCGCCCTGGCGCGGCGGTACGCGGGGCATAGTCTCCCTGGGCTCCTACCCCAGCGCCAGCGCGGCCTTCGTTCCCGGACTCCTCCAGTCCCTCGCGGTCAGCGACCCGGACATCAAGGTGGTGCTCACCGAACACGCCACCCTCGAACTGGACGAGGCCCTCGCGGCGGGCGGCATCGACCTCTACCTCCGGCCCATGACCCCCAAGCCCACCTCGCCCTCGGTGGTCAGCAGGCCCCTGTGGGCCGAACCGCTGGTCGTCGTGCACGCGGAGGACCATCCGCTCTCCGACGTCCCCGACCCCGTCCCCATGTCCGTCGTGGCCGAGCACCCCATCGTGGTCATAGGCCGCCTCGACGCCCCCGAGACGGCCGAGTTCGAGTCCTTCCGGGTCTTTCAGGAGCACGGCCTGACCATCAGCCCGGTCCAGGCCACCAACCAGCCCCAGACCCTCGTGTCGCTGGTCGCGCACGGGATCGGCGTGGGGGTCACCAACTGGCTGGCCGCCTGGAGCGCCGACACCAAGGGGGTCCGCGTGCGCCCCCTGGAGGGTGCTCCCCGGCGCCGCGTGGCCGTCTGCTGGGACTCCACCCGCGCCCTCACCCCGGCGGCGCGCAGAATTCTCCAGGCTGTAACCGAAGCGCCCCGACCTGCGGGAACGCTGCCGACAAGGACACAGAACGCACCGGTGAGCGAGGAGCAGGGAGTCGGGACCTGGCCTTATTCGCTTTCCGAATAAGGGTATAAGCGAATGGAACTTCACGACCAGGGGCAAATCGGGATACGGTCTGCAAGCGAAAGCATGAAAGTTCCGGACGACTCCTCGTCCTCCGGAGCTTCGCACGCCCTCCAGCCCCATTCCCTCACCGCCGCGCGGGCGGGTCCCAGGTGCGTCTCCTACCAGCGGGAACGGCACGTGCAAGCGTTCGTGTGAGGGCGCACACCCTGTCACCGGAAGAACCCTCATGCAGCGATTTCCGCTCACTCCCCTTTCCCTTGTCTGCTCCGCAGTCCTGCTCGCCACGGCGTGCAGTGGCGGTTCGACCGTCGACGAGGACGTGGAGGGAGCCAGCGGCTCCGTCAGCGGCTCCCTCAACGCCGGATACGTGTCCGCGATCGACCAGATCGGCCTGCCCGTCGGCACCGAGGTCGGCTACTTCGAGGACCACGGTCTGGACGTGACCCTGGCCGATCCGTTCCCCACGGGCGTCGACGCGATCAACGCGCTGGAGGCTGGTGAGGTCGACATCATCCAGGTCGGCGTTCCGGCCCTGGCCGCCGCCGGCGAGGGAGTCGACCTGGCCCTGGTCGGCAACTACACCGGTTCGGCCGTCCAGCGCAGCGTCGACGAGACGGCGGCCATCGTCGCCGCCGAGGACTCCGGCATCGACCCGGATGACCTCTCGACGCTGGAGGACGCCAAGATCGGCACCACCTTCGGCTCCATCAACCACCTGTACCTGCTGGGCCTGCTCAAGGACCTGCGCATCGACCCGGACGACGTCGAGATGGTCAACACCGCGCCGCCGGACATGCCGGTCGCCCTGGAGACCGGCGGCATCGACGCCGCCGTCATCTGGGACCCGTGGCCGATCACCATCACGGACCAGGTCGAGGGCTCCGAGGAGATCCTTCGCGGCGGCGGGTACATCCCCTTCATCGGCTACATCGTCACCACGCCGGAGTACCTGGAGGAGAACGGCGAGCTGGTCGAGGCCTTCCTCACCGCCCGCGCCGCCACCGACCAGTGGATCCGTCAGAACCCCGACGACGCCGCCGACTCCGCGGCGCGCTGGCTGACCGGCACCGAGCCGGACGTCGCCCAGGCCGCCATGGAGTACAACATCGCCCAGCTGGACGGCCGCTTCTCCGCCTGCAACTACCTGGCGCTGGACACCGTCGCGGTCCTGCTTGAGGAGCAGGGCCAGCTGGAGTACGAGACCGACATCAACGACCTGTTCGTTCCGGGTCCGATCCTCTCCGTCGAGGAGAACAACCCGGAGCTGTTCGACGATCTCCCCGAGATCCCCAACACGGCCGAGATCGAGTCCGACCACACCTTCATCCGTGAGGTCGACCAGGAGGCGTGCGCCGTATGACGCACGGCCCGACGCGCGGTTCCGGACGCACCGCGCGATCCGGTACGGCCGCCCCACGCCGCGGCCGTACCGGAGACCGGGCCGCCGGTTTCCTCTGGTTCGTGCTGCCGCTGGTCGCCCTGGTTGGAGCCTGGGCGGCCGCGGTGGCCGTGACCGGGGTCCCCAAACGGGTCTTCCCCCAGGTCACCGATGTGGCCGAGGCCCTGCGGTCCATGGCGGTCAGCGGCGAGCTGGTCCGGCACCTGAGCGCCAGCCTGTACCGGGTCGTGGTCGGCGCGGTCATCGCGATCGTCACCGCCATCCCGTTCGGGATCGCGCTCGGCGCCAGCCGTGTCCTCTCCGCCTTCTTCACGCCGCTGCTGCGGTTCTCCGTCGCACTCGCCGGGATCGCCTGGATCCCCGTGGCGACCCTGTGGCTGGGATACGGCGACGGCGCCGTCATCTTCATCGTGTGGAACGCGATGTTCTTCGCGCTGGCCTACAACACCATGCTGGGCGTGCGCAGCATCCCCGGTGAGCTGTTGAGGTCGGCGCGCTCGCTGGGCGCCGGTCCCTGGCGGCTGTTCTGGGAGGTCCTCCTCCCCGGAGCGCTGCCGAGCGTGGTCAGCGGCCTGCGGATCGGCCTCGGCTACGGCTGGCGGGGCCTGGTTGCGGCGGAGATCATCGCGACCAGCGCCGGTCTGGGCTACGCGCTGTTCCTGGCCCAGACCTCGTTCTCCACCGACGTCATCATCGCCTCGATGGTGATCATCGGTGTCCTGTGGCTGTTGATGGACCGACTCCTGCTCGCCCCCCTGGAGCGGAACACCGTTGAGCGGTGGGGCATGACGGGGGGTGGTCGCTGATGCGGTCTCTCACTGAGACTTCCGGCGGGACCGTCCAACCCGCCGGAAACAGAACAGGCGACGCGCCCGCACGGGCGGTCCGTCGCCGGGCGCCCCTGCACCGGCGCGTGTGGCTGCGGCTCACCCGCAGCCCCGCCTTCCGCACGCTCGGACCGTTCGTGCCGGTGATCGCCCTCTGGTGGGCCCTCGCGGAGAGCGGGCTCTTCCCGCAGGCGTTCTTCGTGGGTCCCGACCGGGTGGTGCTGGAGTTCGTCGAGCTGGTCCGCAAGGGCATCCTGGTCGGCTACCTGGGCGACTCCCTGGAGCGCCTGGCCTACGGGGTCGGGTTCGGTCTGCTCATCGGGCTCCCGATGGGCTTCCTGACCGCCCTCTTCTGGCGGCTGCGCAAGGCCGTGTGGCCGATCCTGCTGTTCTTCCAGGCGATCGCGGACATCGCGTGGCTGCCGATCGTCATCGTGTGGTTCGGGTTCAGCCTGACCGCCGTCACGTTCGTCATCGTCTACACGATCGTCTTCCCGCTCATGCTGAGCGTGGTCTCCGGGGTCGAGCAGGTCCCCAAGGAGCTGATCCGGGCCGCGCGCAGCCTCGGAGCGGGCAGGGTCCGGGTGTTCTTCGAAGTGATCCTGCCGGGCGCGCTGCCGTCCGTGGCCACCGGTGTGCGCACCGGCCTGGGCTACGGCTGGCGGGCGCTGGTGGCGGCGGAGATCATCGTCGGCACCAGTGGGATCGGTTTCATGATGTTCGACGCCCGCCGGGTGGGCGACGTCAGTCAGGTGTTCCTCGGCATGGTCGTGCTCGGGGTGCTCTGGTACATGCTCGACGCGCTGGTCCTGGCGCCGTTCGAGCGGGCCACCGTGGAGCGGTGGGGGTTGGTGCGAAGCATGGAGGACGACAGATGACCGCTTTGGTGATCGAACACCTGGAGAAGGTCTTCACCGACTCCTACACCGGGGACGAGGTCGTCGCGATCGGCGACATCTCGTTCACGGTGGAGCGTGGCGAGTTCGTGTCGGTCCTCGGCCCGAGTGGCTGCGGCAAGACCACCGTCCTGAACACCGTGGCGGGGTTCGCGAACCCCACCGGAGGGACGGTGTCGGTGGACGGCCGCGAGGTCAGCGGGCCCGGCCCCGACCGGGGTGTGGTGTTCCAGGGTCACGCCCTGTTCCCGTGGAAGACCGTGCTCGGAAACGTGGTCTTCGGGCTGCGCATGAAGGGCATGGGACGCCGCGAACGGGAGGAGCGCGGCCGCGAGTACCTGGAGCTGGTGGGGCTGGCCGGGTTCGAGAACCGCTACCCCCACGAGCTGTCCGGCGGCATGCGCCAGCGGTTGGGCGTGGCCCGCGTGCTGGCCAACGAGCCCGCCGTGATGCTCATGGACGAACCCTTCGCGAGCATCGACGCGCAGACCCGGCGCAGGCTCCAGGAGGACCTCACCCGGATCTTCGAGGAGCGCCGCCCCACGGTGTTCTTCGTGACCCACGACATCGACGAGGCGGTCTTCCTCTCCGACCGCGTGGTGGTGCTGTCCTCACGGCCCAGCACCGTCCAGGAGATCGTGACCGTGGACCTGCCCCGCCCGCGCACCTGGCAGGCGGCGGTGGACCACCCCGGCTTCCGGGAGACCGTCGCCCGGATCAACGGGCTCCTGGCCGTCGACTCCGACCGGAGCCGTGACGGCGCCGGGAAACAGGAGAGTGACGGGAGCACCGCCGATGTCGGCTAGGTCCTTCGGGGCGAGGGCGGTACGCAGCGCCACCCTGCGCCGGATCGCGCTGGTGCTGCTCCTCGTCCTCCTTTACCAGGTCTGGCTGGGGGTCCAGTCGGTCGGCAAGGCCGAACCCGGGATCGGGGACGCCCCCGACGAACGCGGCCGGTTCGACGTGGACGTGGTGCTCGGCTTCCAGCCGGAGCGCTACCACTTCCTCAAGCTCCAGAACCACGGGCGGGTCGCCGGGACGACCGACACGACCGTCCACCTCAGAGGGGTGTCCCCCGCGGGTGTCGACGCCCTCGCGCGGGAGTACTGGATCGAGTCCCTCGCCGTCCCGGATTCCGACGCCTAGAAGGAGCAGCGCATGGAGACAGCACCCGGGGATGTCCCCGAACCGAGGTCCGATGACGGGACTGTCGTCGTCATCGGGGGCACCAGTGGCATCGGCGCGGCCGTGGCCGCCCGCTTCGTCGACCGCGGCCGCCGCGTCGCGGTCTGCGGACTGGACACCGAACGCGCTCCGGCCAGGCTCCGGGAACGGGCCGAGGTCACCGAGCTGGACATCACCGGCGAGGACGCTCTGGAGGACTACCTGGCCTCCTTCCCGCGCGTGGACGCGCTGGTCAACGCGGCCGGGATCATCCGCAGGCACGAGGAGTTCGACCCGGCGGTGTTCGCGAGGGTCGTGGAGGTCAACCTGACCTGCGCCATGCGGGCGTGCGTCGCGGCCCGGCCCGCCCTGGAGGCGGCCGGTGGCAGCGTCGTCAACGTCGCCTCGATGCTCAGCTTCTTCGGCGGCCCGCTGGTCCCCGCCTACAGCGCCAGCAAGGGCGGGATCACCCAGCTCACGAGGTCGCTCGCGGTCGCCTGGGCGTCCCTGGGCATCCGCGTGAACGCGGTCGCGCCCGGCTGGATCCGCACCGAGCTCACCGAGGGGGTCCGCGCCGACACTGAGGCCGAGGCGCGCATCCTGGGCCGCACTCCGATGGCCCGCTGGGGCGACCCGGCCGAGGTCGCCGGGGCGGTCGAGTTCCTGTGCGGCCCGGACGCCGGGTTCGTCACCGGGGCCGTCCTCCCGGTCGACGGCGGATACCTGGCCGCCTGACCCCTCCCCCCGAGTCCCCGCTCGCCGTCCCACCCCGTCCACCTGGAGGAACCGTGTCACAGAACCGAGCTCCCGTCATCAACCCGTCAGCCGGAATCCCCGACGAGATCGCGATTCCGGCCGTCCCCGAGGACCCGCGCATGTGGGTGCCGCAGGCCCCGAACGTGTGGTTCCGCCCGCTGATGCTCAACACCGTCACCGGCCAGTGGTGCAACCTGCTCAAGGTCACCGCGTCCGGCATCGTCTCCCGGCACCGCCACCCCGGGGCGGTCTTCGGCTACGTCATCGAGGGCCGCTGGCACTACTACGAGCACGACTGGGTGGCCGAGGCCGGTCACTTCGTCTACGAGCCGCCGGGTGAGATCCACACGCTCGCCGTCCCCGAGGACTGCGACCACATGGTCACCTTCTTCAACATCAGCGGCGCGATGGTGTACGTGGACGAGGACGGCACCCAGACCGGGTACGAGGACGTCTTCACCAAGATCGAGATGGCCCGCGCCCACTACGCGTCCGTGGGCCTGGACGGCTACGTGGAGTCGCTCATCCGCTGACGCCGACACCCGTGGCGCCCCATGAACGACGGGGCCGGTCCCCCTGACGGGACCGGCCCCGTCCCCTGTGTGCGGGGTCGGCGGACGGATCAGTAGTTGATCATGTGCCCGGCCAGGCCGTGCACGGCCTCCTTGACCGCCTCGCTGAGGGTGGGGTGCGCGTGGATGTTGCGCGCCACCTCGTGCACCGTCAGGTCCCACTGCTGGGCCAGGGTGAGTTCGGGCAGCAGCTCGGTCACGTCCGGACCGACCATGTGGGCGCCGAGGAACTCCCCGTACTTCCCGTCCGAGATGATCTTCACGAAGCCCCGGGTGTCGCCCAGACCGTGCGCCTTGCCGTTGGCCATGAACGGGAACTTGGCCACCTGGACGTCGTAGCCCGCCTCCCGCGCCTCGGTCTCGCTGTAGCCGAAGCTGGCGATCTGCGGCTGGCAGTAGGTGGCGCGCGGGATGAACCGGTAGTCGATCTCCTGCGTCTCGGCGTCGGCGATGGTCTCCACCGCCACGATCCCCATCGCCTCGGCGGTGTGCGCCAGCATGAGCTTGGCGGTGACGTCGCCGATCGCGAAGATGTGCGGGACGTTGGTGCGGCCGCGCCCGTCGATCTCGATGGCGCCCCGGTCCGTCAGCGCCACGCCGGTCTTCTCCAGGCCGTAGCCCTCGACGTTGGGCGCGAACCCGATCGCCTGGAGGAGCTTGTCCGCCTCCAGCGTCTGCTGCTTGCCGTCGCTGCCGGTCACGGTGACGCTCACGCCCTTGCCGGTGTCCGCGACCGACTCCACCTTGGTGGAGGTCAGGACCTTCACGCCGAGCTTCTTGTAGGCGCGGGCGATCTCCTTGGAGACCTCCTCGTCCTCCAGCGGAACGACCCGGTCGAGGAACTCCACGATGGTGACGTCGACGCCGTAGTTGCGCATGACGTAGGCGAACTCGACGCCGATGGCGCCCGCGCCCGCGATGATGATGCTCCCGGGGAGCTCCTCGCTGAGGATCTGCTCCTCGTAGGTGACGACCCGCTCGGACAGCGAGGTGCCCGGAATCAGCTTGGTGGAGGAGCCCGCCGCGATCACCGCGTTGTCGAAGGTGACGGTCTCGGTGGAGCCGTCCTCGCCCCGGACCTCGACCGTGTGGTCGTCGACGAAGGTGCCGCGCCCGTTGAGCTCGGTGATCTTGTTCTTCTTCATCAGGAAGTGGACGCCCTTGACCCGGCCGTCCGCCACCTCGCGGCTGCGGCTGAACGCCTTGCCGTAGTCGAACTCGACCGTCCCGTTCACCTTGATGCCGAAGAGGTCGGCCTCGTTGTTGAAGAGGTGGGCCAGCTCCGCGTTGCGCAGGAGCGCCTTGGAGGGGATGCAGCCCACGTTCAGGCAGACGCCGCCCCAGTACTTCTCCTCGATGACCGCCGCCTTGAGGCCCAGCTGGGCCGCGCGGATCGCGGCGACGTAGCCGCCGGGCCCGGCGCCGAGGACGACCAGATCGAAGTGTTGCTGTCCCATGACGGGATCTCCTTGAGTGTGTTTGTGACGCACCCAGCGCAGCCGGCTTGCCCGGGGTGTCGGATTGCCGAACGCCAGCCTAGTCAAGGAGTCCGCCTCCGCGCGCGACCGTGCGCGACGGTGGGCTGACTTTCAGTCGTTCCTGCTGTTCGGAGGGGGTGTGGGGGTGGTGGGATCATCCTGGGCGGTTTCCCGGGAGACGGCCTCGGGGTCCTCCTGGACGGCCAGGCGGGCGGTCTCGGCGTCGTAGGCCTCGGCGACCTCCCCGAGGGCCTGCTCCCGCCGCGCGCGCTGGTCCCTGATGCTGGTGTAGGTGGGGATCGCGGCCATGCCGAAGATGATCGCGAGCATCAGCCAGAGCGCGTAGCTGTCGATCAGCAGGACCACGTCCACCCCCGCCTGGCCCGAGTTGTACCCGATGGCCGCGACCACGGCGGTGATCATCAGGGCGCCGATGACGTCCAGCAGCAGGTACGTGCGCAGACGCATCCCGCTCACCCCGGCCATGACGTGGGGGATGCCCGCGGGAACGCCCGGCAGGTAGCTCAGCGGGATGAGCAGCCGCATGACCCACGGGTTCATCGTCTCCAAGCGCTCGGCGAACTGGCGGCCGCGCTCGCTCGGAACGAGGAAGGCGACGATGCCGCGGCCCCAGCGGCGGCCCACCCACCAGAACAGCCAGTCGATCTTCACCTTGCCGATCACGCCCGCGACGATCACCACCCACAGGGAGCCCTGCCCGACCCCGGCGAAGGCGGAGGCGGCGCCCACCGCCGCGTGGCTGCCCGTGACGAAGGCCAGGGGGATGGCGTGGTCCGCGATGAGGAACGGCCGCAGCGGCATGGTCAGGAGGAAGAACGCGGGGATACCGATGAGCAGCCAGAGCAGGACCCTGTCCTGTCGCTGCATCGTGCCGGGCCAGGGCTTCTGGCTCTTCCAGTGCGCGATGGCGCGCTCCGCCTCGGCCTCGTCCCAGGCCTTCCCTGCCGCCGTGAGCGCCTCCTCACGGGTGGGCCTGGGGGAGTGCCCGGTCTCGCCCGGCTGTCCTTGGCCCTGCGGGGTCTGGCTCATCGTCCTCATGCCCTCCATGATTCCGTGGACCGGGTCCGGCCCACAGTCCCAGCAGTCACCGCCCTCATGTGAGGGGTGTGGTGAGTGGGGGATGACAGTTGTCATGTGCCCGCGCGGTGGAGGGGCCGGGCGCGGGCGGCCGGGTTCAGCGTCCGGGCGGTCCCATGGGCCACTTCCAGTGCGGTGCCCAGGTGCTGCTGTCCGACACCCCGGGAGGCATCGGGGGGAGCAGCCGGGCGCCCGGCGGGCGGTCGTCGTCCGGGGGGTCGTCCACGGGGCGCTCGTCGGCGCGGGGCTCGGGTTCGGGGGCGGGGAGGGGGCGGGGGTCGCGCCACTCGGGCTCGGGGAGGGGCGGGCCGAGGGGGTCGTCGTCGGGGCCCGGCCCCGTCGGGGTCAGCGCGCCGGACCAGGCCGCGGGCACGGTGAAGTCGTCGGGTTCGTCCTCGTCGTCGTCCACCGCCTCGGGCGGTCGCGCCGGGGGGTCGAACAGCGAGGCGGGGGAGTCCGGGAACACCGAAGCGGCCCCGGGGTTGATGGTGACGTCCTCGAAGGACGCGGACAGACCCCCACCGGGGGCGTCCAGGTCCAGGTCCGGTCCCAGGGCCGCGAACGGCGCCGACATCGGTCCGGAGTCCACCTCCGCGAAGTGCGCGGCCACCCCGAAGTGCCGGGGCGGGCGCCGGTGCGCGCCGGTGTCGTCGTTCTCGATCGGCGGGGCCTGCGGGTGGCGGACCGCCCCCGCCGGGTGCGTGCGCGCCCACCAGGCCGTCGCCTCGTCCGGGGTCAGCTCCTCCAGAACGCTCAGTGAGCCGGTGATGTGCGGGTGTCGGCGCCCGGCACGCCACGAGTGCAGCAGCGACTGCGGTTCCAGCACCAGGACCCGTTCGCCGTCCACCAGCGGGACGTCGCCGGGACAGGCCTCGTTCCCCACCCAGGTTCCGTCCCCGCCGACCAGGTCCCATTCGCCCCGCACCACGTCGGCCAACGGGTCCACCGACGCGTCCACCGAGGCCGCGACCCAGCGCGGGTCCGGCCGGGTGCCGGGCAGGCGGTTCCCCTCCTTGCCGATCAGAGCGTCGGCGAGCAGGGTGTGCAGCTGGAAGTTGTCGCTCACGCCGTCGAAGGCGACACGAAAGCCCCGCCGGGAGACCCGGTCCAGCACCAGGAGCCGGTCCGCCTCGGACATCCTCAGCAGCTCGCCCACCTCGCCGAACTCGCTGAGCCGCGTGGAGAGCGCCTGCACGATCTGACCCAGCTCGTGCAGCGCGCCGGGGTCGGCGCGCACGGCGGAGCGCACTCCGGAGTCGCCGAGCATGGCCTTGGCGGCCAGGCCGTAGCGGAGTGAGGTCCACCAGCCGACGGCCGCCAGCGGGGCGTTGTCCCCGAGGACCTGCTCGACCCGCTTCTCCTCGGCCTCGTCCACGCCGTTCGGTGCGGGCAGCGCTCCGCCGCCGGTCTTCTCCCACGCGTGGATGAAGGCGACGGCGGCCTGGCCGTAGCTGCCGAGTTGGCGCAACACCTCGAGCCCCACCTGCCCGGCGGGCGCGCCGGACTCCACGAGGGCGCCGGCCAGGACCGAGAGGTCGGCGGCCACCCCCGCGTGGGGTTCGCAGTCGCTCAGGACCGGAGTCAGCGCCTCCAGCGCTATGGCCAGCTCCTCCCGGGGCACCTGGGAGGAGAGCCGGAACACGTCGTGCACGGCTTCGGGGAAGCCGGGTGCCTGGCTGGCGGCGGTGTCGAGCACACGTTGGAACGCGGCGCGGAACTCTTCAGTCACCCCCGAATCCTGTCATACCGGCCCTTGCCATCCATGGTCAGGATGCACGTGCACAAAACGGTCGACCTCCGGGTGTGCGGGAAATCAGGTGCGGTCCGTGAATCGCGGACCCGCAGTCTCCTGGCCAGGGTGGAGAAAGGTGAGGAGGCGGTCCCCCTCGTCGGTGATCTCCTCGATTTCCGAATTGTTGAACGCGCGAAAGGGCGTGATGTCGAGTGAGGGCGTCCCCCGGCCCCGGTCGACCCTCCACGAGGCGCTGACCTCACCGTCCACCAGCACCGTCGCGGGCGGCATGCCGTTGCGCGCGGAGAGCCCGCGCAGGTTCTCGTCGGAGACCACCCGGCTCCGGTCGGCGTGCCCGCGCAGCAGGTTGTCGAAGTCGTAGAGGAAGCGCACCGGCGCCGGGACGTCCGCCGAGGGGCGCGGGGCGTCGGGCAGGTCGAACAGCTCCGTGCCCGAGGGGTCCCGGAAGGACACCAGCCGCTCACGCAGGCCCTCCACCACGGCCTTCAGCCGGGTCAGGCCGGACCAGGCCTGCACGTCCATCACGCTGGCCGGGCCGAAGGCCGCCAGGTACCGCAGGACCAGCCTCTCCCGGTCCGGCCCGGGAGCCATCGGCAGGCCGGTCCAGGTGTCGGCGGGGGCCAGCACGGGCTGCCCCGAGGCGCCCCACACGCCGCGCGGCGGGATCTGTACCACCGGCAGCAGGCAGCGGACCACGTAGGCCAGGTGCTCGCCGTCCACGCCCTCCCAGTGGGCGCCGATCCGGTCCCCCAGCTCCTTGGGGGAGAGCGGGCGCTCCTCCAGGATCTTGCGGCCGAGCGTCACCACCGCCTCCAGGTCCAGCCCTGCGGTGCCCTTCCCGTGGGAGCCGTGGGAGAGGTCCCGCTCCATGACCTCCTGGGTGGTCGGGCGCATCCAGGCGGCGTCCTCGGCGGAGACCAGGTGCAGGGTGGAGCGCATCAGGGACATGCGGACCAGGGTGCCTTCGGTGAGCAGGCGTCCCACCCCGTGCGGGTCGGGGTCGGCCATGCGGCTCTGGAACCCCACGTACCAGGTGTGCGTGGTCTGCGCCTGGAGCCCGGCCAGGTGGCTCAGCACCTCCGTGGCCGGTCGCTCCGCCCGGCGCAGCAGGAACTGGCGCTCCAGGGTGGCGCGGTTGAGTTCGCGTCGGCTGAGGGTCGTGGCCATGGTGTGTCCCTCCGGTGTGCGGAACGTGCGGGCACCATACCTCTCAACTGGGACGAATCAGGGTGAACCACGCCGTTCCGGGCGTGCTCCCGACGCGGACATCGTGATGAGCGGACCGAGAGCGGACCGAGAGCAGACCGAGAACGGACCGGAGGGCCCTCCTGGACACGCGGAAGGGGGTGTCCCGTGGTGGGACACCCCCTCGCGTGTGGTGTGGGTCAGTGTTGGTCGAGGAGTTGGGCGCAGCGGATCAGGCCCAGGTGGGAGTAGGCCTGGGGGTGGTTGCCCAACGCCCGTTCGGTGACGGGGTCGTACTCCTCGGGGATGAGCCCGGTGGGTCCGGCGCAGTCGACCAGGTGCTTGAAGAGTTCCTCGGCCTCGGCCCGCCTGCCGGTGAGCAGGTAGGCCTCGATGAGCCAGGTCGTGCACAGGTGGAAGCCGCCCTCGCCGCCGGGCAGGCCGTCGTCGCGGTGGTAGCGGTAGACGGTGGGCCCGGAGCGGAGTTCGGCCTCCACGGCGGTGACGGTGGCCTGGAAGCGTTCGTCGGTGGGGTCGATGAGTCCGGACAGTCCGATGTGCAGGGAGGCGGCGTCCAGGTCGGTGCCGTCGTAGGCGGTGGTGTAGGCCTGGGCCT
>NZ_JAGPXK010000005.1:0-300299 GCF_018070675.1 Nocardiopsis sp. B62 | reverse complement strand
GTGCGCCCAGGTAGGCCGCGAAGCCCTCGGCGAGGGCGTCGAAGTCGGCCTGGTCGTCCGCGCCGCCGAGGTTCTCGACGTTGTAGGTGGCCACGCTGATCTCGTGCCGCGCGGTGTCGCGGACCGGACCTGCGGGTCGTGGTCGCTGACCTGGTCGTGGAACTCGGAGTTGATCCGGGCGACCTCGTAGTCCACCCGTCCGGCCAGGGCGCCGTTGACCAGGATGTGGTCGAGCGCCTGCGAGTTGCCGTCGAAGACGTAGTTGTAGCCCTCGTCCTCGTCCAGCAGGTCCACCATGGGGTTGGTGAGCGCGCCGTCGCCGGTGAGGATGTCCAGGGTCGTCGAGAACTGGAAGTCGTTCAGGTCGCCCATCACCACCAGGTTGGCGTCCGGGTCGGCGGCGAGGAGGTCGTCGGCGAACTCTCGCACCAGGGTGGCCTGCTTGTGGCGCTGGGTCTCGGTCACCCGGCTCGGCGGCTGGTTGACGCCGTGCAGGGACTCGTCGCCGCCCTTGGCGTTGAAGTGGTTGGTGACCACGTACACGTCGCGGTTGAGCGCGCGGAAGTGGCCGACCAGCGGCTTGCGGCTGGAGTTCCACGCCTCGTCCCGGGGCGCGATCCGGCCCGGGGAGACGGACAGCTCGACGCCGCGTTCCCCCTCCACGACCTCGACCGGGGTGGTGGCGTCGCCGCCCTCGGCGTCCACGAACTGGACCCGCGTGGGGTTGAAGAGGAAGGCGTTGCGGATGTTCCCGCCGGGGACCCCGCCGTCCTTCTTGTCCTCGGGGCTGATCTCACGCCACTCGTAGGTGGGTCCGCCCGCCGCGGCGATGGCGTCGACGAGGCGGTCCAGCGTGACGTCGGCGGCCACGACGCCGTCGTCGGTCTCGCTGCTGTTGTCCTGGATCTCCTCCAGTCCGACGATGTCCGGTGCGCCCAGGTAGGCCGCGAAGCCCTCGGCGAGGGCGTCGAAGTCGGCCTGGTCGTCCGCGCCGCCGAGGTTCTCGACGTTGTAGGTGGCCACGCTGATCTCGTGCCGCGCGGTGTCGCGGACCGGGACGCGCTCCAGGTCACCGGGGACGTGCTCGCCCAGGGTGGTGGCGCGGACCAGGTAGCCGCCGAACCGGCTGTAGTAGACGGGGCCCTCGGTGACGCCCGCCAGGGTGTCGCCGACGTTCGCCTCCGGGAAGGGGCGCACGTCGCGGTCGAGCAGCGACTCGATCTTCACGCGACCGCTGTTGGGGTCATCGTAGGAGCCGTAGTGCACGCCGCCGTTGCGGGTGCGGTTCTCGTCCGGGCGGGTGGTCACCCACAGGGCATCGTAGCCGTCGGTGGCAGCGATGACGGGGGCGTCCTCCACGCGGACGGTCATGTGTTCGTGGGCGGCCCAGAAGTCCAGGGCGTACTTGTCGGGCTCGAGTTCGAGCTCGGTGACGTCGCCGCCGTGGTCCGGGGCGTGGTCCTGGGGGATGGCGTCGGCGTCGAGCAGCACCGCCTCGGGGAGGTCGTTGCCCCGGGAGAGGGTGGTCCACCGGGCCTTCTCCAGCTGGGTGATGGTCTGCGCGCCCGCCTGGGGACGGTACTCGCTGACCTGTCCGGCCGCCAGGACCTCGTCGCCGACCGCCACGTCGGGTGTGGTGGAGCCGGTGAAGACGAACAGCGCCTCGCTGGTGCGCGGGTCGCCGTCTCCCTCGGTGTCCTGGAACCAGAACCCGCGGCCGCTGCCGAAGGCGTTGACCGCGGTGACCACACCGGGCAGTCCGGTCACCTGGTCGCCCGCGTACGGGGAGGTCCGGGTGGTGCCCTGGACGTCGTGGATGCGCAGCTCGCCGGGTTCGACGGGTTCCTCGGGTTCACCGCCGCCGGGACCCTCGACGGTCTCGCCCGCGCCGTTGGTGGGGGTCGGCTCGCCCACGGTGAAGTCGGCGGAGTTGTTCCCGGAGTGGGTGAGGGCCCCGTCGCGGGACACCGAGGTGGTGTTGCCGGTGCCGCGCGCGGGCGACCCCGCGTGGACCACGGCGTCGCCGTAGCCGACGACGTCGACGATCGACCCGTCCTCGGCGCAGGTCGCGGCGGTGCGGCACTCGACGGGGGCGGTGCCCTCCACCAGGAGCACGGCCCCGGCGGAGGCCGACATGTTGGTGTTGCCGGTGTCGTCGGGGGTGGGGAGGTCGGTGGTGCCGCCGGTTCCGGCCGCCTGGCGGACCAGGTGGTGTTCGCCGGTGGCGACGCTGCCGCTGAGCGGCGTCACCTGGACCCGGGTGTTCGGGCCGGGGCGCGCGGGCAGGTACTGCACGCTCCACCCGGTGAGGTCGACGTCGGCCGCGGTGGGGTTGCCCAGCTCGACGAAGTCGTGGCGCAGTTGCGCCCCGCTGTTGCCGCCACCGCCGTAGACCTCGCTGATCACGGGGGTGTCGGCCGAGGCGAGGGCGGGCAGCGGGGCGAGGAGGCTCGCGCCCAGTGCCGCGGCGGCCAGTGCGGCGGCGGAGGCGAGGATTCTCCGACTGGCAGGGAACGTGGTTCTGGAGGGGGTTGGGGACACGCCTGCTCCGGTCTCTGGGGGGAATCGGGGGGATCCGTGGGGCCACATCATCGCGGTCACGGATGTCCGCTTGAAGGAGTGCACATGAAATGAAGGCGTCCCGGTGTCCGATTGTTGTGATCACACGACAAGCACCGGCCCGGACCCCGGTGTGATCCTCCAAGGTCCGGGCCGCCGTCGTCCACTGGTCCGGTCCGGCTACAGCCGTGGGTCGACCGGCTCGGTCTCCAGTGCGAGCACCGCGAAGACCGGTTCGTGCACCCGCCACAGCGGCTCACCGGCGGCCTGGCGGGTCAGGGCCTCCAGTCCGAGCTTGTGCTCGCGCATGGCCAGTCCGTTCTTGCGGCCGAGCTTGCGGTCCTTGAGCACCGCGATCCGCTCCGGGTCGGTGTAGTCGGCCCCGTAGATGATCCGCAGGTACTCGGGGCCGCGCACCTTCAGTCCCGGCAGGGCCAGCCCCTTGCGGCCCCTGGCCCGGGCTCCGAGCAGCGGCTTGACCACCATGCCCTCTCCGCCCTGGTCGACCATCTCGCGCCACCAGTCGGCCGCCGCCGAGCAGGAGGCCGGATCGGTGGTGTCCACCACCCGGTAGCGGGTGGCCTGGACCATCCCGCCGGTCCCGGCGAGCTGCTCGGCCACGCCCATGTGCCAGAGGTGGTCGGCCTCGGTGTACTCCCTGCCCTCGGTGGCCAGGAGCGCGAACGGGGCGAAGCGGAGTCCGTCCGCGCCCTCGGTGTCCCAGGTGTAGCGGCGGTAGACCTGGCTGAACGCCTCGGTCTGTTCGGTGCGCCGGGCGATGGTCGCGGCGAGCCCGCCGACGTCCACGCCCCGGTCCGCCGCTGCCGCCAGCGCGGCGGAGGCCGCGGGCAGGGAGGCCCGGGCGGCCGCCCCCACGGAGGCGTACTGCTCCCGGATGAGGGCGTGCGCCTTGGCGGACCAGGGCAGCATCTCGCCGTCCAGGGCCAGCCAGTCGGTGCCGAGCCGGTCCCAGAGCCCGGCGTCGGTCACCGCCCGCCGCAGTCGGTCGACCACCTCCGCCTGGACCTCGGGGTCGCGGAAGAAGGGGCGACCGGTGCGCGTGTACACGGTGCCCGGTTCGCCCGGGACGAAGCGGCGCGCGGCGGCGGCCTCGTCACGGCACAGGACGGCCACCGCCCGCGATCCCATGTGCTTCTCCTGGCAGACCACCTCGCCCACCCCGGAGCCCCGGTAGGCGGCGAAGGCCTCGTCGGGGTGTTCCAGCAGGCCGGGGTCGGCGGCGGTCGGCGCCGGGGCCATGGTCGGCGGCAGGTACAGCAGCCACCGGGGGTCCACGGAGAACCGGCTCATCACCTCCAGGGCGGCCACGGCGCTCTCGGAGTCGGCGCGCACGATCCCGTACCCGGTCTCGACCATGAGTCCGGCGTGGTGGTCGGCCACCCCGACGTCGTTGATGTCGATGACCTGACCGGTGCCGCGCTCCTCGGGCCGGGGCTGGGTCTCCACCAGGGGGCGGACCGGTTCGTACCAGGTGCGCTCGGCGTCCACGTCCACGATCTCCCGTTCGGGGTAGCGCAGCGCGGTGAGCCTGCCGCCGAACACGCAGCCGGTGTCCAGACAGATAGTGCGGTTGATCCACTCGGCCCTGTGCGTGGGGACGTGCCCGTAGACCACTGTGGCCCGGCCCCGGTAGTCGCGGGCCCAGGGCAGGCGGACGGGGAGGCCGAACTCGTCGGTCTCACCGGTGGTCTCGCCGTACAGCGCGAAGGAGCGAACCCGTCCCGAGGCGCGGTTGTGGTACTCCTCCTTGAGACCGGCGTGCGCCACCACGAGGTCGCCGCCGTCCAGCACCAGGTGGCTGACCAGGCCGTCGCAGAACTCCAGGACCTCCTTGCGGAACTCCTCGCTCTCGCGGCCCAGCTGCTCGACGGTCTCGGCCAGGCCGTGGGTGAGCCTGCCCTTGCCGGTGCTCAGATACCGGACCAGCTTGTTCTCGTGGTTCCCGGACACGCAGAGGGCGTCGCCGTCGGCGACCATGCCCATGACCAGGCGCAGGACCCCGGGGCTGTCGGGGCCCCGGTCCACGAGGTCTCCGACGAACACCGCCGTGCGGCCCTCGGGGTGCCGGGCGCCGACCGGTCGGCCCAGGCCGTCGCGGCGCAGTTCGTAGCCGAGTTCCCCCAGCAGGCTCTCCAGTTCGGAACGGCAGCCGTGGACGTCCCCGACGATGTCGAAGGGGCCGGTGAGTTCAGTCCGCTCCGGCCAGGGGCGCTCCAGCTCGACGCGGACGGAGTCGATCTCCTCCTGCCCCTGGAGGACGTACGTCCTCCGGATGCCCTCGCGGGACATCCGCTTGAGCCCCTCCTTGAGGTCGCGGCGCTGACGGCGGATCACGTGGTCGCCGAAGTCGCGGTCGGGGCGGAGGCGGTTGCGCTTGCGGGCCACCGCCTCGGGCACGTCGAGGACGATCGCCGTGGTGAGGACGTCGTTGTCCTTCGCGATACGGACGAGCTGGTCGCGCGCCTTGCGCTGGACGTTGGTGGCGTCCACCACGGTCAGCAGCCCGCGCCGCAGCCGGATGTCCACGACGGTGCCGAGGAGGGCGAAGGCGTCGGCGGTGGCGCTCTGGTCGTTCTCGTCGTCGCTGACCACGCCCCGGCAGAAGTCGGAGCCGATCACCTGGGTCGGCTGGAAGTGCCGGGCGGCGAAGGTGGACTTGCCCGATCCGGAGACCCCGACCAGCAGGACGAGCCCCATCCGGGGCACGCCGAGCACTCGGGGCTCGCGGGCGGCCTCGTCGTTCGACTCGTTCACTTGGTGAAGACTCCCATCTGGGTCGGTGCGCCGGTCTCGGGGTGTTCGGGGCCGACCGGCAGGTGGCGGACGGTGTAGCCGTGTTCGTCGGCGACCCAGTCGGCCCAGGCGGCGAACTCGGCGCGGGTCCACTCGAAGCGGTGGTCGGCGTGCCGGAACTCCCCCTCGGCCAGCCCCTCGTAGTGGCGGTTGTACTCGACGTTCGGTGTGGTCACCACGACGACCCTGGGGGCGGCGTCGCCGAAGACGACCTGCTCCATGGCGGGGAGCCGGGAGGGGTCGAGGTGCTCGACGACCTCCATGAGCACTGCCGCGTCGTGGCCCTGGAAGCGGCGGTCCCGGTAGACCACGGAACCCAGCAGGAGCTCAGGGCGGGGCCGGGGCAACGCACCCTCGCTGCGGGTGGCGGGCTCGGCGAAGGGCCGGTGGCGACCGCCACCGTCCGGGTGGCAGCCCTTGCAGAGCCTGCGGTGGGCGACTTCCAGACTGCCCAGGTGCACGTCCACCCCGGTGACGCGTTCCAGGGAGCGGTCGCGGACCAGTCGCTCCAGCAGCCTGCCGCCGCCGCAGCCGAGGTCGATGACGCTGGTGACCCGTTCGGCTCCCAGCACCGCCGTGATCGCGCCCGCGCGCTGGTCGGCCAGCGAGGGCTCGCGTTCCTCGACGGCGGGGTCGCTCGGCACCACGGCGGCGGTTCCGGCGGCCTCACCACCGTTCCCGTCGCCGTTCTCGTCGCCGGGCCGTGAGGCGCCGTCCTCGGCCTCGGTCAGGCGTGCCAGGGCGGTGCGTACGTACTTCTCGCGGCGGACGAGGTAGCGGCGGGTGATCCAGGCGCGTTCGGGGTGCCCGGCCAGCCAGCCCGCGCCGTCCTCGTCGACCACACCGTCGACGGGTGCGCCGCCCGCGCGCAGGAGCTTGTCGATCTCGGTGGAGTCCACCCAGTAGTGCTTGTGGCCGCCCTCCATCGCGGGCAACAGCACGTACAGGTGGCTGAGCGCCTCGGACAGCCGCAGCGTGCCGGTCAGGGTGAGCGACAGGTAGTGCGAGTCGCCCCAGCCGGGCAGGTCGGGGTCGAGCGGGACCGGGGCGGCCTCCACCGTCCAGCCGAGGGGTTCGAAGAGAGTGCGCGCCCTCTCGGGGCCGGGGTGGCAGGGCACCGCTGGCAGGTGCAGTACCAGGGGGATGGGGGTGCGGGCCAGTTGCGGGCGGCGATCGCTCGCCCCCCGGATGGCGGACCGCAGCACCTTGCCGAGCGCCACCGTGAACAGCGAGGAGGAGGCGTAGGGGCGGTCGTTGACGTACTGGGCGAGGGCGAAGTCCGGGGAGCTCACCGACGTTCGCGAGCGCAGCAGCGCCTGCGGGTCCACTTCCAGCAGCAGCGCCGCCGTGCAGCGTTCGTCGGTGGCCTCGGGGTAGAAGACGTGCGCCGTCCCGAAGGACTGCTCGAAGCTCTGCGCCTTGTCAGGGTGCTTGTGCAGCAGGTGTCCGAGGTCCGTCGCCGGCTGGGCGGTGGTGGTGATCGTCAGTAGCACCCGAGCATTGTTTCCGACCGGGTCACCGCCGACCAGTGCTTTTTTCGGTGCGTTCCGAAGCGAGCTGGGCGCGGGTCAGGCGTGGGCGGGATCGCGCCGTCCGTGGGAGCGGGTGACCAGCAGCGCCGAGAGGGCGATCGCGACGCTGAGGGCGATCGCGGTCATGAGGTACCAGGGCACCCACGGGCTGGTGGCGGTGGCGAAGTCCGGGAACCGCTCCCACAGCCAGAGGTCCAGGAAGGTGCCCGCGCTGGAGGAGGCCATGCTCAGAACGATGTAGAGGGGCAGGGAGTACAGGACGACGGCGAGCGGGCGGGGCACGCGCGTCAGCCGCAGCAGGAGCAGGGCCAGGGCCGGAGCGGCGAGCGCGGCCACGATCGCGGCGGCCATCCCTGCGCCGATGTTGGCGCCGACCACCTCGTCGGACTGGACCGTGACGAGAAGGACATTGAGCAGCCAGCCGAGGGTCTCAGCCAGGAGTGCGGCGCCGACGCCCACGGCGAGGCCGATGAGGGCGGCGCGCGCCGGGGCGATCTTTTCGGGGGTCGTGTTCGTCATAAGGCGAGTCTGCGCCGCGCCCGCCGGAACCACATGAGTACTCCTACTCAGGCCCGCCGGTCCCGGTCGGCCCCTGCACGTCCGGCGCGTGGCGCGGGTCCACCCCGAGCTCGGACATGGCCAGGGCCACCTCGGCGCGCGCGGCCCCGAAGAAGGCCCACGGCACGTCGCAGACGTACCGGCCGACCATGCCCAGGTGCCAGCGGGCCAGGTCCGGCTCCCCCGCCCGGTGGAAGGCCCAGCCGAACAGGTGGTGGGCCTGTACGTCGCGCACGTGCGGGACGGCCGCGGAGGCCCACCCCTGGGCGAGCTCGAACAGCTCGCGGACGGCGTCGCCGTGCAGGCGTCCCATCGCCATGGAGGTGATGTAGGCGCTGTTGCCCTCCCGCACGAGCCGCCGCTGTTCGCCGCGCAGGAACTCGGCGTGGGCCAGGGCGAGCACGGACGGCAGCGGGCTGCCCTCGGGCGCGGTGTCGGCCACCGCCCCTGCGGCGGCGAACATCTCCTCCGCCGATCCCCCGCGGGTGGGGGCCAGGGAACGTACCCGTGTCACGTGCGCCGGGTACAGGTGCGGCGCCCTGGAGACCACCTCGGACCAGGCCTGCTCCCGTTCCTCGTGCTCTCCCAGCCCCATCGCCACGGTCTGGAGCGCGGACCAGGGGGCGGCGTCGTCGGGGTTGAGCCGGGCCGACTCCGCGAGGGGAATCCGCGCCTCGTGCAGGGCCGCCTCGAAGGCCTTGCGGTCGGCCTGGGCGGTGTCGGCTCCCCCGGAGGGCATGGCCACGGCGCGGGCGATCAGGGCGTGGCCGAGCCAGAGCATCGCGTCGGCGGGGTCGGCGCCCTCCTGGACCAGCTCCGCGATCTCGTCGGGGCGGTCCACGGCGGCCCTTCCCAGCGCCTCGGCCTGGTAGGCGCGGACCTCGGGGTCCTCCCTGGTCTCCACGAGCAGGGTCGCGCCCACCTCCGCGTCGCCCTCCCGCACCGCCTCGCAGGCGGAGCGCAGCAGGGGGTCCGTTCCGTAGGAGGCCGAAACCAGTACCGCCTCCAGGTCGGTGCCCTGGAGGCCCCGCCCCGGTTTCCATCCGAATCGCCACATGTCAGCGAGGTTAGGACATGCGGCGTCAACGCCAGCACAGCGCGGGTTCCCGCGTCCACCAAACGCACCGGTGGAACACGCCGGGGCGCGGTGGCAGTCGCCACCGCGCCCCGTACCGGGACCCGCGCGCGGGTTCCGGGTGTGACCGCTAGGCCTTCGTGGACTCCGAGGCCTCCGTGGTCTCCCGGGCCTGCGCGTCCTTCGACGCCTCCTCGGGCTCCTCGGTCCCCACCGTCTGCCCGGCCTTCGGCTGCTCCTCGCCGAGCGGGGCGACCAGGCCCTTCGCCTTGTCACGGCGGTGGTTGATCACCTGGAGCGCGATGAGCACGATGCCCGCGACCGTACCGGCGATGATGAACCAGTCCTCGGACACCTGCACGGACAGCAGCGACTCGGTCCAGCCGCTCCACTCGGGGGCGATCAGGACCAGGGCGGCGGAGAGCCCCAGCGCGATGCGCTCGCCGAGCAGGGTGCGGCGCAGGAAGAAGCCCTCGATCGCCATGGCACCGGCGGCCAGGGCCACCGATCCTGTGGCGATCGCCAGCACCAGGTCGATAACGGGCCCGTCCACCTCCATGAGCGCCGAGTAGGCCATCAGGAGGGGGATCAGGTACAGGCCCTTGGCGAACTTCCATGAGGACACGCCCGAGCGCATCGGACTGGAGTTGGCGATACCCGCCGCAGCGAAGGCCGCGAAGGCCACCGGCGGGGTGACGTTGGAGTCCTGGCTGAGCCAGTACACGATCATGTGCGCGACGATCAGCGCCAGACCGAGCTGCTCCAGCGCCGGACCGGCCAGGATCACCAGCACCACGTAGGAGGCGGTCACCGGCAGGCCGATGCCCAGGATCAGGGAGGCCAGGGCCACCATCACCAGGGTCATGAACAGGTTGCCCGCGAAGGCGTTGACCAGCACGTCCGAGAAGACCAGGCCCAGGCCGGTGAGCCCGACCATGCCGACGATGATGCCCGCCACGGCGCACGCCACGGAGACCGGCAGGGTGCTGCGGGCCGCCATCACAAACACCTCGAGGAAGTCCTTGAGGCTGAGACGGCTGCTCGCGCGCAGCATGGCCACCACGAGCAGGGCGCCGCAGGCGGCCAGACCGGCCTGCGTCGGCGGCACGTAGTTGAGCAGCAGGACGATCAGCAGGATCAGCGGGGCCATGAAGTGCCAGCCCGCGCGCATCACGATGGCGAAGGTGGGGATCTCGTCCCCCTCCATCGGCCGGATGTTGTTCTTGCGGGCGAGGATGTCCACGAACAGGAACATCAGCGCGAAGTACATGATCGCGGGGATGATCGCGACCTTGACGATGTCGGCGTAGGGGATGCCCAGCCGCTCCGCCATGAGGAACGCGCCCGCGCCCATGATGGGCGGCAGGACCTGGCCACCGGTGGAGGCGGCTGCCTCGACCCCGGCCGCGTCGTGCTTCTTGTAGCCGACCTTCTTCATCAGCGGGATGGTGAAGGGGCCCGTGGTGACCACGTTGGCGATGGCGCTGCCGGAGACCGAACCCATCAGGGCACTGCCGAGCACGGCGCCCTTGGCCGGACCGCCGACCATGCGGCCGGTGAGGACGTAGGCCAGGCCCACGAAGAAGTTGCCGCCGCCGGTCTTGGACAGCAGCGCGCCGAACAGGATGAAGACGAACACGAACGTGACGACGACCCCGAGTGTGAGCCCGTAGATGCCGTCGTTGCCCAGGTAGGCGTGGGTGGAGATGCGCTGGATCGTCACGCCCGAGTGGCCGAAGTCGCCGGGGATCAGAGGGCCGATCCAGGCGTAGTAGATGAACGCGGCCACCAGCAGCACCATGATGAGGCCGACCGAGCGCCGGGTCGCCTCCAGCAGGACCACGATGGCGACCACGCCCATGATCCAGTCCAGGTCCGTGTAGGCGCCCGCCCGTCGGGCCAGCTCCGCCTGGTAGACGATCGGGTAGAAGCTGACCACCACGGTCGCGACGACCATGACGAGGTCGAGCACCGCCCCCGCCACGAGGGCGACCGGGTTCCCCTCCACCGTGGACTTCTTGAACGGCGGCATGATGACGAACACCATCAGCATGACCAGCATCAGGTGCATGAGCCGCTGCTGACGCGCGTCCAGACCGGAGCGCAGGGCGATCCAGAGCTGGAAGGCGGTCAGGGCGATTCCCAGGAGGAGGATGATCCCGCCCATGGCCAGCCCGAACCGGCCCTCGCCCCAGCGCTCGGCGGCGATCCCTCGCCAGAACGGCGGGGCGTCGTCGTTGAGCCCGTCGACGTCCGGCAGGGCCTCGGCGGAGGTACCGGCGGTGCGGCCTCCCTTGCCGGAGGCCGCCTCGGCCGACTCGTCGGCGGTGGCGGTGGCGGTGTCGTCGCGGCCGTCCCGCTCCGTTTCCTCCGGAGTCGGGGGCGCTTCACCCCGCGCCTGCGGTTTCTCAGCCATGTTCTTCCTCGGGTTCAACAGATGGACCGCGCGGTGCGTGAGAACACGGTGACCACGCGGCGGAGGGTGCTTCAGGCGGGGGGACGACCTGACTTCGGGGGACTGCTACTCGTCGCAGACCGGCTGCGGTGAGCGGCCGACCAGCAGGACGAGGGTGGAGATCCGGGCGGGTTCGACGGCCACCCTGCGGGAGGTGAGGCACGGGGAGAGCCGTACCTCGGCGTCGGGCGTGCGCAGCCGGTGGTCCACGGAGGCCGTGCCCACGCGGATCGCGAGCTCCGGGCCGACGTGGCGGTTCATGTCCTCGATGACCCACCACTCACCGTCGGCCCGGCCGGTGCCCTGTCCGGGGATCTGGCCCATGCCCGCGCCGAACTGGCGCAGGCGGGTGGAGTCGGCGACCAGTTCGCCGTCACGGACCTCGAGGTTCTCCTCGATCGGCAGGTGGTCGATCGAGTGCACGTAGGAGACGGTGAACTGTTCGCCCTCGGCCAGCGGCAGGTGTCCGAGGCGGTCGCCGTCGACGCTCAGGCGCAGCGCGGGCCACACGGGCACTAGCGCGCCGACGACCAGGGCCGCGCCCAGTCCTGCGCCGACCCACAGGGCGGCTCGGCGGAGCGCGGAGATCCGCGGACGCCGGGGCTCGGCGTCCGCGGACGGTCCCACCGCGGTCGGTTCCATCGGTGCGTGCGACCTACTCTTCGTCGGTGTCCTCGGCGGCGCTGTCGCCCGCCTCGGAGCCCTCGGGGCGCAGTTCGGCCGGGATGTCGACGCCCTGCTCCTCGTAGAAGCGGATGGCGCCCGGGTGGACCGGCACGGGGCTGTTCTCGATGGTCTCCGGCACCAGGTACTGCTCGCCCGGGGCGTAGACGCCGATCACCTGGTCGATGTGGTCGAACATCGCCTTGGTGATCTCGTAGGCCTGGTCCTCGTTGAAGGTGCCGGGCACGACCAGGGCGTTCCAGACGGCGATGGTCGACACGTCGTCCTCGATGCCCGGGTAGGTGCCGCCGGGGACGACGTGCTCGGTGTAGCCGCCGTAGCCGCTGACGATCATGTCCCGCTCGTCGTCGCACATCTCGATGAGCGCGATGTCCTCGGTGGTGCCGAGCTCGGTGATGCCCGAGTGGCCCTCGCCGACGACCCAGGATCCGGCGTCGAGCTGGTTGTTGGTCAGGGCGTTGGCGGTCTCCGCGTAGCCCAGCTGCTGGATCTCGACCTCGCTCGGGCCGATCTCCAGCGAGTCGAAGACCTGGTTGGTGGTGGCCTCGTTGCCGCTGCCGATGTCACCCACCGAGTAGCGGGTGCCGATGATGTCGGAGAAGCACTCGAAGCCCTCGCGCTCGGCGATGCTCTGGAGCGTCACGGCGTGGAAGACGTTCGGGTACAGGACCGCGAGCGAGTAGGTCTCGACGGGATCGCCCTCGAAGTCGCCGGTGCCGGTGAAGCCCTGGTCGGCGGCGTCGCCCTGGACGATGGCCAGGTGGCTCTCGCCGGAGCCGAGGAGGCGGATGTTCTCCACGGAGGCGCCGGTGGCCTCGACGGAGGCGGACTGGCCTTCGAGGTTGTCGCCGATGATGCCGCGCAGGGCGCCGCCGATCGGGTAGTACACACCCGTCGTGCCGCCGGTGACGATGCTGAGGTTGCTCTGGACTTCGCCGCCACCGAGCTCGATGTCCTCGGCGGCCTGCTCAGCGGGCTGCGAGCAGGCGGCCAGCATGAGCACGCTGGCGGGGATGGCGACCAAAGACAGTTTGGAGCGTCGCATGGTTGTGGGGGTCCTCTCGGGATGCTTGGTGAGTCAGGGGGCGCGGGAGTGCCGGGGGATACCCGCTGGCCGGGCCCGAACCGTGCGTCCGGTTCCGGCACGCGGGCCTCGGGACGCAGTCGTGGCCCCCGCCCCGCCACCGCGAGAAACGTAACCGTCATCACGTCGAAATCCGCAGACCCAGGGAAGGGATTTGAGCCTCTTCTGAGGTTTCGCACTCGTTGGTATCGTTCGGCCATGACGTCGTCCGTCCCCCAGCGTCTGTGGAGCGTCACCCGGTTCCTGGCCGTCTGTACCGTCGTGGTCACAACGCTCACCTGGGCTTCTCCCCTGCACTCGGCTCCCCTTCGGCTGTCCGTCGGTACCGGCGGCGCGGGCGGGGTCTACCACGTGTACGGCAGCGGGCTCGCGCAGGTCACCGAGGCCCGGCAGGACACCTGGATCACCGCGCTGACCACGGCGGCGAGCGTGGAGAACAACCTCCGGGTGGCCGACGGGACGTTGGACGTGGCCTTCACCCTCTCCGACGTGGCCGCTCTGGCTGTCGAAGGGAAGAAGCCGTTCGAGCGGCCCCTGCCGATCTCCGCCATCGCCCGTCTGTACGACAACCACACGCACGTGGTGGTTCGCGCGGATTCGCCCGTGGAGGAGATCGCGGATCTGGCCGGGGGGTCGGTCTCGGTGGGTTCGGCCGGTTCGGGTACCGAGATGATGGCTGATCGGCTGCTGGAGCTGTCCGGGCTGAGGGTGTCGCCCATCGGGGAGGTGCCCAGCCCCGACGGGGAGGTGGAACGTCTCCAGCTGTCCATCGGTGATTCGGCGCGGGCACTGGAGGAGGGGCGCGTCGACGCGTTCGTCTGGTCCGGGGGGATACCGACCGAGGCGGTCGGTGAACTCGCCGAGCGCCTGCCCATCCGGCTTCTGGACCTGGCCAGCCACGTACCCGAGCTGACCGAGCAGTACGGGGAGTACTTCACGGAGCTGCCGGTTCCGGCCGGGACCTACGCGAACGTTCCGGCGGTGAGGACGATCGGGGTGCCGAGCCTGCTGGTGGTGAACTCCGCGATGCCCGAGTACCAGGCCGAGGAGTTCACCCGGTTGCTCTTCGAGTTCCAGGCGGACCTGGTCGAGATCCACCCGGTCGCGCTGCACCTGCACCCGCGTTCGGCGATCTCGACCCTGCCCGTTCCCCTGCATCCGGGTGCCGTCGACTACTACCGGTCGGTGAAGTACGCCAACGACCGGCCACCGCCCGAAGCCGTGAAGCCCTCAGCGGAGATGGGGCCGTCCAACGAGCTGTCGCCGGTCACGGGCCCCTGAGACGCTGGCGAGCCCGGTCCGCGCCCACCGCCACCCGGGCACCAACCCGGATCAGAGGCCGGGAGGCGACACCAACCCACCTGCTGCCTGATCAGGGAACTCTCGGACCGTGGGCCCGTCGGGAACCCCGAACCCGGGAATCCGGCGGGTGCGCCCCCACGGGCCGGTCGCAGCGCGGTCTGGCCGGGTTCACTTGCTGGTGATGCTCCACGTGCCGTCGCCTCCTGCGGCGGCGTCGTTGAGCGCGGTCCACGCCGCGTTGTCGAGTTTGAGGGCGTCGTGGAGGTAGGCGGAGACCGCGTCGGCGACGAGGGCGACGCGGTCGGGGTCCTCGTCGGTGGTCTCGGCGACCATCTCACCGGCGAGGCCGCCCAGGGTGTGCTCGCCCTCGGCGATCTCGAGCAGGCTCTTCGGGGCGGGGCTGAGGTGATAGGCGTCGGTGAACCACTCGGGCCCCCGGGTGGAGAGCTGGGAATCGTCCCTGCCGCCCGCGATGACCAGGGCCGGAGCCGTCATGGTGGAGTAGTCCGGCCTCATAAACGGGAGATGCTCGAGGGCGAACGGGGTGAGGGTGTCGCCCGTTCCGGTCGCGGCGATGAGCGCACCGGCCGAGACCGCAGCGTGGGAGAAGCCCTCCCCGGGAGTCCCGTCGGCGTCGAGCACACGCGCGCCGAGGAGCGCACCGGCGCTCTGGGCGCCCCAGGAGTGGCCGACGACGGCGACGCGGTCCCGGTCGGCACGATTCTCCAGATCGCCCGCTTGGAGAAGGATGTCGCCGAGGCGGTCGAGAACCGCGTGGAGGTCGGCGATCCGAACGCGCCAGACGGTGGCGAAGCGCGGGTCGTCCCACGTGAGTCCGTTCCGGCGGGAGTCCAGGTGGGTGGGCTGCACGACGACGAACCCGGCGGCCGCCCAGCGGTCGACGAGGGGCTCGTATCCGTCCATGGACCATGCGTTGCCGTGGGAGAACACGATGACCGGAAGGTTCCGGCCTGACTGTGGAGCGGTGACCTTCACCTGGAGGTCGATGCCGCGGCCGGGCACGGGAACGACGATGGGCTTGACCGCGACGATGCGCTGGTCGGGGTGGTGAGAAGGCATGGGGAACCTGTGCTTTCTTCATGGGGGCGCTCTGCCATACTTTGACGGAGCACCGTTCCGCCAATTTAGCGGAACACTGTTCCGCGAGCAAGGGAGTGCCACGTGCCGGAACCTGTCGGAGTACGCCAAGCACAGGCACTGCGCACGCGCGGCGCCGTGCTGGACGCCGCGGCGGCGGCCTTCGTGGACCAGGGCGTCCAGGCCCCCATCCGCGACATCGCCGAACGCGCTGGCGTCGGCGTCGGCACGATCTACCGGAACTTCCCGACCCGGGCGGACCTCGTCACCGCCGTCTACCGGCACCAGATCGACACCTGCGCCGCACTCGCACCCCGGCTCCTGGAGGAATCGGCCTCTCCGTTCACCGCCCTGACCCGTTGGGTGGACGCGTTCGTGGACTTCCTGGTGACCAAGCACGGCCTCGGCGCCGCTCTGGGATCCGGTGACCCCGGGATGGAGAACCTCCACGCCCTCATGCTCGACACCCTGCTCCCGGCCTGCGCGACGCTGCTGGACGCCTGCGTCGCCGACGACGAGCTCAGTTCCGACATCGCCGCCTACACGCTCATGCGCGCCATCGGAAACCTCTGCATCACCGGCCCCGACTACGACCAGGCCGACGCCAAGCGCATGGTCGCGATCCTCCTGGCCGGGTGCCGTCGCGAGGCGTGACGAGCGAGACCGGCCGCCCCGCTGCGCACGACACCGAACTGGAAGTACGGCCGGAGAGGGTTTGGCCCCACACGCGACCGCGTGGTGCTCGCGGTGATCGGCCGGGTCGAGGCGCGGCAGCGGGCGCCGTGGGAGCCGGGCCGCGCGTGGACCGCGGCTGTTCGCCGCTCAGGATCTCCCTTCGACACACTGCTCAGGGAGCATCCGGGGCCCGCCCGGTCGCGGTCTCGGGCTCATCTGCACCGTGCTCGGCCAGGCGAAGCCTCAGCCGGGCGTCGATCCCGTTCGGCTCCCGGGAGGTCAGGTCCAGGCTCGCCCCCTGGAGCTCCAGGAGCGTGACCACGATGGACAGCCCCAACCCGGAACCGCCCCCGCCGCCGTCCCGCCAGTACGCCCTGGTCGCCTGGGCGAGCTGGTCGTCCGGGAGCCCCGGGCCGTCGTCCACCACGTGCACGTCCAGGTGACCGTCCTCCCCCTCCCCCACCGGTTCGCCCACGTGGACGGTGATCCGCACCCCGGCCCCGCCGAACTTCAGCGCGTTGTCGATGAGCGCGTCGAGGGCCTGGTCCAGGGTCCCCTCCACGCACCGCACCATGGCCGACTCCGCCCCGGAGCACTCCAGCACCGCTCCCGCGCGCTCGGCAATGGGCCCCCACGCGGCCACCCTCAGCTCCGCGACCTCCCGTGCGTCCTCCCACACCATGGAGTGCTCGGCGTCCTCGGCCTGCGCCAGGGTGAGGAGGCTGTCGCAGATCCGGGTGAGCCGGTCGACCTCGTCCAGGGCCAGCCCGTGCTCCCGCAGGCCCTCGTCCCCCAGGTGCCGGGCCAGACCACCCACGCGCAGACGCAGCGCGGCCAGCGGGTTGCGCACCTGGTGTCCCGCGTAGGCCACGAAGGTGCGCTGGCTCTCCAGCATGGAGGTGATGGTGTCCGCCATCTGGTTGAAGGACTCCCCCAGCCTGCGCAGTTCCTCCGGCCCCGCCGCCGTGCGGACCCGGGTGTCCAGGCTGCCGCCGCTCACTGCGCGAGTGGCCTCGTCGAGGTCGTCGATGGGTCGCAGGATCCACCGGGTGAGCGGACCGGCCACGGCGATACCCGCCACCATCAGGGCGGTCACCACGAGCCAGGCCACGAACCACTGTCCGAGGGTGGCCCGACGCAGCGCGGACGTCGGCGATGCGGTGACGGCCGCCCCGACCACCTCGCCCGAACTGCCGATGGGCTCGGCGACGATGAGCGGCCCCTCCTGCCACGGCCAGACCACACTGTCGGTGGCCCTGCGGTTGCCCGCCAGCGCGCCGCGGACCGGCCCCGGCAGCGGCTCCTCGCTGTCGGGCCAGCCCTCGGGGTCCAGGTCCGCGAGGCTGAGCCCGGGGCGCGAGGCAGCCACGACCTCCCCGTCGCGGTCCACCACCACGGCCGTGATCCCGTACACCTGCTCGTAGACCGTGAGTTCGCTGACCAGCCCGGACAGGGCGCCCTCGGACCCGGAGAGCACCCCGGGCTCGGCCAGACCGGCGAAGCGGGCGGTGTCGTTGATGCGGTCGAGGACCATGTCGGAGGTGCCCCGGGCGGCGATGTTCCCGCACAGGGGGAAGGCCAGCGCCAGGCAGGCGACCACGAGCAGGGAGACGTAGACCGTCACCACGCGGCGGTGCATCAACGTCCCTCTTTCGCGCGCGGGACCTCCGTGACGCGAGGCTCCGACCCGCGCCAGAGCGGACCCCTCACCGGGAGGCCGGAGCCGGCGCGGCCCCGGCGGTCGTGTACTCGGAGGTCACCAGCTGGTAGCCGACCCCGCGCACGGTTCGGATGAGCCCGGGAGAGCCCAGCTTCGAACGCAGGGTCCCGATGTGCACCTCCAGGGTTCGCAGGGTGCCCGGCCAGGCGGTCTGCCAGACCCGGAGCAGGAGGTGTTCGCGGGAGACGACCCCGCCCGCCTCCCTGAGCAGGACGACGAGCAGGTCGAACTCCTTGCGGGTGAGCTCCACGGGGCGGCCGGAGCACACCACGGAGCGGGTGGACAGCTCCACCCGCAGCGGCCCGGTCTCCAGGACGGTGCCGACCCGCCCGCCGGTGCGGCGCAGGACCGCCTCCATCCGGGCGCACAGCTCCTCGATGGCCAGCGGCTTGACCACGTAGTCGTCCGCCCCGGAGCGCAGCCCGAGGATCCGCTCGCGCTGCTGGCGCCGGGCGGTGACCATGATGATCGCGGTGTCCCCGAAGTCCTGGCGCTCGCGGATGCGCTGGCACAGCTCCACGCCGTCCATGTCGGGCAGCCCGAGGTCGAGCAGGACGATGTCGGCGGGGGGCGCTGTCAGCGCGCCCCCCGCGGTCCTCACCTGGTCGACCTCGTAGCCGTACGTCTCAAGCGCACCGGCGAGGGCGTCGGCGAGGCGCACGTCGTCCTCTACGAGCAGCACCTTGATCATGGGCAGGGGTCCTTCGGCGAGTGAACGCTACGGGGGTAACTCCACGCACCCTAACCCCACGATGTGTCACAAACCACAACGGCCGGATCAGTGATCAGCAACAATACGAACCCGGCCGAGGGCTCCCGCACCCCGGAACCGCCCTCAGGAACGGCCTCCCGGCCCGCCCACGCGCAGGTCCGGAACGATCTCCGGGGCACCGTGCTGGACAGCGTCGGCCTCCTGGTCGGTGTCCTGCTCCTGGGCGGCCCGCTCGGCCTCTATGCCCTTGCGGTAGTACTCCACCTCGCGTTCGACCTGTTCCCTGCTCCACCCGAGCGGCTCGGCCATGAGTTCGGCGGCGGCCTCGGCGGCCGCGATCCCCCGGTCCCAGGTCTCGAAGGTGATGCGGGTACGCCGGGACAGGACGTCCTCAAGGTGACGGGCGCCCTCGGCCTCCACGGCGTAGACGACCTCCGCCCGCAGGTAGTCCTCCCCGCCCTTGAGCGGTTCGCGCAGGTCGGGCCGCTCGCGGATCAGGTCGAGGACGTCGTGCACGCCGGAGCCGTGCCGCCGCAGCAGGTGCGAGATCCGGGAGACGTGCAGCCCCGAGTCGCGGGCCAGACGGTGCCGCTGGTTGTACAGCGCCGCGTACCCGTCCGCGCCGACCAGCGGCAGCTTGTCCGTGACCGAGGCCGGGACGGCGCCGCCCAGCCCGTGCGCGACCGCGTCCACCGCGTCCTTGGCCATGACGCGGTAGGTGGTGTACTTGCCGCCCGCGATGAGGACGAGCCCCGGTACCGGGTGCGCCACCGTGTGCTCACGGGACAGCTTCGAGGTCTCCTCGGACTCCCCCGTCAGCAGCGGCCGCAGCCCGGCGTAGACGCCCTCGACGTCGTCCCTGCCCAGGGGCGTGCGCAGCACCTGGTTGACGTGGTCGAGGACGTAGTCGATGTCGGCCCTCGACGCGGCCGGGTTCTCCTTGTCCAGGTCCCAGGGGGTGTCGGTGGTGCCGATGATCCAGTGGCGGCCCCACGGGATCACGAAGAGCACGCTCTTCTCCGTCTGGAGGATCATCCCGGACGAGGCCTGGATGCGGTCCCGGGGCACCACCAGGTGCACGCCCTTGGACGCGCTCACGTGGATCTGCCCGCGACCGCCCACCATCTCCTGAATGTCGTCGGTCCACACCCCGGCGGCGTTCACCACCTGGCGGGCACGGATCTGCTTGCGCTCACCGGTCTCCAGGTCGGCCGCGGTGGCGCCGACCACGTGCTCGCCCTCGCGCAGGAACTCGACCGCCTGGACCCGGGAGGCGATCTTCGCCCCGAGCCCGGCGGCGGTGCGCAGGACGGTGGTGACGAGGCGGGCGTCGTCCACCTGACAGTCCCAGTACTGGACCGCCCCGGCCAGGGCGCTGCGTTTGAGCGCCGGGAAGACCCGCAGCGCACCGGACCTGGTCAGGTGCCGGTGCGAGGGCAGCCCGCGGTTGTTGCGGGAGGTCAGCGCCAGGGTGTCGTAGAGGGTAACGCCCGCGCCGATGTAGAAGCGTTCCCAGTGGTGCTCGAACGGGAAGAGGAACGGCACCGGGCGGACCAGGTGCGGCGCGATGGTGGTGAGCAGGAGGCCGCGCTCATGCAGGGCCTCGCGCACCAGCTCGAAGTCGAACTGCTCCAGGTAGCGGAGCCCGCCGTGGATCAGCTTGCTGGATCTGCTGGAGGTCCCGGAGGCGAAGTCCCGCGCCTCGATCAGACCCGTGGAGAGCCCGCGCGAGACCGCGTCCAACGCGATGCCCGCGCCCACGATCCCGCCGCCCACCACGAGGACGTCGAGCTCCTCGTCGGCCATCGACGCGAGCGCCTCAGTGCGCCCCTTCGGCCCCAACCAGGTGGTCGCCATGGATGGTCCTCCCTTTCGATCGGTGTTCCACCAAGGCGCATACCCGCAGTGGTGGGGCCTCTAGCCACCCGGAGGCCGTCAGGGCTGTGCGTTGCCACACCCCATACCGCCGGTTTACCTCCGCGGCGCGGCCGGGACAAGGAACCCGGCGGCGATCGCGGCGATCCCGCCCACCCAGGAGGCGGTGGCCAGCGGTCCCGACCCGGCCTCGGCACCGGCCCCGCTCAGCGCGAGGAGAGCGACCAGCCAGGGTGCCCGGCACCAGTTCTGTGCGACTGGTTCCCCGGGAACGGGGTTCGGTGTCGGTTGAGGTGCTCTTGGCTGGCCGACCTCACCCACACCAGGCCGAGCCGGATCACCCACGCGGTTCGCAGGCTCACCGAGGCCGGGCTCGTGGAGCGTGTGCGCTGTGAGAGCGATCGCCGGAGCTGGTTCGCCAGCCTCACCGAGCAGGGCCGGGAGGTCCTGGGCCGGGCCTGGGTCCCGCACGTGCGGAGCATCCAGGAGAACCTGCTCGACGCGCTGACCGACGCACAGCGTGAGCAGTTGCTGGACATCAGCCGGACCCTGCTGGCCCACCTCGCACCCGCCAGCCCCCTGGCCGGTGAGGCCGCCCCGCCCCGCCCGGGGCCTCAGGCCGCGTCGGCGTAGGCGTGCGCGTAGGCCAGGACGTCGCTGACGTAGGCTGACGAGCGGTTGTACTCCAGGATCGCCGACTCCCAGTCGTTCGCTGAGGTGAGGTCGCGACCGTTGCCGCACAGGTAGCGGGCGGCGGTCAGGGCCGCGTCGTCGATGTTGTGCGGGTCGGGGGCGCCGCCCTCCAGTGACTCGCCCCACCGGTCCCAGGTGCTGGGGATGAACTGCATCGGGCCGATCGCCCGGTCCCACTCGGTGTCACCGTCCAGCTCGCCGTTGTCGGTGTCCGGGATGGCCTGCGTGTTGTTGGTGCCGTCCAGCGGGATGCCGATGACGTCCACCGTGGTGTTGCCGTCCGGGCCGAGCTCGCCGCCCGCGTAGGTGCCGTGGCGGGACTCGACGTACCCGATGCCCGCGAGCGTGGGCCAGGAGAGCTGACACGAGGACTGGTCGGCGTCGAGGACCAGCTGGGCGCTGGCGTAGCCCTCCAGGGCGCGGCGGGGCACGCCGGTGTTGTCGGAGACCTCGTCGAGCCACTCGTCACTGGGGCGCTGCGGGCCCGCCGGGCTGGACCGCTCGTCCGCCCCGGCGTCCGCCTCGGCCGGCGCGTCGTCCTCCCGGGCGGTCACCCCGCTCTGCGCGGGCGGACCGGTGAGCTGGTCGTGCGGAGGGGTCTCGATGGTGCCGACCTCCGGGGTGGCCTCGGCGACCGGAGCCTCCCAGCCGTTGAGGGCGCTGGAGACACGCCCGACCAGGACCACGACGCCCGCCGTCACCAGCAGACACACGACCAGCGCGAGGCTGACCGCGATCGCGGGTCCGCGTCGGCGACGCCGACGGTGCCCGGGGCGGACCGCCTCGGCGGCGCGGGACCCCTCGGTGGCGCGGGGTTCCTCGGAGGAACCGGGCGCCCCGGGGGCACCGGACACGCTGTCACCCATGCAGTCCTCCAATAGAAAGTCACCATCAGATCACGAGACTGGAAAACAGGCACCATAGTGACACACTGCGGCCACCCCGACGCACCCCCTTGGGACGGCGTGAGGGGCGTCCCGGTTCTCCCGGGACGCCCCTCACCACACTCACGTCGGGTGCCAACACGTGGGGAGGCTCCCCCACGGCCGCTCCCTAACGGTGCGGGTTCACCACGACCTCGACCCGCTGGAACTCCTTGAGGTCGGTGTAGCCCGAGGTGGCCATGGTCCGACGCAGAGCGCCCATGAGGTTCATGGAGCCGTCGCTGGTGGAGGCCGGGCCGTGCAGGATCGACTTGAGGTCGCCGATGGTGCCCACCCCGACCCGCTCGCCGCGCGGCAGCTCGCTGTGGTGCGCCTCACTGCCCCAGTGGTAGCCGCCGCCGGGCGCCTCAGTGGCGCGGGCCAGCGGGGAACCCACCATGACGGCGTCAGCGCCGCAGGCCAGGGCCTTGGCGATGTCACCGCTGCCGGTCATGCCGCCGTCGGCGATGACGTGCACGTAGCGGCCGCCGGACTCGTCGAGGTAGTCGCGGCGGGCGGCGGCGACGTCGCCGATGGCGCTGGCCATCGGGACGGCCACACCCAGCACCGAACGGGTGGTGTGGCCGGAGCCACCGCCGAACCCGACCAGCACACCGGCCGCACCGGTGCGCATCAGGTGCAGGGCGGCGGTGTAGGTGGCGCAGCCGCCGACCACGACGGGCACGTCGAGGTCGTAGATGAACTGCTTGAGGTTGAGCGGTTCGGCGCGGCCCGAGACGTGCTCGGCCGAGACCGTGGTGCCGCGGATCACGAAGATGTCGACCCCGGCGTCCACGACGGCCTTGTGGTACTGCGCGGTGCGCTGCGGCGACAGCCGGGCCGCCGTCACCAGACCGGCGTCGCGGATCTCCTCGATCCGGCGGCCGATCAGCTCCTCCTGGATCGGCGCCGCGTAGATCTCCTGGAGTCGCTTGGTCGCGGCGACGTCGTCGAGCTCGCGGATCTCCTGGAGCAGGGGCTCCGGGTCCTCGTAACGGGTCCACAGACCCTCAAGGTCCAGGACGCCGAGGCCGCCCTGCTCACCCACCGCCACGACGGTCCTGGGCGAGGCCACACTGTCCATGGGGCTGACGACCAGGGGCGTCTCGAACCGGTAGGCGTCGATCTGCCAGGCGATCGACACCTCCTCCGGGTCGCGGGTCCGTCGTGCGGGCACGATCCCGATCTCATCGAGCTCGTAGGCGCGACGCCCGTTCTTACCCAGCCCGATCTCCACCTGAGCCAACTGTTCGATTCCCCTCTGACGTGCGGCGCCGGTCGGTCGACCGTCGCGTGACCGCGGACGCGAGTCTATCCGGCCGTGGTCGGCGCGACTCCGGCACCGTCCCCGCGCTGGTTAGCGCGCGTTGTAGTTCGGCGCTTCCACGGTCATCTTGATGTCGTGCGGGTGGCTTTCGCGCAGCCCGGCGCTGGTGATGCGCATGAGCTGGCCGCGCTCGCGCAGCTCCGGCACGGTGCGGCTGCCCGCGTACCACATGGACTGGTGCAGGCCGCCGACCAGCTGGTGGGCCACGGCGGACAGCGGACCGCGGAACGGCACCTGGCCCTCGATGCCCTCGGGGACCAGCTTGTCCTCGGAGGAGACGTCGGCCTGCGCGTAGCGGTCCTTGGAGAAGGAGCGGCCGCGCATGGCGCCCAGGGAACCCATGCCCCGGTAGGCCTTGAACTGCTTGCCGTTGATGAAGATGAGCTCGCCCGGGCTCTCCTCTACACCGGCGAGGAGGCTGCCGAGCATGACGGTGCTGGCACCGGCGACGATCGCCTTGGCGATCTCGCCCGAGTACTGGAGGCCGCCGTCCGCGATCAGCGGGACTCCGGCGGGGCCGCAGGCCAGGCCAGCCTCGAGGATGGCGGTGAGCTGCGGGGCGCCCACACCGGCGACGACGCGGGTGGTGCAGATGGAGCCCGGTCCCACGCCGACCTTGACGGCGTCGGCACCGGCGTCGATGAGCAGCTGGGCCCCCGCGCGGGTGGCGACGTTGCCCGCGACGATGTCCGCGCGGGAGTTGGCCTTGAGCTTGGCGACCATGTCGGCGAGCCCGGAGGAGTGGCCGTGCGCGGTGTCGACCACGATGAAGTCGACCCCGGCGTCGATGAGCAGCTTGGCGCGCTCTTCGGCCTCGGTGCCCACGCCGACGGCGCCGCCGACCACGAGACGCCCGTTGGAGTCCTTGGTGGCGTCGGGGAACTGCTCGCTCTTGATGAAGTCCTTGACGGTGATGAGTCCGCGCAGGCGGTTCTGGCCGTCGACCAGCGGCAGCTTCTCGACCTTGTGCTTGCGGAGCAGCTCGAAGGCCTGTTCGCGGCTGACGCCGACGGGGGCGGTGACCAGGTTCTCCGTGGTCATGACGTCGCGGACCAGCCGGGAGCGGTCGTTCTCGAAGCGCATGTCGCGGTTGGTGACGATGCCGACCAGGGAGCCCTGGGCGTCGGTGACCGGAACACCGGAGATGCGGTAGTGGGCGCACAGGCGCTCGACCTCGGCGAGGTCGTCCTCCGGGTGACAGGTGACCGGGTCGGTGACCATGCCCGCCTCGGAGCGCTTCACGAGGTCGATCTGGGCGGCCTGGTCCTCGGCGGAGAGGTTGCGGTGCAGTACACCGGCGCCACCCTGGCGGGCCATCGCCACGGCCATGCGGGCCTCGGTGACGGTGTCCATCGCGGCAGAGAGCAGCGGAATGCTGAGGCTGATGTTGCGGGAGAGCTTGGTGGTGGTGTCCACGTCACCCGGCTGGAGGTCCGAGTAGGCCGGTACCAGCAGGACATCGTCGTAGGTCAGCCCCGGCGGGAGCAGTTTGCTCCCGTAGTCGCTGTGGTCCTGGCTCATGACACAACCTCCGCTGTTCCCGGCAACAACTGCGCGGATCGCCCCCGCGTGTCGTCTCATCCTAGGTCGTCGTCCGGCACCGCCCAGGTGGAATGCGATGTTCGCCCGGTCACCTCGGTCACGAATCGGCCACCAGCCCGGCACGGAGGTCCCGTGGCCCGGGCCCCGGCCCGGGCGGAGGTCGGGGCCGGGCCAGGCCTGAGCGGAGGTCAGGGGCCGGGGCGGGGCGGAGGCCAGGGCGGGGCGGAGGTCGGGGCCGGGGCGGGGCGGAGGTCGGGGCCGGGCGGGGTCAGAGCCCGCCTCAACGGCGATCGGGCCCGGGAGTCAGGCGAACATGGCCGCGGCCCGGTCGAGGACCCCCTGCGGCAGATAACCGCTCCGAACCCGCACCGGCCATCCCTTGGCACTGGCCAGACAGGCCAGGGCCAGGGTGTCGAAATCGATCAACCCGTCGGTGTCCCGGGCCCGCTCGCCGAAGCCGTAGGCGTCCCGGTGTCGCTCCAGGGTGTCGGCCAGGGCGAGGTCGAATCCGTCCCGGTCCCCCGCGACCAGCTGGGAGAGCAGTACGACCGGAGGCTGCGCGGAGCCGGGCACGTCGTCGACCACGAGCGCTTCGAGCGCCCGGCCCAGCTTCTCCTCGACCCGCGGATCACTCCCCGCGTCGGGTCGGCGGAGCCGGTCCGTCTCGGACACCAGATAGGCCAGGAACGCCGACCCGTAAGGGGAGAGGACGGAGAAGCCGCCACGCTTGCGCGGATGATCGTCCTCAACGTGGGCGAGGAGGTACTCCAGGTGTTCCCGAGAGCCCGCCACCAGGGCGTACTGAAGGGCTTCCCGTAGCTTCTCGCCTGAGATGGCGGACTCCGACTCGAAGGAGCGCATCGGCACGGTCGTGTCGCCGATGGTCACCTCAACGGTGTCCCCCTCGGCCTCCGCACAGGCGAACAGCGCCACCATGTACTGCGCGGCGTGGTCGAGAGCGGCGAGCTGACGTGGATGCCGCGTCTCCTGGTCAACGACCGAGGCGAGACGGAAGACGAGGAGCTCGGTCCGGGCCGCCCGCCCCAACTCGTCGGGGATCCCCTCGCGGTGGGTCCGGGGGTCCCGGACCCTCTCGAGGTTCCCGTCCACGAGCCCGAACATCTCCTCGATCGAACGTTCGGCCGAGAACCCCCGCGTGGGGCGTTCGACCACCAGCGAACCGTGTTCGAGCACGGCCAGGGCCTCAGGGTCCTTGTCCTCGCCGCAGGGGCCCACTCGACGGCCCCCACTCCCGGGCCCCTCGACCAGGTACCGGGGAAGGTAGTCGGAATCGAACGGCATCTCCCAGCCCTCGACCCGCACCGCCAAGGCCGCGAAGGCGAGTTCGGTCAGTGGGAACAGCCCCGTGAGTCCCCGCTCACCGGTGTGGTCCCGCAGCCACGTCAACCGCACGGCCATGGTCGCCCAGAAGGCTTCCTGGTCGCGGGCGAGCAGAGCACGTAGGAAGAGGAGGCCGTGGTCGATCGACCCCGGCTCGACACGGTCGCTCTCGGAGTCCAGGTCGAGAGAGTTCAGAAGCGGCCCGAGCGCGGACCACACATACCCTTCCAACTGTTCCCGCTCAGCGCCCAGGTGCGGGTAGAGGTAGAAGACCAGCGCTCGTTGCAACACCTCGTTCTCACCGAAGGCCGAGGCGCACTGGACCAGAGGGCTCTCGTAGTTCTCGTGCAGATTCGCGAGGACGCACAGGTACAGGGCCTCGGTCCAGTCGCCCAGGGGGACCGGCCGTTCTCCCCGGGCGTCCTCCCCTTCGAAGTCCTGGTAGAAGATGCCGGTGCCGGTGTAGGTGAGGTGCACCGAGAACTCGGCGGAGGTGGGCGCCCCCTCCAGCATGATCGCGCCAACACGTGCCTCGGCTGCCGAGTACAGAGCGGCCCGGACGTCGGCCTCGGCGTGGGGAGCCCGCACTGAGCGCGCCGCCGCGTAGTCCCGTAGGTTCTGGGAGATCATGTCCCAGCCGAACCCGCTGCGACCGCTGTGCTGTTCCATACGGACTTCTTCACCGATCCGGTCCGTGAAGTCCTTCGTGGCCATCGCGATCGCCTCGTCGTCGACCTCGTGCCGTTCGATCCGCAGGGTCACCGGGTCCTCTTCCCATCGAGCCGTCTCCGTCATCGCGACGGAGTCTGGCACGAGGCGACGACAGACCGTTCTGGTCCCGGGAGGGGCGCGGGCAACTCACCGGGACCGACCCTGGAAGCTCCTGGAGCCCCCTCGGGTTCGGTGGCGTCGCCGGTCGCGTGGATGACTTCGAGGGCCCGGCGAGAAATCAGCGGGGGTAGCGGCAGTATCCGCTCGGGCGGGGGCGCGTGGGGCACCGGCGCCGCCCCGGCCGGGCGGCGCGACGGTGTTCAGGGGAGGACGCGGTTCGCCAGGGCCACCTTCCGAAGCCGAGCAATAGCTCGGTGCTGGGCAACCCGTACCGCACCTGCCGACATGCCAAGGAGATGTCCCGTCTCGTCTGCTGTAAGTCCTGTGATCACCCGCATGACCAGCAGCGTTCGCTGCTGTTCGGGCAGTTCGTCGAGGAGCGCCCTGGCCCGCTGGGCCTCGGACACGCGTACCGCCGACTCCTCGGGGCCGGGATCGTCGTCCGGCTGTTCGGGCACGGTGTCGGTGGGGACCGTCTCCACCCGGCCGGCCACGCGGAGGGTGTCCGCGACCTTGTGCGCGGCGATGCCGAACACGAAGGAGGCGAAGGGCCTGCCCCGGTCCTGGTAGCGCGGGATGGCCGTGAGCAGCGCGATGCACACTTCCTGTGCCACGTCGTCCGAGTAGTGCGCCAGACCCGAGACCCGGGCCAGGCGGGTCCGGCAGTACCGCACCACCATGGGTCTGACCTCGCGCAGGAGGGAGTCCATGGCCCCGTCGTCGCCCTGGACGGCGAGTGAGCCCAGACGGTTCAACCCCGTGTCGCGCGGAGCGGGGTCCGCCTCGTCGTGCCCTGCGGGCGTACCTGGCCGCTGCGCGGTAACGCCCGTTCGGGCGCCTGCATCCGTCACGTTAGGAATGATGCCCGCAGTTGGGGACCCAACCACTCCAATCAGCAACTACAGAATGGTCACATTTTGGGAAAATAGCCCGAAAACGGTACGTAGTAGCGGGTGTGAATCGGCTCTCCCGTGGTAGTGGACGGGGGTGGGACGACGGAGCGCCCCACCCCCGGACCGGGTCCTACCGGACACCGACCAACGTCCTAGTGGGCGTGGCCGTGACCGTCGCCCTCGTCCTCCTCGGGCTTGTCCGCGACCAGCACCTCGGTGGTCAGCAGCATGCCCGCGATGGACGCGGCGTTCTGGACGGCCGAGCGGGAGACCTTGACCGGGTCGAGGATGCCCTCGGCGGTCAGGTCACCGTAGGTGCCGGTGGCGGCGTTGTAGCCGTGACCGACCTCCATCTCGGAGACGCGGTGGGTGACCACGTAGCCCTCGGCGCCCGCGTTCTCCGCGATCCACCGGGCGGGCTCGACCAGCGCGCGACGGACGATCGCCGCACCCGTGGCCTCGTCGCCGATCAGGCCGAGGTCGTCCAGAGCCGTGGAGGCGTGCACCAGGGAGGCGCCGCCACCAGCGACGATGCCCTCCTCGATGGCCGCGCGGGTCGCCGAGATGGCGTCCTCGAGGCGGTGCTTCTTCTCCTTGAGCTCGACCTCGGTGGCCGCGCCGACGCTCAGCACGGACACGCCGCCCGCGAGCTTGGCCAGGCGCTCCTGGAGCTTCTCGCGGTCCCAGTCGGAGTCGCTCGCCTCGATCTCCTTGCGGATCTGGCGAACGCGGTCCTCCACCTCGGACTGCTGGCCGCCGCCGTCGACGACGGTGGTGGTGTCCTTGGTGATGGTGATGCGGCGGGCCGAGCCCAGCACGGACAGGTCCGCGTTCTCCAGGGACAGGCCGACCTCCTCGGAGATGACCTGGCCGCCGGTGAGCACGGCGATGTCCTGGAGCATGGCCTTGCGGCGCTCGCCGAAGCCGGGCGCCTTGACCGCGGCCACGTTGAGGGTGCCGCGCATGCGGTTGAGCACCAGGGCGCCCAGGGCGTCGCCCTCGACGTCCTCGGCGATGATCAGCAGCGGCTTCTTGCTCTGGACGACCTGCTCGAGCAGCGGCAGCAGCTCGTTCAGGTTGCCGATCTTGCCCTGGCTGATCAGGATCTGCGCGTCCTCGAGGACGGCCTCCTGACGGTCCCCGTCGGTGACGAAGTAGGGCGAGATGTAGCCCTTGTCGAACTGGAGGCCCTCGGTGAAGTCGAGCTCCAGACCGAAGGTCGGGGACTCCTCCACCGTGATGACGCCGTCCTTGCCGACCTTGTCGAAGGCCTCGGCGATGAGGTCGCCGATCTGGGCGTCCTGGGCGGAGTTGGTCGCCACGTAGGCGATGTCGGCGCGCTCCTTGATCGGCACGGCGCGCTCGAGCAGGATCTCGGAGACCCGGACGGCCGCGGCGTCGATGCCCTTCTTGAGGGACATCGGGGAGGCGCCGGCGGCGACGCTGCGCAGGCCCTCGCGGACCAGCGCCTGCGCGAGCACGGTGGCGGTGGTGGTGCCGTCACCGGCGGCGTCGTTGGTCTTGGTGGCGACCTCCTTGACCAGCTGGGCGCCCAGGTTCTCGTAGGGCTCGTCCAGCTCGATCTCACGGGCGACGGTCACGCCGTCGTTCGTGATGGTGGGGGCACCGAACTTCTTGTCGATGACGACGTTGCGGCCGCGCGGGCCGAGCGTCACCTTGACGGCGTTGGCGAGGCGGTCGACGCCCCGCTCGAGGGCGCGGCGGGCGTCGTCCTCGAACTCCAGGATCTTCGGCATGTGTGAGTACTTCCTCTAACGGTTCGGGTCGAAAGAGAACATCCCGCCCCGCCCGGCTTGGAGGCCGACCGGTGCGGGATGTTCGAAGGCTCTGCGCCGAGAGCTACTTCTCGACGACCGCGAGGAGGTCGCGGGCGGAGAGAACCAGGTACTCCTGGCCGTCGTACTTGACCTCGGTGCCGCCGTACTTGCTGTAGAGGACGACGTCGCCGACGTTCACGTCGAGGGCGACACGCTTGCCGTTGTCGTCGAGGCGACCGGGACCCACGGCCAGGATCTCGCCCTCCTGGGGCTTCTCCTTGGCGGTGTCCGGGATGACCAGACCGGAGGCGGTGGTCTGCTCAGCCTCCAGGGTCCTGACCACGACGCGGTCCTCGAGCGGCTTCAGCACGGTCTTGGTGGCGGTCGACACGGTGTGACCTCCCCCTTCAAAGTCTCGGTGTATCTGGCGTCGGCCCATGCGTGAGCACGGACCAACCACGTAAAAGGGGCGACCGCGGCGGCCTGTCGTCGCGGGTGCCAGACCGGCCTCGTCGCGTTTAGCACTCTACCCCCGAGAGTGCCAGAATGGAAATGTGGCGGGGGCTCGGGCCGAAGGGCGGACCCGCCCCACCGTCGTGCCCACAGCAGGAGGTTCCATGCACGTGCCCGCGTTCTCGGCGCTGCTCACCGACGCGGGTCGGGAGGTCCTCGGCGGGGTCGACCCCGTTGCGGCGGCCAGGGACCCCCTCGCCACCGCCTCCAAACTGCGCACCGATCCCGGGGTGGCCGCGCTCGACTCCGAACTCCCGGTGTCCGAGCTGGTCAACGCTGTGATGACCCAGGTAAGCCTGCGGGAGCGGGGCAGGGCCAAATTCGGGGAGAACGCCGGGCGAATGTTCTTCACCCCGAACGGTCTGGAGCAGTCCACCCGCCGGACCGTGGCCGAGTACCGGGCCGAGCGCACCGCCCGACACCTGCCCTCCTCGATGGGCGGGGACGCGGTCGCGGGCGACCTGTGCTGCGGGATCGGCGCGGACCTGCTGGCCTTGGCCGAGCACGGCGTGCCGGTGGAGGGCGTGGACGCCGACCCCCTGACCGTGGCGGTGGCCCGCGCCAACATCGAGGCGATGGGGCTCACGGAGTACGCCCGGGTCCGGGAGGGTGACGTGAACGCGGTCGGAGTGGGCGATCACCCCCTGTTGTTCTGCGACCCGGCCCGGCGCGGCGGCAGGGGCCGGGTGTTCGACCCGTCCGCGTACTCGCCGCCGTGGGACGTGGCCACCCGGCTGGCCGAGGGCGCGGAGGCGGCCTGTCTGAAGGCCGCCCCGGGCATCCCGCACGAGGTCCTCTCCCCTGCCGCCTCGGCCGAGTGGATCTCGGTGGACGGCGAACTGAAGGAGACCGCGCTGTGGTTCGGCGGTCTGGGTTTCGGTCCCGGTGGGCCGCGACGGCGCGCGACGGTGCTGCACGAGCGCGAGGGCCTGCTGGCGAGCGAGGGCGCGGTGGCACACCTGGACGAGGAGCCGGACCTGGGGCCCGCACCGGTCGCCCCCGCGCGGCGCTACCTCTACGACCCGGACCCGGCCGTGGTCCGCTCCCACCTGGTGGCGGAGGCTGCGACCCGGGTGGACGGCGCGCTGCTGGACGAGCGGATCGCGTACTTCACCGCGGACCGGGCCGAGCGCTCACCGCTGTGGCGGGTGCTCGAGGTGCTGGAGTTCTCACCGTTCTCACTGAAACGGCTGCGCTCATCGGTGCGTGCGCACAAGGCCGGAACGGTAACGATCAAGAAACGCGGTTCGGCGGTGGACACCGAGAAACTCCGGCGCGACCTTCGCGCCTCCGGACCGGAATCCGTGACCGTGGTGCTGACGAGAATCGGCGAGAAACCGTTCTACCTGCTGTGCCGTGAAACCGGGGCGGCGTAGGGGCTGCGGAAACCACCGCCGCACGAACCTCCCGATGCGGCCCGCGCCACATTCGGCACAGGCCACGCAGACCATATCGTTATCTCCCACACCCATATCTTTCGTGGACCCCTGGGGTCGCGCGGGGCGAAGTCGTTAAACTGGCGCCGCAGATTCACTTCCCTTCTCATGGGTTCTCCCGGAAGGCCGTGCCTGTTTGATCCGCTCAGCGGTTCGGTCGGCACTCGGCCCACGCCCCCCGTGTATACACACAGTCACACTTCAATCACGTTGGGGCTCAACTGGCGCGGAGCAACGTCCGCCCGGGGACCATCGAGAACCCGTCCGTGCGACCACCGTGCGGCGAAGCGGACGGGAGCGCCAGAACCATAAGGAGCACCTCGGTGGAACAGACCAATCACAACTTCCTCAATGGGGGAGGTCAGGCCGGAGTCTCCGACCGGATGCGTGACCTGCTCTCCCAGGCCGCCCAGGAGCACGTCTCCGAGCAGAAGTCCCAGGGCGCGGTCAGCGAGGAGATGCGCCAGCGTCTCGAGGGCATGGAGTGGCTGCTCCGCGAGCTGCGCGAGCGGGAACTCATCTCGCTCGCCGAGGCGATCACCTCCGTCGACGGTCGGATCGACGACTTCCTGGCCCGTCCCCCGGAGTGGGCCGAGGCCCTCGCCGAGCACATAGAGGTGGTCGGCCGACAGGTCAAGCCGCTGTCGGAGATGTCGTCCCTGCGGGCCGACACCCAGCGCGTGGCCGGACACCTGGACACCGCCCTGACCCGGCTCCAGCGCATGGCCGAGACCGGTACCCGGACCGCCGAGCAGGTCACCGAGGTCAGCGAGCGCGTCACCGAGCTGGGCGAGACCGTCGGCACCCGTCTGGACTCCCTCGACAAGGCTCTGGCCGACCTCGGCACCCGCGCCGAGGCGATCGAGGCCTCGCTGACGGCCCTGGACACCACCCTGGGCGAGCGCCACGAGGAACTGACCGCCACCGTCCGCACCACCCTGGGCGAGGGCCGGGACGAGCTGGCCGAGGCCATCACCGAGAGCCGCGCGACCATCGAGACCGCCGTGAAGGAGAGCCGCGAGGCCCTCGAAACGGCCGGTCAGGAGAACCGCGAGGCCCTGGAGACCGCCACCACCGAGCTCGGCGAGCGCGTCACCACCGGCCTCACCTCCTCGATGGAAGAGCGCACGGCCGAACTGCGCGGCTTCGTCGAGGAGCGCACCGCCGAACAGCACGAGACGCTGCTCTCCAAGCTCCAGGAGAACACCGGCGAACTGGGCGAGCGCACCACCGCCCTCGCCGAGGAGCTGGGCGCCCTGGCCACGGCCTCCGGCGAGCGCCACGAGACCCTCACCCAGGAGCTCAAGGACAACGCCGCCGCGTCGCTCAAGCGCCACGAGGAGCTCACCGGCAAGGTCACCGAGAGCGTGGGGCACCTCAACACCCAGGCCGAGGAGAACCACGCCGAGGCCACCGCCGCCGTCGCCGACGTCACCGGTTCGCTCGCCAAGCTGCGGGAGAACCACGAGAAGTCCCTGAACGACCTGCGTTCGCACATGCGCCAGCGCCTGGCGGAGCTCGACGAGCAGATCGAACTGGGCCGCACGGAGACCCGCGAGCACGCCGAGAGCACCGCCGAAGGTCTGCGCGAGTCGCTGACCAAGCGCACCGACTCCCTCGCCGCCCGGATCGCCGAGGACGCCACCAAGGTCGCCGCGGACCTCGCCGAGCTGCGCACGTTCGTCCAGGAGGACAACGCCAAGCTGGCCTCGGAGGCCGAGGACCGGCACCAGACGCTGACCGAGGCGCTGACCGACCAGGCCGACGCCCACCGGACCGCGCTCGACGAGCGGCTGGACCGTCACCGCGAGGGGCTCAACGGCAAGGTGGACAACCACCTGTCGCAGATCACCGGCAAGGTCGACCACGAGCTGGGCCGCCTCACCGACCGCTTCGACACCTTCGAGGGCCACTTCGAGGGCAGCTTCGAGGGCGTCGAGGGCAAGATCGACCGGGTCGACGGCCGACTCGACGGCCTCAACGGCCGCCTGGACGGGATCGACGGCCGGGTCAACGGCGTCGAGGGCCAGTTCGAGGGCGTCAGCGGTCACTTCGAGGGCGTCGACGGCCGTATGGAGGCCATCGACGACCGCCTGGAGGCGCTCAACCAGCGCCTCAACCAGCTGCCGCAGACCCTTGAGGTCAGTGAGCTGCACCGCCGCCTCACCGAGCTGGTGGAGCGTCCGCTGCTGGACCACTCCGGCAGGCTCGACGAGATCGACTCGCACGTCACCACGGCGGTGGACCCGGTCATCCGTGAGCTCAAGCAGCGCCCGGACCGCCACGAGCTGGAGGAGACCGTCACCGAGGCGGTCGAGAACTCGCACGACGACATCACCAAGCGGTTCTCCTCGCTGGAAGAGACCGTGCTCGCCCTGGCCGAGGCGCTGCTGCGCCCGGGCCGCGACGGCAAGAAGAAGCGCCGCCGCGACGAGGACGACGACGAGTAACCCCACGTCAGCGTGAGGGGCCCGGGGCGGTGACCGCCCCGGGCCCCTCATCTCGTCAGGAGGCCGAGCGGAGTGCCTCGGCGGTCAGTGCTTCTTCTTCCCGCCCCACTCCGGGGCAGCCCCCTGCTCATACCGCTCCTGGAAGTGCTGGATGTAGGTCGCGGCCCGATCGCCCATCTCAGGGTCGATCTCGTTGATGAGGGCATCGACCCTGGACACGTACCCCGTGGCCGCGCTGTCCCACTCCACCGTGCTGGTGGGCAGACGCCTCTCGTCGCCGTGCCTGATCAGAAGTCCCTTGTCCTCCAGCGTCTCCTCGTCGACCATGCCCCGGTCCCACATGCTCTGGAGGACCTGGAGGTTGGCGTGGTCCCGAATGTTCGACGAGTTGTTGAGGAGGTGCTCGTCCATGTCCTTGATGTACGTGAAGCCGATGCCTTCTTCGTACTTGTCGTTGTAGTAGTCCTTGACCGGCTGTTCCATGAGGCGCAGCAGGGTCTCCACGGCGATACCGGCCGGGGTCGCCTTGGAACCCGCTGACTGCACGGTGGAGGCGATGACGATGTTGTACCCGGTCTGCACCATCTGGTTGGCCTTCTCACGGGCCGTCTCGACGTCGTCGTGCCGATCCATGTACTCGGCGATGAGCGCGTTGGACATGGCGGACCGCAGGTCCGCGGCTCCGGCACCGCCGACCTTGTCGCCGAGCGTGTCCTTGTCGAGGTAGGCGTTGAGAATCCTGCGCTCCTGGTGTTCGACCAGGCTGACGATCGGCGCGGAGTACTCCTCATTGGAGAGCAGGAGCTGGAGGAACTTCTCGTGCTCCTCCTGCGGCAGGTGAAGCGCCATCTCACCGCCCCTGTGAAAGAGGTGGAGGTCGTCCTCGTCGTCATCGCCGCCCGCAGCCGCCCGGTAGCCCCGCTCGTTCGCGTCGATGGAGATGTCGTCCAGGTAGGCGCCGTACACCGACGCCAGGCTCTTGAGCACCTCGGGGTTGATCTCGGCGACCGAGGGCTGGTAGTCCTTGCCGCCCACCGCCGTGTCCAGGAACGGGTTGTCGCCGTCCTCGTTCTCCGTGGTGGTCAGGATCTCGATCAGCGCGCTCGCCGACCTCCCGGCGCGGTCGCGGTCCTCCTGGGAGTCGGAGTCCGCGTCCGCGGAGATCCAGTCGGTGAGCCCGCGGACCGCCTCGCCCTCGTCGGGCCAGGGCACGGTGTACAGGTTCTCCAGCATCCGCTCCGGGGTGAGGTGCTCGTGGTTCGCGTGTGTCGGGTACGCCTCGCCGTCCGACCCCTCCCCAGTGAGGATGATGTGGTTGGCCTCCTTGTTGCGTGTGGCCACCTCGATGATGTCCTGGAAGGTCTCGACCTTGGGGACTCCGTCGACGGTGCTGCGCAGGAGCATGTCAGAGCCGGTACGCAACAGGTTGGTGGAGAACTCTGTGCCCCCCTGGAGATCGGAGTCGGCGTGATTCAGGAAGCCACTCAACTTGGTCCAGTCGTCCGACCACGCGGAGTAACCCATCAGGTCGATGCCGGGGTCGTCGCCGTCCCGTGAGGGCTCGATCCGGTCCGGCCCCACTGCGGTCCTGCGAACGTCCTCGGGGAGCCGTGACATGCCGCCGCCGACCTCTTCGTCGGACAGGACGAGCATGCCACCGGCCAGCTGACGCTGGATGTTCTCGCGCAGGTCGTCGTCGATGTGATCGCTGCCGGCCACCTGGTCCATGAACCACAGGAGACCGGGTTCCTGCCCCCTGCCGTCCTTGCCGAGGGTCTGGTAGACCGCCTCCAGGTAGGCGAGCTCACGGTCGCTCAGCTCTTCGCCGGACTCCCGGGCTTGTTCCGCCCGCAGGAGCATGTTCTCCAAGAGCGCGAGGGTCTTCGGGTCGGACTCCAGCATCTGGATGCTGCCGTCATAACCATGGATCACCGCGTCGAACAGGTGGACGGTGAGCACGTCGGTGTTGTAGTCCGTCTCGACGACATAGAAGTTGATGTCGCCGGTGGTCTGGTAGCCGATCTGCTCGTTGACACCGAAGTGGCCCCCTTCAGCGAGCTGGCGGATGCGCAGCGGCGTAGGGCCTTCCTTCAGCGTGTCCTCGGTCTCCTCGCAGCGTGCCTCGAACTTCGTCCACAGAGTGCGCGACTCAGCGTCGAAGGTCCTCCTTGTGGAGTCGACACGATTGAAACTGTCCTGCTCCACAGGGGGAATGGCGTTCAGGGCCATGGAGAGCCGGGACTTGATGTCCGCTATCTGCTCGTTGTACCAATTGGTGTCCGTGACCGTCTTGTCGAGGACGCCGTAACCGTGCAGGCAGGCCAGGAGCGCACTGCCCCAGGCCGACTGGTTCGTGGTCGCGAGCTGCCTCAACCCGTCGCCGATGAGATCGCTGAACTCGTCGCCCACCGGAGAGGTGATCGACTTGTACGACTCGGATCTCCCCGCGATCTTGGCGTGCAGTGACTCGAACTCGTTCCGGGCCTTTTCGATCTGCCCCGCGTCGAACTCACACTCTGTGTAGTTCAGTAGAGACACGTCTGTGACTCCCGAATCTTCCTGGACCGGACCGTCTACCGGTTCACCTGGATGTTGGGGTTGAGGTGCTGGAATCCGTCGATGGGAGCCTGTGCCCTACCACCCGTGAAGTCGTCCTCGGCCGACTGGTCCGTGCTGCTGACGCGGCTTGCACCGCTGCGGATGTTTGTCGCGAGAGTCGCGGCGTGCGCCTGGACCTGCTCCATGTGGGTGCCGTGCTGCTCGCCGAACCCGCCCCAGCCGCCGATCGTCGGGTCGTGGTTGAGCAGGCGCTTGGCCTCGTCGACGGCTTCCTGGAAGTCGCGTGGTAGTTCCCGCAGGTAGGAGGCGGCGTTCTGCGACTGCTCGCCCCCGCTGTCGGCGTCCCCGGTGTTGGCCGCCACTTCGCCCGACATGTGCTCACGCCCCTCTATCACGCGCCGGGAACCGTTCCCGGCTGACCGTGGCACTCCCCAGTCAGTCAGTAGACGCTCGGAAGGCCCCGATGGTTCAGGGCCTTCCGAGCCCGAACCGGCTAGGGAACGAGGACGATCTTGCCGAACTGCTCTCCGGCCGCCAGGGCGCGGAAGGCCTCCGGGGCGTCCTTGAGCGGCAGCACCCGGTCGATCACCGGGCGCAGCCCGGTGCGCACGCACATCTCCGTGAGGCCGACCAGCTCATCCCTGGTCCCCATGGTGGAGCCGAGCACCCGAAGCTGGAGGAAGAAGACCCGGGTGAGCTCGGCCGCGGGGGCGTCGCCGCTGGTCGCCCCGCAGGTGACGACGGCACCGCCGGGCTTGAGCGAGTGGATCGAGTGCTTCCAGGTGGCCTGGCCGACGGAGTCGAAGACCACGTCCACCTTCTCCGGAAGCCGTTCCCCGGAGGGCAGCGCCGCGTGCGCGCCGAGTTCGAGGGCACGGGCCCGCTTGTGCTCGCTCCTGCTGGTGACGTACACGCGGTGCCCGACCTGCGCGGCCATCGCGATGAGCGCGGCGGAAACCCCTCCACCGGCACCCTGCACGAGGACCGTGGAGCCGGGCCGCAGGTCGGCCTTGCCGAAGAGCATGCTGTAGGCGGTCAGCCAAGCGGTGGGCAGGCAGGCGGCCTCCTCGAAGGACAGCTCCGGGGGCTTGGGGACCAGGTTCTCCCGGGGGACGAGCACCTTCTCCGCGAGGGTGCCGTCGTGAATCTCCGAGAGCAGGGAGAAGCGCGGGGAGCGGCCCGGCCTGGGCGGTTCGGCGACCACCCCGTGCACGATGACCTCGTTGCCGTCCTCGTCGATGCCCGCGGCGTCGCCGCCGAGGACCATCGGCAGGCGGTCCTCGCGCAGCGCGACCCCGCGCAGGCTCCAGAGGTCGTGGTGGTTGAGCGCGGCCGCCCTGACCCGGACGGTGGTCCACCCCTCGCGGGGTTCGGGGTCGGGCCGCTCGCCCACCTCCAGCCCGGACAGGGGGTCGTCGAACGAGATGCGTGCTGCCGAGATCGCGAACATACCCGCACCCAACCACAGGCCCGGGTCGGTGCCCCGACCGGGTGCGGCGGACCAGAACACGCCGGGAGACGTCCGAGCCCCGCCGGACCGGTGGTTCGGCGGGGCTCGGAGGGGCTCGAAGGAACGGCTACAGGGCCATTGAGGACTCCACCGGCAGCGAGGTGTCGGTGGCCAGGTCCAGGGCCGACGGCTGCAGGCCAGCCGCCACCACCTCGGCGCCCAGGGCCGCGATCATCGCTCCGTTGTCCGTGCACAGGCGGGGGCGCGGGACGCGGAGTTCGATCCCCGCCTCCTGGCAGCGCTGTCCGGCCAGGGCGCGCAGCGCGGAGTTGGCCGCCACGCCTCCGCTGATCACCAGGGTGCTGACGCCGTGCTCCACGCAGGCGTCGACGGCCTTGCGGGTGAGCACGTCCACCACCGACTCCTGGAAGGCGGCGGCGATGTCGGCGACCACCAGCGGGTCGCCCCGGCGGTCGGCGTCCTCCACGTGGCGGGCCACGGCGGTCTTCAGCCCGGAGAAGGAGAAGTCGTACGTCCCGTCGCCCCACTTGCCGCGCGGGAAGCGCATCGCCTTCGGGTTGCCCCGCTGGGCGGCCTGGTCGATGGGCGGGCCGCCCGGGTAGGGCAGCTCCAGCAGCCGGGCGACCTTGTCGTAGGCCTCCCCGGCGGCGTCGTCGACGGTGTCGCCGAGCGAGACCACGTCGGTGGCGAGGTCGTTGACCAGGAGCAGCGACGTGTGGCCGCCGGAGACCAGGAGGGCGATCGAGGGTTTGGGCAGGGGTCCGTGGTCCAGCTGGTCCACGGCGACGTGGCCGACCAGGTGGTTGACCCCGTACAGCGGCTTGCCGAGCGCCATCGCGTAGGCCTTGGCGGCGGAGACGCCCACCAGGAGCGCACCGGCCAGGCCGGGTCCGGCGGTCACCGCGACGGCGTCCACGTCGGAGAGCTTCACCCCGGCGGAGTCCAGGGCGCGGCGCACGGTCGGGGTCATGGCCTCCAGGTGGGCGCGGCTGGCCACCTCGGGCACCACGCCGCCGAACCGCACGTGCTGGTCGACGCTGGAGGCGACCGACTCGCCCAGCAGCTCACAGCCCCGGACCAGCGCGACGCCGGTCTCGTCGCAGGACGACTCGATCCCCAGGATCAACGGCTCACTCATGGCTCCCCTTCTCCGCGACGCGGCGCATGACGATGGCGTCCGCCCCCTTGTAGTAGCCCCGGCGCACGCCGATCGCCACGAAGCCGAAACGTGTGTAGAGGTCCTGGGCGCGCGGGTTGTCCGAGCGCACCTCCAGGAACATGTGGGTGACGCCCCGGGCGGCGGCCTGGTCGAGGAGTGCGGTGAGCAGGGCCCGACCGATCCCCCTGCCCCACGCGTCCTCCGCGACGGCCATGGTCTGGACGTCCCCCTCGGGCGGGACGAACCGCAGCCCGGCGTAGCCGACGATCCCGGACTCGGCCTCGGCCACCACGTAATGGCGGGTGGACACCTCGCCCAGCTCGTCGCGGAACATGCCCTCGCTCCAGGCGTCGAGCGGGAACAGAGCGCGTTCCAGTTGCAGGACGGCCGGTACGTCGGCGGCGGTCATCGGGCGCAGTCCCACCGGCGCGGTCACCTCACCCACTGGCGGACCTTCTTCGGGGCACCGGGCTCGACCGCGTCGGGACGGCGCAGGTAGAGCGGGGTGGGCTCGGGCAGCTTCTCACCGCGGTGCAGGCGCAGCAGGGCGAGTTCGGCCATCGCGGCGGCGTCCGGGTGGAGCGGTGCCAGGGCTGCGGTGTCCTCGGGGTCGGCGCCCAGCACCTCGGCGTACATCCGGGCGCCGTCACCGACCAGCGGCAGGCCCTCGGTGTCGATCTCGGCGGGCCGGTCCACATGGACCTCCCCCACCCGCGTGAGGTGGTCGTCGTAACGCGCCCAGAACACCTCCTTGCGGCGGGCGTCCGTCATACCCAGGAACGGTCCGGTACGCCGGGTGGCGAAGGCCAGGGCGTCCAGGGTGGTCACCCCGTGGCAGGGGACGTCCAGGGCGTCGGCCAGGGCGTGGGCGGTGGCCAGACCGACCCGGAGGCCGGTGTAGGGACCGGGGCCCATGCCGACCGCGATGTGGTCGAGGTCGCCCAGTACCAGACCCGCCTCGGTGAGCAGGTTCTGGATGGTGGGCGCGAGGAGTTCGCCGTGGCGGCGGGCGTCCACCGAGCCGGCGCTGGCGCGCAGCAGGAAGGAACCGTCGGGGGTGGTCTCCCCGATGGCGGCGGTGACCGCCGGGGTGGCGGTGTCGAAGGCCAGGAGAAGCACGGGTGTTCCGCCCTATCCGTTCCCGGCGGCGGTGCCGGGGAGGTCGATGTCGGTCCACCGGGCGCCGACGGGGCGCAGGTGGACGGTGCGGGTGTCGTCAAGGTGGCGTTCGATCCGGATCTCCAGGCGGTCGTCGGCCAGTCCCTCGGCCACGCCCTCACCCCACTCGACGACGGTGACCGACTCGGGGAGGGTCATGTCCAGGTCGATGTCGTCGACCTCGTCGGGGCCGCCGAGCCGGTAGGCGTCCACGTGCACGAGGGCGGGACCGCCGACCAGGGACGGGTGGATTCTGGAGATGACGAAGGTGGGCGAGGTGACCGACCCTCGCACGCCCAGGCCCTGTCCGAGCCCCTGCGTGAGGGTGGTCTTGCCCGCTCCCAGCGGCCCGGAGAGGATCAGCAGGTCCCCGGGGCGGGAGAGGGCGGCGAGGTCACGGCCCAGAACGCGCATCTCCTCGTCCGTCGCGGCGGTGACCGCGTGGACGTGGGACGCGGTGGTGGCTGTGGTGTCTGTCATCGCTCTCACAGGTAGGTCCGTGTGGTGGTCAGCGTCGGAGCGCGCCGAAGGTCCCTCTTCACCCAGGTTAGGCCGGGTGGGGAAGGTTCGTGACCGATATCGGGGAGTGCGTCAGGCCCCGCCCGCGTACTCGCGGGGCACCCTGGCGCCGATCCGCGTGATGATCTCGTACGGGATGGTGTCCAGGACGTCGGCCCAGTCCTGCGCGGTGGGCACGGCCGGGTCCGCGCTCGGGTCGCCGAACAGTACCGCGAGGTCGCCCGCCTCCACCGGGTCGTCCCCGACATCCACAACGAACTGGTCCATGCAGACTGTTCCCGCGATGGTGCGGCGGGCGCCGCCGACGAGGAGGGGGCCCCGGTTGGTGGCCGCGCGGGGCACGCCGTCCGCGTAGCCGAGCGGCACCAGGGCCAGGGTGGTCTCGTCCTTGGTGACGTAACGGTGTCCGTAGGAGACCCCACTGCCTTCGGGGACGCGCTTGGTGAGCGCGACGCTCGACTCGAAGGTCATCGCGGGACGCAATCCGGGCACACCAAAACCCGGAATCGGACTGAGACCATAACTTGCGATTCCGGCCCGCACGAGATCGAACCTGGCCTCGGGCAGAGTGAGCAGCGCGGCCGAGTTGGAGATGTGCCGGACCTCCGGGGTCAGCCCCGCCTTGTCCGCCACCATGAGGGCCTCGTGGAAGACGTCCAACTGTGCCTGGATCGACGGGTGGCCGGGCTCGTCCGCGCAGGCGAAGTGCGACCACACACCGGTGACCCGGACGGCGCCCTCCTCCTCCGCGCGCGCGGCCGCCTCGACCACGGACGCCCACTCGCGCCGGGTCACGCCGCCCCGGTTCAGGCCGGTGTCCGCCTTGAGCTGGACCCGCGCGACCCGGCCCAGGCGGCGGGCCTCGGAGACCACGGTGTCCAGGACGGCGCGGTCGCTGATCCCGAGGTCGATGTCGGCCTCGATCGCCTCACCCACGGGCTCTCCTGGCGGGATGATCCAGGACATCACGGGCAGGGTGATGCCCGCCTCGCGCAGCTCCAGGCCCTCCTTGATGAGCGCGGTCCCCAACCAGGAGGCACCGCCCGCGATCAGCGCACGCGCGGCGGGCAGGATCCCGTGGCCGTAGCCGTCGGCCTTGACCACCCCCATGAGGGGCGTCCCCCCGGCCAGTTCGCTGAGCAGCCGGGCGTTGGAGGCGATCGCGTCGAGATCGACGCGAGCGTGCGCGAAAGGAGCCATGACCACAGTGTTCCACGCGTGGGTTACCGCTGCGGAGCTGCGGGTATGTGGCCTACGACCGAGTTCGAGCCCTATTTTGGGGATATCGGTATGAACGAAATGGGAAGTGAACGAGCCGTCAACGTGACCCGGCTCTGGTCCGGCGGACTGGCCACCGCGGTGGTCGCCGCACTGGTCATCTTCGCGGGGACCCTGGTGGTTCGCGGGATCTTCGGCATTCCGGTGCTCGCACCGGAGGAGGCCGGACACCTCGGGGATGCCGGAACGGTCGGTTACGCGCTCCTGGCGGGGGTGGTCGCCCTGCTGGCGACCGCGCTGCTGCACCTGTTGCTGCTGTCCGCACCCCGGGCGCTCTCGTTCTTCGGCTGGATCGTCGGTCTGGCCACGGCCATCGCGGCCGTCACGCCCTTCACGCAGGGCGCCGAGATCTCCAGCCAGATCGCCACGGGCCTGATCAACCTGGTCTGCGGTATCGCCATCGCCTCGCTGCTGCGCGGCGTGGGGCGGACCGCGGTCGTCAGCCGGGTTCCCCGGCAGGCCAGGAGTGACGAGGGCCCGGCCCTGAGGCACGAGGGCGTCCTGCCCGACGTCGGACAGCGGGAGTACGACCCCACGCGCTACCGCGCGATGGAGGAGGACGCCGACTACGACGCCGCTCGCGGCCGCGCGGAGGCCCAGCGGGCGGAGGAGGACCGTGCCCGTCACGGCACGCGCGACGACTGACGGAGAACGCGACACCACCGGGGGCGGGGACCCGAGAGGGCCCCGCCCCCTTCGCGTGCCAGGATTCGCAGTGCGCGGCCTCGTCGAACGCCGTTCGTCGATGACTCGCGGATTCGGAAGGGGCTCATCCTCGTTCCCCACCCCCGATGATTCGCTCTGGTCGGTCGGAGGAGGTCGACTCCGCCGACGGGGAGCCGAAGCGGGAGCCGCCCGCGGTGGGCGGGGGCACGCGGGAACGCGGGCGCGGTTCCCAGTAGCGTGGGAACGACGCGAAACCCCCCGTTCCGCTCAGTTTCCCGGAGGACTCCCCCTTGAGCCGTGACGTGATCGCCCTACTCGCGGAGAGCCCCAGCCGCCGCTCGCTCCTGGACGCGATGGTGGCGGCCGATCCCGACCTGAGAATCCGTCTGGTCGCGGAGGGGACCGTCGTGGAGCTACGCGACGACTCCGGCCAGCTCGTCCTGGCCGTGCAGTCCGCGCAGCGCATGGCGGTGGCAACCGAGGCCGACCGCCTGTTGGAGGACGGGGTCAGCGAGGAGCTGCCCGCCCAGCCGCTGTGGGTGGAGGCCCGGGGCGCCGACCTGGTCACCCCGGACACGGCGGAGCTGGCCCGGCGGTTCGTCGGACACCTGGTCGACCAGCACGGCGGGGTCGTCTGGGAGCCCCCGTCACGGTTGGAGCGGGACGACTCCCTTGTCGGCGCCACCGATCACCCGGCGGTGAGCGCCCTGACCGCGAAGAACGCCGTGTTGGTGCAGGACCGGCCGGTGGTGTCGCTGTCCAGCTGGACCGTGGACGCCCTGGCCCGGTACGGGCGCGAGGGGCTCGGTATCCAGCTGGTCACCCCCTCCACGAGCGTGCTCACCCACGCGCTGCGCTCGCTCCTGGGCAACCCGAACGCCACGTGGGCGGTGCGCACCGCCGACGGGCACCACTACGACGGGTTCAACGGCTTACCCCTGACCTGGCAGGACGGGGTGGGCTACGTCCCGGACCCGAACGCGGTGACCGAGGACGGCCCGCACCCGGACTTCCGTGCCCGGGAGGAGCACGTGACCGGCACGCAGCTGCACGTGGACCTCCAGATGGACCACCCGGCCAGCGACGGCCTGGAGCTGGGCGGGGTCGTGGAGCTGCTGGCCGAGCGTCTGGGCGGCGCCCGGCCCTCGGTGTGGGGCGTCTCCGAGCCGCTGACCCGCGAGTGGGACGCGGCGGCCGTCACCGCCATGGCGCGCAACAGGGCCCCCAGCGAGACCACCCTGGTGTTCGGGGGCCAGCCGGGCGACTCCGACGATGAGGGCGTCCGGCCGTTCGCCGGGCAGCTACGGGTGGCGCGCACGGAGTCGGGGGTGCGCGAGTACGTCCGCTTCACCGTCGGCTACCAGGAGGGTGAGGAGCCGGATCTGGACGCCCTTCGACCGCTCGTGCGCGCCCTGTCCGATCGCGACGGGCTGCGCTCCATGACCGTGCGGCGGGCGCACGGCCGCGCCGACCTGCTCCAGCCCCCGCGTTGGGCCGGAGTCCCCGTTCCGGTGGGCCTGGCCGTGGGCGCGGAGGGGATCACCGCCGTGGGCAGGGAGAACGCCCTGGCCGGACCGGTGAAGGGTAGGTCTTTCGGCCCGCCCATGACCCCGGTGATCTGGTACCGGATCGGCGACGGAGTGGAGCCGGACAGCTGGGAGAGGTTCCAGGCCCTGATGCGGCACCTGCGCCCCGTCAGCCGGGACCGCCGCAGCTGAGTACCCCCGTCAGGCGCCCATGACGAGGGACTCCGCGTGTTCGGGGCTCAGGCAGTGCTCGATGACCATGACCGCCGCGCCGATCACGCCCGCGCTCTCCCCGGCCTTCGACGAGGCGATGCTGAGGTTCTCCGTGGCCAGCGGCAGCGAGCGCTGGTAGATGACCTCGCGCACCCCCGCGAGCAGGTGGTCCCCGGCCGTGGCGAGCGCGCCACCGATGACGATCACCGACGGGTTGAACATGTTGACCGAGGCGGCCAGGACCTCGCCGACGTCGCGACCGGCCTGGCGCAGGGCGCGCAGCGCCGGGACGGACCCGTTGCGGGACAGCTCCACCACGTCGCGGGCTCCCGAGGCGGGGACCCCCTCCGCGGTGAGGGTCTCGGCGATCGCGTGTCCGCTGGCCACCGCCTCCAGGCAGCCGGTGTTGCCGCAGCGACACGGCCGGTCGGCGCCGTTGGGCACGTGGATGTGCCCCATGTCCCCGGCGGCTCCCTGGGCGCCCCGGTAGACGCTGCCCTCGCTGACGATCCCGCAGCCGATGCCCGTGGCCACCTTCACGAACAGCAGGTGGCTGGCGCCGGGCCAGGCGACGTGGTGTTCGCCGATGGCCATGATGTTGACGTCGTTGTCCACCAGCACGGGCCGGTCGATGCGGCCGCGCACGTGGCCGGACACGTCGAAGCCGTCCCAGCCGGGCATGATGGGCGGGTTGACCGCGCGTCCCGTGGAGTGCTGCACGGGGCCGGGCAGACCCACGCCGACGCCGAGCAGGTCCTCGGTCGCGCGTCCGGCTGACTCCAGCAGGGACAGGCCGTGGTCCAGCACCCAGTCCAGGACGGGTTCGGGGCCCAGCGCGATGTCGATGTCGGCGCGGTCCTCCGCGAGCACGGTCCCCGACATGTCGGTGAGGGCGAGCCGGGCGTGGGTGGCGCCCAGGTCCGCGGCGAGCACGACGCGCGCGTCGGGGCGGAACGAGAAGGTCGTCGGCGGCCGTCCTCCGGTGGAGACGGCCTCCCCCGCCGGGCCGATGAGTCCGCTGGCCAGGAGCGCGTCCACGCGCTGGGTGACCGTGGAACGGGCCAGGCCGGTGACGGCGGCCAGTTCGGAGCGAGTGCGTGGGCGACCGTCGCGCAGCAGCCGGAGCAGGGTCCCGGCACCGGGCGCGGCTGTGGCGGCCGGGGCTCGCAGAGGTGTCGCCCCCGGTCCCCCCGGGGCTGTCAGCGCGTCTTCCGTCATGGGACCAGTGAAGCACAGGATCTATTGAGTGGCCGTCATCCATCTATTTTGTCCACAACCGGCAACTTATGCTTGACCTTCGACATAAGTCAGACGTAACGTCTCGGACATGTCAGTGAAAAAAGTCACAGGTCTGGGTGATTCGCCAACGCCCGGACTGACAGCCCCCTCGGCCTATCGAGCAGCGGTGATCGGCACCGGCTTCATGGGACGCGTCCACACCCACGCCGTCCGCGCCTCAGGCGGCGAGGTCGTCGGGGTGGCCGGATCCTCCCCCGGCAAAGCCGAGGACTTCCGCGCCGCGCACGGCCTCCCCCGAGCCCACGCCGACGCCCTCGAACTCATCCACCGATCCGACGTCGACGTGGTGCACGTGTGCACCCCCAACCACCTGCACGCCCCCCTCAGCCGGGCGGCCCTCGCAGCCGGAAAACACGTGGTCTGCGAGAAGCCCCTGGCCACCGATGCCGAGACGGCCCGCAGCCTCACGCAGGCCGCGCACGAGGCCGACCGCGTGGCCGTCGTCCCCTTCGTCTACCGCTTCCACCCCATGGCCCGCGAGGCCCGCGCCCAGGTGGCCGCGGGCGCCGTCGGCAGGGTCGGACTCGCCCACGGCGGCTACCTCCAGGACTGGCTCCTCTACCCCCAGGAGGACAACTGGCGGGTGGACCCGGAGATCGGCGGCCCCTCCCGGGCCTTCGGCGACATCGGCTCCCACTGGTGCGACATGCTGGAGTTCGTCACCGGCGACCGCATCACCGCCGTCAGCGCCCAGACCTCCCGGTTCAACGAGCACCGGGGCGAGGGAGGAGGCCGCGCGGTCACCACGGAGGACCTGGTGACCTTCCAGTTCTCCACAGCGGGCGGAGCCGTCGGCAGCGCCGTGATCAGCCAGGTCTCCCCCGGCCGCAAGAACCAGCTCGTGCTCGAGGTCTCCGGCACCGAGGGGTCGCTCCGCTTCGACCAGGAACGGCCCGAGACCCTCTGGGCGGGCGGGCGCGACCGCACCGCGATCATCTCCCGTGACGACCCCGATCTCAGCCCGGACGCCGCCCGACTGGTCACCCTTCCAGTGGGCCACCCCCAGGGCTACCAGGACTGCTTCAACGCCCTGGTCAAGGACACCGGCGCCGCCGTGGCGGGCGGGGAACCCGAGGGTCTTCCCGTCTTCGCGGACGGTCTTCGGGCCGCCGTGCTCGCCGAGGCGGTGTTGGAGTCGGCCCGGGAACGCCGCTGGGTCGACGTGCCCCCGGTCGAGTCCCGGACGGGGCACTGATGGCCGCCTCAAGGGTCGGCCTCGTCCAGGTTTGTACGAATAGCCGATACGCCCTCGGTGCCGTTCACCTGGAACTGTTACGGAGCGTGAACCCAGGGGCCTCAACAGGTCACTCAGAGCCCCTGTTCATCGTGACCGCCACGACGGACAATGCAGACATCGCCACGGTCGCGTCCGTGCGGCGCCCCCCGCCGCGCACGCGAACGCGGCGAGCCGTCCGTCCTGCCCACGCTCGTCCCTGCCCCCGACGAAAGGAACCTCCGTGACCTGATCACACCGATGAGGCGGCCACCCCCCGCTTCCGAACGCGATAGCAGGTACTCCCCGACGGTTCGCACCCGCCGCACGGCCCCCCGCCGTGCACGCGAACGCGGCCACCGTCCCTGCCGTCGGCGCCGGCACGCCGCACGGACTCATCGACCCCCCACCCCCAGGTGAGGTTTCCCGTGATCAGAAGATCCCTACGAACGCTGGGCGCCCTTACGGCGAGCGTCGCGTTGGCCCTCGGGCTGACGTCGGTCCCGGCCCAAGCCGACGCGGACGAACAGGACCCGTTCACCGCGCTCATCTTCTCCAAGACCACCGGCTTCCGGCACGATTCCATCCCCTACGGCGTCGCCCTCTACGAGGCGCTCGCCGAGGAGCACGGCTTCGAGACCGAGCACTCCGAGGACTCCGACATCTTCAACCCGGAGGACCTGGCCCGCTTCGACGCGGTCATCTGGCTCTCCACCACCGGCGACGTCCTGGACGAGACCCAGCAGGCCGCGTTCGAGGAGTACGTGCAGGGCGGCGGCGGCTACGTCGGCGTCCACTCCGCCTCCGACACCCACTACGACTGGGAGTGGTACGGCGACCTGGTCGGGGCGTACTTCGCCAGCCACCCGCCCGGCACCCAGGACGCCGAGGTGATGGTCAACGACCGCACCCACCCCTCCACCTCCATGCTCCCGGCCAGCTGGGACCGGCACGACGAGTGGTACGACTACGACGTCAGCCCGCGCGGTGACGTCCACGTCCTGGCGGGCCTGAACGAGGCCTCCTACGAGGACGTCGTCGACCCGGCCGGGCAGATGGGCTTCGACCACCCGATCGCCTGGTGTCAGGTGTACGACGGCGGCAGGTCCTGGTACACCGGCGGCGGCCACACCGTCGAGTCGTACTCGGAGCCGGAGTTCACCGCCCACCTCCTCGGAGGCCTCGAGTGGGCCGCCGGACAGGTCGAGGGCGACTGCGGTGCCACCCAGTGGGACAACTTCGAGAAGGTCACGCTCGCCCAGGGCGAGGAGAACGTCGGCGAGCCCATGGGGATGGCGGTGCTCCCGGACGGCCGGATCATGCACACCTCCCGCAACGGCCAGGTGTCCATGTGGTCCCCCGAGACCTACAGCACCAACGCGCTCGCGGACGTGCCCGTCTACGACCACGACGAGGACGGGCTCCAGGGCATCGCGCTCGACCCGGACTTCGAGGAGAACGGGTGGGTGTACCTGTACTACGCGCCCGTGATCGACGGCGTCCCCTCGGGTGCGGCACCGGAGAACGGCTCACCGGAGGACTTCGAGCCCTTCGAGGCGCACAACAACCTCTCCCGCTTCCAGTTCGTGGACGGTGACGAACCGTCCCTGGACCTGGAGAGCGAGCAGGTGATCCTGGAGGTCGAGGCCACCCGCGGCATGTGCTGCCACGTCGGCGGCGACATCGACTTCGACCCGGACGGCAACCTCCTGCTCTCCACCGGCGACGACACCAGCGCCTTCGGTTCGGACGGGTTCAGCCCGCACGACGAGCGGGAGAGCCGCAACCCGGCCTTCGACGCCCAGCGCGGCTCGGCCAACACCAACGACCTGCGCGGCAAGCTGATCCGCATCGCGGTCGACGAGGACGGCGGCTACGAGATCCCCGAGGGGAACCTGTTCCCGCCGGAGACCTCCGACGCCGACCTGACCCGTCCCGAGATCCTCGCCATGGGTCTGCGCAACCCGTTCCGGTTCTCCGTGGACCAGAACGACGGCAGCGTCTACCTGGCCGACTACGGACCGGACTCCCCCGTGGCCGACCCCGAGCGCGGCCCGGAGAACACGGTCACCTGGCACCACATCACGGAGCCGGTCAACATCGGCTGGCCGTACTGCATCGGGAACAACTCCGCCTACAACAAGTACGACTTCGGATCCGGCACCTCCGGGGAGCCGTTCGACTGCGACGCCCCGGTCAACGAGTCGCCGCGCAACACCGGCCTCACGGAGCTGCCCCCGGTCACTCCGGCGGCGATCTGGTACGGCTACGACGAGTCCGAGGAGTTCCCGCACCTGGGCACCGGCGGCGGCGCCCCGATGGGCGGACCGGCGTACAGCTTCGACCCGGAGCTGGAGTCGGACAACAAGTGGCCCGAGTACTACGACGGCGTCCCGCTGCTGTACGAGTGGAGCCGCCAGTGGATCAAGCAGGTGCACCTGGACGACGAGGGCGGTGTCCTCGACATCACCGAGACCGTCCCGGACATCGACCTGGCCAACCCCATGGACATGGAGTTCGGCCCGGACGGCGCCCTGTACGTGCTGGAGTACGGTTCCGGCTGGTTCGGCGGGGCCGAGGACTCGGCGATCTCCCGCATCGACTACTCCGGGTCGGGCAACAGCCCGGTGGCCCGGATCAGCAGCAGCACCACCTCCGGCCCCGCGCCGCTGACCGTGGAGTTCTCCGGTGAGAACTCCTTCCACCCCGGAGGCCTGGCCTTCGACTACGCGTGGAACTTCGGGGACGGCACGACCTCGACCGACCCCGCGCCCACGCACACCTTCGAGGAGACCGGCCGGTACAACGTCAGCCTCACCCTGACCGACACCGAGGAGCGCACGGGCACGGCCACGGTGACGATCACCGCGGGCAACACCGCGCCCAAGGTCGCCTTCGACACGCCCCGGGACGGCCAGTTCTTCGACTGGGGCGACGAGATCCCGTTCGACGTGACCGTGGAGGACGCCGAGGACGGGTCGATCGGCGACGGGATCGACTGCGGCGAGGTGGACGTCACCTCTTCGTTGGGCCACGACACCCATGCCCACCCCTGGACCCAGTACGAGGGCTGTGAGGGTGTGAGCGTCACCGGGACCGACGGCGGTCACGGCCACGACATGAACATCTTCTGGGTCCTCCAGGCCGAGTACACCGACCGTGGCGGGGACGGCGTCCCGTCCCTGACCGGCAGCGACGGGATCAAGCTCAACCCGTCGCGGATGCAGGCGCAGTACTTCACCGGCAGCGAGGGAGTGGTCACCGACGCCACGGAGGACCCCAACGGGGGCCTGCGCAACCTCGGCGGCATCCACCACGGCAGCTGGGTCGCCTACGACCCGGTGAACCTCCACGGGGTCGAGCAGATCGGCTTCCGTGTGGCCTCGGAAGGGGCGGGCGGCACCATCGAGGCCCGCGCCGACTCCCCCGACGGCGAACTGGTCGGCTCGGTCGACGTCGAGCCCACCGGCGGCTGGCAGGAGTGGACCGACGTCACGATGGAGGACGTCACCGACCCCGGCGGCACGATCGACCTCCACCTGGTCTTCGTCAACGACGGAGCCGGGGACGAGGCGCTGTTCAACGTCAACTACTTCGATGTGAACGCGGACCACGACGGCGGCCACGGGGACGGGCCGGAGACCGAGCTGACCAGCCCGGACGACGGCGCGACCTTCGGGTCGGGCGAGGACGTCCCGCTCGCGGCCGACGTCACCGACCACGGTGACGCCGGGATCGAGGAAGTGGAGTTCCTCGTGGACGGGCAGGCGGTCGCCACGGTGACCGAGGGCCCCTACGAGGCCACCTGGTCCGACGTCCCCGACGGCGAGTACGCGGTCAGCGCGGTGGCCACGGACGGCGAGGGCCGCACCGGCGCCTCCGCCACCCACACCATCACGGTCGGCGACGAGCCCTCCCCCGTGGAGTGCGCGCCGCCCAACCTCGACGACGGCTACCGCGCCCTGTGGGACGGGGAGTCCCTGGACGGCTGGAACATGGCCGGTCCGGGCGGCTTCGAGATCGTCGACGACGGTGACGGGTGCGTCCTCCAGACCGAGGGTGGGATGGGCCTGCTCTGGCACGAGAACGAGCTCGGCTCCTACCGGCTGAAGCTGGACTACCTCACCCACGAGGAGTCCGACAACTCCGGTGTCTTCGTCGGCTTCCCGGACCCGGGCGACGACCCGTGGGTCGCGGTCAACGAGGGCTACGAGATCCAGATCGACCCGTACGGCGCCCCCGAGGGCGACCCCCTCACCCAGACCGGGGCCATCTACACCTTCCAGGCGGCCACCTCCCACCCGGAGGTCGTGGGCGAGTGGAACACGATGGAGATCGAGGTCGACGACCCGATGATCCGCGTGTGGATCAACGGCGAGCTGGTGAACGAGTTCGAGAGCACCGACCCCGCCCGCGACCTCTCGGCCGGGCACGTCGGGATCCAGAACCACGGCGCGAACGACCTCGTGTGGTTCCGCGACGTGCAGGTCACCGACCTGGAGGACAAGACGGAGACGTTCACGTTCGCCGAGGTCCACGAACGGGTCGGGGAACTGGCCGAGGCGGGCGCTCTGACCGCCTCCGAGGCCACCCGGCTCACCCGCCAGCTGGAGCTGGCCGAGCACAACGTGAGCGTGGGCCGGCCCGCGCAGGCCGGACGCTCACTCGACCGGTTCCGGACGACCGCCGAGACCGTGGCCGACCCCGAGACCCGAGAGGAGCTGGGACGCCTGGCCGACGGCCTCGAACACCTGACCGCAGTACCCGAGTAGTCCCAGATCAGCAGTAACCCGACGAACCGTGGCGGGGCCGTCCCCCGGCCCCGCCACACCCCCGCGGCGTCGTTCGCACGGCACGCGCCGCCCGTCACCCGGCCAGTGTCAACCTGACAGGAGGTGCCCGTGAGCACCGACCCCTTGAGCACCAAACAGGGGAAGTCCCCCGACCCGGAGAGCGGCCAGACCGCCCCGGACCGGACCGCGGGGGTCCACTCCGCGAACTCCAATCCCACCACCTGGTGGCTGACCGGCGGCTCCGTGCTGCTGGTCGGCGCCGTCGTCGCCGCGGTGGTGCTCTTCTTCGGAGGCGGGGACGACCAGGTCTCCCCGGACCCGGCCCGGGTGGCCGAGCTGGAGGCCTCCGCCGACGCCCGCCACGTGGACCAGGTGTCCAGCCTGATCGGCCACACCAGGGCCGCCCACGAGGAGCTGGTCCCGGCGCTGGAGTCCCTCAACGGGGTCCTGCCCGCCGACGGCTCCGCACCCTCCGACGACTTCCCGGACGGCGAGGAGATCGACGCCTGGCTCGGCACGATCCGGGACGCCGGGGCCCACTTCGACCTCGGCGACTCCGGCCAGACCGACTTCAACGTCACCCTCGCCGGACTCGACGGCTCCGTGGACCTGCTCGGTTCGGCGGTGAGCGCCTACCAGGCCGCCTCCCAGTCCGACGGGGACCAGCAGACCGAGCTTCTGGAACTGGCCGCCGACCTGCGCGACCAAGCCGTGACGGCCTGGTCGGTGGCGGCCACCCAGCTCGACATGGTCAGCATCGACGCCGGGCACGGCCACATCCACCTGTACCTACCCTCCGAACCGGGCAGCGGCGCCCTCCAGCCCGACGAGGCCGAGGACGGCGACGGCGCGACCGGGGACGGGCCGCCGCCCGCCCACGACGGCCACTGAGCCGGGGCCTCCAGCAGCACCAGCACGACAACCAGCAGGGGAGCACATGACACGCATCGGAGTGTGGTTGGTCGGAGCGCGCGGGTCGGTCGCCACCACGGCCGTCCTGGGCGCGCTGGCAGTGCGGGCGGGCGCCGCCGAGCGGACGGGGTGTGTGACCGAACGCCCCGAGTTCGCCGACGCGGGCCTGCCCGGCCTCGGTGACCTGGTCTTCGGCGGCCACGACCTCTCGGACACCCACCTGTCCAAGAGCGCGGAGCCGCTGGCCAGGTCGGGTGTGATCCCGCCGCACCTGCCTGAGGCCTTCGCCGAGGAGCTCGACGCGGTGGACCGGCGCGTCCGCCGGGGCGTGGAGCCCCGCCCCGAGGGGTTCGCCCGGTGTCATGTGGACCGTCTGGAACAGGACCTGCGCGCGTTCGCCGAAGGCGAGGCGGTGGAGCGCGTGGTGGTCGTGGACCTGTCCAGCACGGAGCCCGCCCCGGAGCGGGTTCCCGAGCTGGACGAACCCGAACTGCTGGAAGCGGCCCTGGACGCGGGAACCGCCCGGATCCCGGCCAGCTCGGTGTACGCCTACGCGGCCCTGCGGGCGGGGTGCTCCTTCGTGGAGTTCACCCCGAACGCGGGGCCGCGCCCGCCCGCGCTGGCGGCCCTGGCACGGGAACTGGGTCTGCCTTGGGCGGGCTCGGATGGCAAGACCGGGGAGACCCTGGTCAAGAGCGTGCTCGCGCCGATGTTCGCGGCCCGGGCGCTGCGCGTGCGCTCGTGGTCCTCCATGAACCTCCTGGGCGGCGGCGACGGCGCGACCCTCGCCGACCCCGCCAGCAACGAGAACAAGACCGCCTCGAAGGCCCGGGGGCTGGAGCACCTGCTGGGGCACCCGGTGGACGGGCCCCTGCACATCGACTACGTGCCCGACCTGGGTGACGCGAAGACCGCCTGGGACCACGTGTCCTTCGAGGGCTTCCTGGGAACCCGGATGAGCTTGCAGTTCACCTGGTCCGGCTACGACTCGGCGCTGGCGGCGCCCCTGGTCCTGGACCTGGCCCGGTTGGCCGCCCACGCCCACCGGACCGGCCGGTCCGGACCGGTCCCGGAACTGGGCTTCTTCTTCAAGGACCCGGCCGGGAGTGACGTGCACGGACTGGTGGCGCAGTGGGAGGCGCTCACCGCCTGGTGCGCCGCCGAGGGGACGGGGCGCGGATGAGCCGGAAGCTGAGGGCCCTGGCCCGGTTGGTGCGCCTGCCCGCCGCGTTGACCGTGCTCGGCGACTCCCTCACCGGCGCGGCCGCCGCGGGCCGGCTGGACCGGCCCGGCACGTGGGCCCTCCCCGCGGCCTCGGTGTGCCTGTACTGGGCCGGGATGGCGCTCAACGACTACGCGGACCGCGACCTGGACGCGGTCGAGCGCCCCGAACGCCCGTTGCCCTCAGGCGAGGTCACCCCGGGCGAGGCCCTGGCCGTGGCGACCGGGCTCACGGCTGCCGGGGTGGGGATCGCCGCGCTGGCCGGGGGCGGCCGCTCCGCTCTGGTGGCCACCGCCCTGGCCACCACCGTGTGGACCTACGACCTCGTCCTCAAGCCCACGCCCCTGGCCCCGCTGGGCATGGCCGTCAACCGGGGGCTGGACGTGCTGCTCGGTGCCGGTGACCGGACCGGCGCGGCCGCGCTGCCCGCGGCCGCCATGGCCGTCCACACCTACGGGGTGACGACGTTGAGCCGGGGCGAGGTCCACGGCACCCGACCGGAGGTGGCCGCCGGGGCGTTGGCCTGCACCCTGGCCGGGGCCGCAGTGGCGGCTTACCCGGCGCGCACGGCTCCCGCCACGGTGCGGGGTTCGCTGGCCGAGCTGGCGGCCGGGGCCTTCGCTGGCTCGTTCGCGGCCACCGTGGGAACGGCCCAGGCCCGGGCGTTGGCCGAACCCAGCGCGGACCACGCGCGCGCGGCGACCGGGACCGGCATCCGGGGGATGATCCCGCTCCAGGCGGCGCTGCTCTCCCGGTACGGGGCGGTGGGCACCGCGTGCGCGTTGGCCGCCGGGGCACCGGTGACCGCGCGGGCGGCGAGGGCGGTGTCGGTGACATGAGCGAGCAGCTGAGGCTGGGGTACGGGACGAACGGGTTCTGGGACCACCGGCTGGTCGACGCCCTGGCGATCATCGCCGACCTCGGTTACGAGGGGGTCGGTCTCACCCTCGACCACCCGCACCTGGACCCGTTCTCCCTGGACGTGAAGGCCCGGGTGGCGGCGGTCGCCCGCAGGCTGGACGAGCTGGGACTGGCGGTGGTCGTGGAGACCGGTGCCCGGTACCTGCTGGACCCGCGCCGCAAGCACGAACCCACCCTGGTCTCCGACCGGGACCGCGACGTGCGGGTCGACCTGCTGCGCCGCGCGGTGCGGATCGCCCACACCCTCGGGGCGGAGGCGGTGTCCTTCTGGTCGGGCGTCCTGCCCGCCGGGGCCACGCGGGAGGAGGGGCGCGAACGGCTCCTCTCCGGCGTGGAGAAGGTCCTGGTGACGGCGGAGGAGCTCGGCGTGGACCTGGCCTTCGAGCCCGAGCCGGGCATGTTCGCCGAGCGCCTGGAGGACGTCCTGGAGCTGCGGCGCGCGCTGGGCGACCCCGCGCGGCTCCGGGTGACCCTGGACGTGGGGCACGGCGTGTGCAACGAGCCCGACGGCCCCGAGGGCACGGTGGCCCGGGCCGGGGACCTGATCGCCAACGTGCAGCTGGACGACATGCGCCCCCGGGTGCACGAACACCTGGAGTTCGGGGAGGGCGACCTCGACCTGGCCGGAGTGCTGGGCGCCCTCGACCGTGTCGGTTACACGGGGCTGGCTTCGGTGGAGCTGCCCCGGCACGGGCACGCCGCCCCGCTGGTCGCCGAGCGCTCCAAGCGGGCGCTGGACGCGGCCTGGTCCCGGGTGCTGGAGGAACGGGGGAAGCCGGAGTGATCAGCAGGGGCGGAGACCGAACCGGGAGGGGAGGCACCGTGGTGGACGCCGGTGACCTGTTGGAGGGGGACGCGCGTACGAGGCTGGCCGCGTTGCGCGCCGAGGTGGCCGAGCACCCGGAGCGCGTCGCGGTGCTCTTCCCGGCCGCCGCGCGCCGGGTGGCGCGCGGCGCCGGACCCTCCGGCGACCCCACCGGGGCGGAGGGGCCGACCCTCGACGACCTGGTGCGCGCGGACCTGCTGCGTGTGCTGGCCGGGGCGCTGCCCCCGGCGGACCTGGCCCGGGAGGTGGACGCCCTCTACGAGTACGGGGACGCCGAGGAGCGCCGCGCCGTCCTGCACGGGCTGGACCGCCTGGACACCCGGGAGCCCGAGGTCGCCGCCACCGCCCGGCGCCTGCTGGCGGACGCCCTGCGGACCAACGACACCCGTCTGGTCGCCGCGGCCGCGGCCAGCGGGGCCCAGGCCCTGCTGGACGAGCACGCCTGGCGCCAGACCGTGCTCAAGTGCCTGTTCGTCGGGGTGCCGCTGCGCCTGGTGGCGGGGGTGAACGAGCGCGCCGACGCCGAGCTGGCCCGCATGTGCGCGGACTTCGCCCGTGAACGCGAGCGCGCGGGCCGCGCGGTGCCCGCCGACGTCCACCGGGTGCTGGAGCGCTTCCCCCGGACCACCGGCCCGGACCGCCCACAGGGTCCGACCCCCCGCTCATAGGAGGCGTCATGCGTATCTTCGACCCGCACATCCACATGACCTCGCGGACCACCGCCGACTACCAGGCGATGCACGACGCCGGTGTGCGGGCCCTGGTGGAGCCCGCGTTCTGGCTGGGGCAGCCGCGCACCAGTGTGGGCTCCTTTCGCGACTACTTCGACGGCCTGGTCGGCTGGGAGCGCTTCCGGGCAGCCCAGTTCGGTATCCGCCACCACTGCACGATCGCGCTCAACCCCAAGGAGGCCAACGACCCCCGCCTGGCCGGGGTGCTCGACCTCCTCCCCCGCTACCTGGCCAAGGACGGAGTGGTGGCCGTGGGCGAGGTGGGGTTCGACTCGCGGACCTCCGAGGAGGAGAAGGCCTTCCGGCACCAGCTGGAACTGGCTCGGGAGTTCGGTCTGCCGGTGCTGGTGCACACCCCGCACCGGGACAAGGTCGAGGGCACCCGGCACACCCTGCGGCTGGTCGAGGAGTCGGGGATCGCCCCGGAGATGGTCCTGGTGGACCACCTCAACGAGACCACCGTGGAGATGGTGCGCGACTCAGGCTGCGTGCTGGGCTTCTCCATCTACCCGGACACCAAGATGTCCCCGGAGCGGATGGTGCGCGTGCTGTCCGAGTGGGGTCTGGACCGCATGGTGGTGAACTCGGCGGCCGACTGGGGGCACAGCGACCCGCTGACCACCCTCTACACGGGTCAGCGGATGCTGGAGGCCGGATTCACCGAGGACGACGTGGACCGCGTGCTGTGGCGCAACCCCGTGGAGTTCTACGGGCGCAGCGGCCGCCTGCTGCTGGAGGAGGACACGGGACCGGCGGCCGGAGCCACCTTCTCGGGCAACTCGATCCTGCGCGGCGAACGCCCGGAGGTGGAGCCGCCGGAGGGCGCTGCGGAGGACCCGCGAGGGGGCGCCGAATGAGGTTCCGGCACCCCGACGGCACCGTCGTCCACCTCGCCTACTGCACCAACGTGCACCCGGCCGAGGACCTGGACGGCGTCCTGCGCCAGATCCGGGTGTTCGGCGGCGGGGTCCGCGCGGCCCTGGACACCGACCTGCTCGGGCTCGGCCTGTGGCTGCCCGCGCCCCTGGCCCGCGAACTGGCCCGCTCCCCCGCGCTCACCGACCGGCTGCGCGCGGGTCTGGCGGCTGCCGGGCTGGAGACCGTCACGCTCAACGCGTTCCCCTACACGGGGTTCCACGCGCCCGTCGTCAAGCACGCCGTGTACTCACCCGACTGGACCGAGCGGGCCCGCCTGGACTACACCGTGGACTGCGCGCGGGTGCTGGCCCGGCTCATGCCCGACGACGCCGCCAGGGGCAGCGTCTCCACCCTGCCCCTGGCGTGGCGGGAGCACTGGGACACCGGGCGCCAGGCCGCGGCGCGAGCGCACCTCACCGAACTCTCCGCCGTGCTGGACGGGCTGGCCGACGCGGGGCGCCCGGTCCGGGTGGGCCTGGAACCCGAACCCGGCTGCGCCGTGGAGACCACACGGGACGCCGCCCGGCTCCTCGCCGACCCGCCCCCGCACGTGGGAGTGTGCCTGGACACCTGCCACCTGGCCGTGGAGTTCGAGGAACCGGGCGCCGCGCTGGACCGTCTGGCCCGGGCCGGACTCCCGGTGGTCAAGACCCAGGCGTCTGCCGCCGTGGAGGCGCCCGACCCGACCGCCCCCGGGACCCGCGCCGCCCTCACCGCCTTCGCCGAGGACCGGTTCCTGCACCAGACCCGGGAGCTGGACGAGGGTCGCACCCGGGCCCGGGACGACCTGCCCGAGGCCCTCGATGGTCCCCGTCCCCTGGACGGCCGGGGCCCCTGGCGCACCCACTTCCACGCGCCCCTGCACTCCCCGGCCGCCGCTCCCCTGCGCGGCACCACGGACCACCTCGACCGGACCCTGTCCCGCCTGTTCGGCCCCGACAGCGCCCGCACCGACCACGTGGAGGTGGAGACCTACACCTGGACGGTGCTCCCCGAGGACCGGCGGCCGGTCGGCGAGGAGGGGCTGATCGCCGGGATCGCCGCCGAACTGGCCTGGGCCCGGGACCGGCTCACCGCACTCGGGCTCACCCCGCTCTGACGGCCCACCAAGGCACGCCACGGCCCACCAAGGAAGGGACCGCCACCCATGACCAGCCGCCTCCTCGTCGTCAACGCGGTCGGGCTCACCCCCCGCCTGCTCGAACACGCCCCACGCCTGCGCCGACTGGCCGAGCGCGGGTGGCGGGCCCCGCTGGACACCGTCCTGCCCGCCGTCACCTGCACCGTGCAGTCCACCTTCCTGACCGGGACCGCCCCCGCCGACCACGGCGCCGTCGCCAACGGCTGGTACTTCCGGGATCTGGGTGAGGTGTACCTGTGGCGTCAGCACAACCGGCTGGTCCAGGGCGAGAAGGTGTGGGAGACCGCCCGCCGCCACCGCCCGGACTTTCGGACCGCCAACGTCTGCTGGTGGTACGCCATGGGCGCCACCACCGACTGGACCGTCACACCCAGGCCCGTCTACCACGCGGACGGCCGCAAGTCCCCCGACTGCTACACCCGGCCGGTCGAGCTGCACGACGAACTCACCTCGGAGCTGGGCCCCTTCCCGCTCTTCAACTACTGGGGGCCGACCGCCTCGATCCGCTCCACCGAGTGGATCGTCGCCGCCACCCGCAAGCTGCTGCCCCGGGCCGACCTCACCCTTTGTTACGTCCCCCACCTGGACTACGACCTCCAGCGGTTCGGCCCGGACTCCGAACGGGCGCGGCAGGCGGTGCGCGACCTCGACGCCGCCCTCGCCCCGCTGTTGGACGACGCCGAGGCGGCCGGAGCGGCCGTCCTGGTGCTGAGTGAGTACGGGATCACCCCCGCCGACCAGCCGGTGGACGTCAACCGGCTGCTGCGCCGGGAGGGCTTCCTGGAGGTGTACACGCAGGAGGGCATGGAGTACCTCGACCCGTGGGCCTCGCGGGCCTTCGCGGTCGCCGACCACCAGTGCGCGCACGTGTACGTCCGCGACCCGGACGACCTGCCGAAGGTCGCCGAACACCTGCGGGGGCTGGACGGGGTCGACCTCGTCCTGGACCGCGGGGCCCAGGCGGAGTACGGGCTGGACCACGAACGCTCCGGGGAACTGGTCCTGTTCGCCCGGCCCGGCGCCTGGTTCACCTACTACTACTGGCTGGACGACAGGTCGGCCCCCGACTTCGCGCGTGGCGTGGACATCCACCGCAAGCCCGGCTACGACCCGGCCGAACTCTTCCTGGACCCCGCCGACCCCCTGGTCAAGGCGAGGGCGGCGGCCAACCTGGTCCGTAAGAAGGCGGGCCTGCGCTACACGATGAACGTCGTCCCCCTGGACCCGGGCTGTGTCCGCGGCACGCACGGACGCCCGCACGACGATCCCCGGGACGGGCCCCTCGTGCTGTGCACCGAACCCGCGCTCGCCCGCGAACGCGTCGCCGCCACCGAGGTGCGCGACCTCATGCTCGGCCTCGTCGGTGTGCCGGCACCGGCGGGGCCGACCCCGCGCTGAACCCCCGGCGATCCGGGGCGGGGCCGTCCGGCCCCGTCCCACCAACGACCACCCTGGAGGCAGCCCGATGACCCGACCGGTCACCCTCTTCACCGGCCAGTGGGCCGACCTGCCCTTCGAGGAGGTGTGCGCTCTCGCCTCCTCCTGGGGCTACGACGGCCTGGAGATCGCCTGCTGGGGCGACCACCTGGACGTCACCCGCGCCGCCGTGGACGACTCCTACGTCCGGGAGCGCCTGAAGATCCTCGAACGGCACGGCCTCGGAGTGTGGGCGATCTCGAACCACCTCCTGGGCCAGGCGGTGTGCGACGACCCCATCGACCACCGGCACCAGGACGTCCTGCCCTCCCGGGTCTGGGGCGACGGCGACCCGGAGGGGGTCCGCCAGCGCGCGGCCGAGGAGATGAAGCTGACCGCCCGGGCCGCCGCGAAGTTGGGCGTCTCCACGGTGGTGGGCTTCACCGGCTCGGCTATCTGGAAGTACGTGGCGATGTTCCCGCCGGTCGGCGCGGACGTGATCGAGGCCGGCTACCGGGACTTCGCCGACCGCTGGAACCCGATCCTGGACGTGTTCGACGAGGTGGGAGTGCGGTTCGCGCACGAGGTGCACCCGTCCGAGATCGCCTACGACTACTGGTCGACCCAGGCGGCCCTGGAGGCCGTGGGGCACCGGGAGGCCTTCGGGCTGAACTGGGATCCCAGCCACATGGTGTGGCAGGACATCGACCCGGTCGGTTTCCTGTGGGACTTCCGCGACCGCATCTACCACGTGGACTGCAAGGACGCCCGCAAGCGCGTGGGCAACGGCCGCAACGGGCGGCTCGGATCCCACCTTCCGTGGGGCGACCCGCGCCGGGGTTGGGACTTCGTGTCCACCGGTCGCGGCGACGTTCCGTGGGAGGCGTGCTTCCGCGTGCTCAACTCGATCGGCTACCAGGGGCCGATCTCCGTGGAGTGGGAGGACGCCGGCATGGACCGCCTGGCCGGGGCCGCCGAGGCGGTGCGGTTCGTGAGGGCGAACGCCTTCGACGCCCCCGAGGCGTCCTTCGACTCCGCCTTCGGGTCGGACTGACCGGTCCGGCCGGGGAACGGAGCGTCCGGTGCCACGGGTCCCCGTGGCACCGGACTCACATCATCGGCGCGATGACCACCCGGTAGTGTCCGCCGTCCGACGTCGCGACGTCGTGGCGGAAGTCGTTGACCCGGTTGACCGAGCGCTGCACGGCGTCACTGCCGAAGGCACTGGTGTCCACCGAGGGCAGATGCTCCCGGAGGGCGAGGACCGCCTCGTCGACGGACAGCGCTGTTCCCCGGTGTTCGGGGGTGATGCGCTGGCCGCCGTCGGTGAGCCGACTGATCGCGATCCGGAACATTCCGGGCTCCCTGCACTGCCGGGGGGATGGTCACCGGCATTCTCCCCCATACTCGGCGGACTGGCCAGTGGGGGTCAGAGCCAGACGACCTTGGAGTCCTCCAGGTCGTAGCGGGCCGCGACGACCTCCAGCCTGCCGTCGGAGACGAACTCGCCGAGTTCGTCGTCCTCGCGCAGGAGCCGCGCGATGTGCTCCGCGTTGGCCCGGACGCAGTCGTCGAGGAAGTCCTCGCCGTCGTCGGGGGTGGACTCGACGACCTCCAGGATCTCGGCGACCAGACCGCCGATGTGTCCGTGCGGGAGCTCACCGGTGCGGTGGGCCTCCACGGCGGCGTCGACGGCGCCGCAGGTCTGGTGACCCATGACCACGATCAGCGGCGTGTGCAGGTGCTCCACGGCGTAGGTGAGGCTGCCGAGCACGGAGCCGTCCAGGACCTGGCCGGCCGAACGGATGGTGAAGAGGTCGCCCAGGCCCTGGTCGAAGACGAGTTCCGGGGGGACACGGGAGTCGGCGCAGCCGAGGATGGTCGCGAAGGGCGCCTGGCCCTCGACCAGTTGCGCGCGGCGGGCTCTGCCCTCGTTCGGGTGTCTGGACGCGTATCGCGACCAGCGGCGGTTTCCCTCCTTGAGCAGGCGCAGGGCCTCCCGGGCGTTCCGGGCGGCGGGGGCCGCGGGGGCGGCGTCGGCCCAGGCGACGGAGGCGGGGATGGTGGTGGCGACGGCGGCGCCGACGCCGCCGAGAAGCGACGCCTTGAAGGCACCGCGACGGGTTATAGCCATTTGGGGCTCTTTTTCCGTTTTACGAACAAAATGACTTTTGCCAGCAAAGCGGGTAAAAGCTACTCCTGGCTCGGGAGCGCTCACAAGTGGATTGACGCGTTCCTAACGCCGCATGGCCACATTCAGCCAACCCCGGAATCAGACGTGCTTGCGGGCCTGCACGAAGTCGAACCGGCCCGCCACGAAACGGGGGTCGGTGAGCGACGATGTGGCCGCCGGGTTGGCGCCCGAGCCGTGGAAGTCGCTGAAGGCCGCCGACTGGTTCACGAACACCTCGCCCGTCAGGTTCGCGGAAAGGTTGACCCCCGCCTCCAGTGCCGTTTCCTCCGCACGCTCCAGCACGTCCTCCATGGTGGAGTACACGGAGGCGGTGATGGCACCGCGCTCGGCGACGGTCTCGCCGAACAGGCGCAGGGACTCGTCGGTGTCGGCGGTGGTGATCACGAAGGAGACCGGGCCGAAGTGCTCGCGCCCGTACACGTCGCGGTCCCGCGCGGACAGCCGGACCAGGGCCGGGGTGCGGACGACGGCCCCCGGGAACTCCGGGTGCTCGGGTGCCGTCGGGGCGAGCAGGACCTCGCCCAGGTCCGCCACGGCGTCCACCCGCTCCCGCACCCCGTCGTTGACCACGGCGCCCAGCACGCCCACCAGGCGGGCGGGGTCGGCGGCGATCTCCGAGACTGCGGCGGCGAGGTCGGCTGCGAACCCGTCGGCGCTCCGGTGCCCCTCGTCCGTGGTCACGCCCCCGGCCGGGATGTAGACGTTCTGCGGGGTGGTGCACATCTGGCCGCTGTACAGCGCCAGCGAGTGGGCGAGGTTGGCGAGCATCGGACGGTAGGCGTCCGTGGAGTCCACGACCACCGTGTTGGTCCCGGCCTTCTCCGTGCTGACGAAGGCCTGTCGGGCGTTCTCCTCCAGCCAGTCCCCGAACTCCGTGGAGCCGGTGAAGTCCACGAGCCGCGTCTCGGGGCGCGTGGCGAGGTCCGCGGCGAGGCGGTCCTCGGGGGCCTCGGCCGCCAGCAGGACCACGTCGGGGTCGAGCCCCTGTTCCGTGAGCACGTCGCGCGCGACGGACACGGTGATGGCCAACGGCAGGACCGCGCCCGGGTGCGGCTTGACGATCGAGGTGTTGCCGGTGACCAGGTTGGCGAAGAGCGCGGGGTAGGAGTTCCAAGTGGGGAAGGTGTTGCAGCCGATGATCAGACCGACCCCCCGGCCCCGCGCGGTGTACCGCTTGGCCATGGTGATCGGGCCGCCCCGGCGTCGGGGCTTCTCCCACCGGGACTCGCCCGCGTAGTGCGTGATCAGGTCGTGGGCGAGGGCGACCGCCTCCAGCCCCCGGTCCTGGGCGTGCGGTCCGCCCGCCTGGAAGGCCATGACGAAGGACTGGCCGGTGGTGTGCTGCACCGCGTGCGCCATCTCGAAGGAACGCCGGTTGAGACGGTCGAGGATCTCCAGACACACCCCCGTGCGCACGTCGAGGGGTACGCGGCGCCAGGAAGCGAGGGCGCGGCGGGAGGCGGCCAGCAGCGCGTCGGGGTCGGCGCGCGGGTAGCCCACGCCCAGTTCCGGGCCGTAGGGGGAGCGTTCCGTGGCCACGCGGCCCCTCCCTCCCGGTCCGGACAGCGGGAAGTCCCGGTCGAGGAGCGCCTCGAAGGCGGCCCGCCCCCGGGCGGCGGCGTCCTCGCCGTAGACCGACCGGCTCGGCGACTCCGGGAAGGCGGAGTGGTGGTAGCGCCCGCGGACCGCCGCCACGGCGTCGTCGAGGGTGGTCCGGTGTCGTTCCAGCAGGTCCGGGTGGGATTTCGACACGGCGCGCGCCCTTCCTCAGGTGGTGGTGCGGGGTCTAGGGTGGTTTACCAACCGACCGTTCGTTAAGTTAGCAAACCCTCGGGCGGCCGACGCGGTCGGACCACCGACCCCGCGCACGTTCGCCCCCGTCACGAGGTAGATTCGACAACCGTGTCCCGATCTTCCGCACCCGAACCAGCCGCCCCGAGGCAGACCGGCAGGCGCCGCTCCGGCCGCCCCGGGCACGACGCCGACTCCGTGCTCCGCGTGGCCGCTCGCGTGTTCAACGAACGCGGGTACGACGGAACGAGCATGGAGGACCTGGCTCGTGCCCTCGGCGTGACCAAGTCCGCGATCTACCACCACGTCACCGGCAAGTCCGAACTCCTGCGCCAGTCGCTCGACCTGGCCATGGACGCGCTGTTCGAGGTCACCCGCGAGGAGGGCGCGACCACCGGCCCTGCCATCGCGCGGCTCGAACACGTGATGCGCGGCAGCGTCCGGGTGCTCGTCGAGGAGCTGCCCCACGTCACCCTGCTGCTGCGGGTGCGCGGCAACACCGAGGTGGAGAAGCACGCCCTGGAGCGGCGCCGCAGGTTCGACCACCTCATCGCCGACCTCGTCCGCGAGGGTGTGGTCGACGGTGACATCCGCAGCGACGTCGACCCCGCGGTCGCCTCCCGCCTGCTCTTCGGCATGGTGAACTCGATCGTCGAGTGGTACAAGCCGGACCGGGGCATGTCCTGCGAGGAGATCGCCGACTCCCTGTGCCGCATCGCCTTCGAAGGGTTGCGGTCCAGCCGGGACTGATCGCCCCACTGGCCCCAGGAATCACCCCTGGCCACATCAGGCCATCGATTCGGTGGTGGAACCCCTGGTCATCGGCGGCGAGCGTCCCTACGCTCCATGAACGGGGGTCATGTCTGGGACCCACTTCATGGAAAGCAGAGGGACCGTGTCCGATCTCCTCCCCCAAGGCTGGATGACACCCTCGATCGCCTACGCCATCTCGGTCATAGGCGCGTTCCTGGGACTCTCCTTCGCGGCCAGGGCCCGCCGCACGACCGGCTTCTTCCGATGGCAGTGGCAGGGGCTGGCCGCGCTCGCCCTGGGCGGCATGGCCATCTGGGCGATGCACTTCGTCGCCATGCTCGGGTTCAGCGTCCCCGGCACCGCCCTGCGCTACGACGGTCCCCTGACCGCCGTCAGCGGGGTGATCCCGGTGGTGGCCACCGTGCTCGCCCTGCACCTGATCGTGCGCCAGGCCACCGCCGTGCGGCTCCTGGCCAGCGGCGTCCTGGTCGGCGTCGGCATCATCGCCATGCACCACGTCGGCGTGGTCGCCATGAACGTGCACGGGACCATGCACCACGACCCGACCCTCACGGCCGTTTCCGCCGTGATCGCCGTGGTGGCCTCCACCGTCGCCCTGTGGTGCGCCCGCCAGTTGCAGGGACCGCCCGCGATCCTCCTCGCCTCCGCGGTGATGGCCGCCGCGGTCACCGCCACGCACTACACCAGCATGGCCGGGATGCACGTGGTCCCGCCCGACTTCACCCCCGTCAGCCCACCCGACGGAGCCAAGGCCTGGGACCTCCTGCTCCCGGTGATCACCGGGCTGTTCGTCCTCCTGCTGATCTGCAGCCTCTTCCTCCTGCTCGGCGACGACGAGGAGAACGAACGTCGGGACTACTCCCGCGCCTCACACCGGGCGGCGGAACACACGGTCGGCTCCGAGGACACCTACACGCCCCGACACGGCGCCCCGTCGGAACCCCGGCCCGGGGACGACGTGTGGACCCGGCGCCGCTGACCGGCACCGGAAAAACCACTGGCACCGCGCCCGAGCCCTGTCCTAGGGTCGGTGCGTGCCGTGCGGTCCGCGCCGGCCGCTGACGAGAGGAGCACGCCATGGCCCACCCCATGCCCGGCCCCGGTTTCCGAACTTCCGTCGTCAGCGAGCCGTAGGTAGCGTCAAGCGGCGGCTCGCGCTCCCAGAAAGAGCACCGTGAGTCACCACAGCACGAACCCCATATCCGAAGAACACCCCGCCCACCCGCTCTCGGCACTGGGCTGGAACACCCGCGTCGAGACCGCCTTCGACGCCGTCGCCCACAACGCGCCGCACGTCCTGCTCCCCGCCCGGGTCTCCGAGGCCCGACGAGGCGCCGTCGGCGTCCGCCTGCCCGGGCACGAGACCGCCGCGCTCTCCCCCGAGGTGCGCAGGGCCGCGGAGGCCGACCCCTTCACCGCACCGACCAGCGGGGACTGGGTGGCTGTCCGTCGCTCCGGCGACACGTGGCTGGTCGAGGCGGTCCTGGAACGCTCGGGGACCCTCGTCCGCCAGGGCGTGGCCAAGGACTCCCATGACCAGGTCCTGGCGGCCAACGTGGACGCCGTCCTCATCTGCGAGGCCGCCGACCAGGGACCCAACGTGGGTCGTCTGGAACGGTTCCTCAGCCTCGCCTGGACCAGCGGCGCCGCACCCGTCGTCGCCGTCACCAAGGCCGAACTCGCCGGTGACCGCCTCCCCGAGGTGGTCGAGCTGGTCGAGTCGGTCACCACGGGCGTCGAGGTGCACACCGTGAGCGCACACAGGGGCCTCGGCCTGGACGAGCTGTCCGCCCGTCTGCGCCCAGGGGCCACCTGGGTCCTGCTCGGCACCTCGGGCGCCGGGAAGTCCAGCCTGCTCAACGCGCTGGCCGGGCGGCCGGTCATGGAGACGGGGGCGATCCGCGACGACCGTCGCGGCCGCCACACCACCACCCACCGCCAGCTGATCGCCATGCCCGGGGGCGCGCTGTTCCTGGACATCCCGGGAGTGCGCCGCATCGACGTCCCCGGGGACGGGAGTGGCTTGGAGCGCGCCTTCGCCGACGTCAACGAACTGGCGGAACGGTGCCGGTTCCGGGACTGCTCCCACGGCGCCGAGCCCGGGTGCGCGGTCAGGGCCGCCGTGGACGAGGGTGAGCTGGACTCCGGGCGCCTCGAACGCTGGTTCAGGCTGCGCCGCGAGGCCGGGTGGAACCGGTCCCGGGGCGACGCCCGCCTGCGTGCGGAGCGCCGCAGGGAGTGGAAGCGCAACACCCGCGAGGGACGGGAGGCCGGCAGGCTCAAGCGCGGCCTCTGACCCGGCTCGGGGCCGGGGCGGGTGTTCACCCGCTCCGGCCCCGCCCGTTCAGAACCCGAAGGCCCGCCGCGCGTTGTCCGCGACGATCCCGGCCAGCTCCTCCTCGCCCAGTCCCTTGGTCCCGGCCAGCACCCGCAGGGTGAGCGGGATGAGATAGGGGGCGTTGGGGCGGCCCCGGTAGGGCTTGGGAGTGAGGAAGGGGGCGTCGGTCTCCACGAGCACCAGTTCGGGCGGGGCGACCTTGGCCGCCTCGCGCAGGGGCTCGGCGCTGGCGAAGGTGACGTTGCCCGCGAAGCTCATGTAGTAGCCCCGCTCCGCGCACACCCGGGCCATGTCGGCGTCGCCGGAGAAGCAGTGGAAGACCACCCGCTCGGGCGCGCCCTCCTCCTCCAGGATCCGCAGGACGTCCTCGTGTGCCTCGCGGTCGTGGATCATGAGCGCCTTGCCGTGCCTCTTGGCGATGGCGATGTGGCGGCGGAAGGACGCCTCCTGGGCGCGGGCGCCCTCGGGACCGGTCCGGAAGGTGTCCATGCCGGTCTCTCCGACCGCCACCACCTGTGGAAGCGCCGCCAGCGCGTCGATCTCGGCGAGCTCCGCCTCCAGGGCCTCGATCCCCCCGGCGGGGCGGGCCTTCCCTGTCCAGTCGGTGTCGTCGGCCTCCACGCCCTCGGCGCCGTCGCCGTGCACCACGCGCGGCGCCTCGTTCGGGTGCAGGGCGACGGCGGCCCACACCTTGCCGGGGTGCTTCGCGGCGACCTCCGCCGCCCAACGCGAGGAGGACAGGTCGACGCCCACCTGCACGAGCGGGGTGACGCCCACGGCCTCGGCGGCCGCGATGATCTCCTCGACCTCGGGCGTCTGCATGTCCATGTGGGTGTGGCTGTCTGCCACCTGCACCGGCAGCGCCTCGGGTGCGGGGGGCGGGGTCTGCGCGTTGCGCTCCCTGACCGCACTGCCCTTGCGTCTGCCCATGTCATGCCCCCATCACCGTGTACCGCGTGCGCCGTGGTGATTCTAGGTGGCCCGGTCCCCCGAATCGGCACCGATGGGCACCACGGGGCCCGAACGGCCTCGAACACGCCGAGGCGGGCACCGGTCCGCGTGGGTCCGGTGCCCGCCTCGGCGCGGGGTCGGGCGCTACTCGTCGCCGCCGGACAGGCGGGCCAGCTCCTCGTCCACGACGGACGGGTCGAGCTTGGTGAACAACGGGGTGGGACGGCCCAGCGGGGTGCCCGCGACGATCGGCACCGACTCCCAGCGGGCGTCGTTGTCGGCGTAGTCACCGGTGATGACCGGGTAGTCCACCTTCTCCTCGGAGCCGCCGATGGTGTCGTGGCCGGACTCGATGCGCGGCATACCCGTCCAGGTGCCCGTGCCTCCGAGCATCGCGTACACCTTGTTCGCCGACTCCGGGAGGAACGGCGTGAGCAGGGTGTTGGCGTCGCTGACCAGCTGGAGGGAGACGTGCAGGACGGTCGCCATCCGCTCCGGGTCGGTCTTCTTGAGCGCCCACGGAGCCTGGTCGGAGATGTACTTGTTGGCCTCGGCGACGGTGCGCATGGCCTCCTGGAGCGCCGCCTTGAACTGCGACCTCTCCAGCCGGGCGCCCACGGTCGCGAAGGCCTCCCGGGAGGCGGCCAGGACCGCGCGGTCCTCGTCGGTGAGCTCACCCGCGGCGGGGATCTCACCGAGGTTCTTGGCCGCCATGGAGATGGAGCGGTTGACCAGGTTGCCCCAGGCCGCCACCAGCTCGTCGTTGTTGCGGCGGACGAACTCGGCCCACGTGAAGTCGGTGTCCTGGTTCTCCGGACCCGCGGCCATGATGTAGTACCGCAGCGCGTCGGCGGAGTAGCGCTCCAGGAAGTCGCGCACGTAGATCACCACGCGGCGCGAGGACGAGAACTTCTGCCCCTCCATGGTGAGGAACTCGCTGGAGACCACCTCGGTGGGCACGTTCAGCTCGCCGAGCGGACCGACGTCGCCGTCCCGGTCGCCCTTCCCGCTCGCTCCGAGCAGGATGGACGGCCAGATGACCGAGTGGAAGACGATGTTGTCCTTGCCCATGAAGTAGAAGGACTCGTTCTCGTCGCCCTGCCACCAGCGGCGCCAGGCCTCGGGCTCCCCCACGCGCCGGGCCCACTCGATGGACGCCGACAGGTAGCCGATGACCGCGTCGAACCAGACGTAGATGCGCTTGGCGGCGTTGTCGCTCCAGCCGTCCAGCGGGATCGGCACGCCCCAGGTGAGGTCACGGGTGACCGCGCGCGGCTGGAGGTCCTCCACCAGGTTCAGGGAGAACTTGAGGACGTTGGGGCGCCACTCACCCTCCTTGCCCTTGAGCCAGTCGGTGAGGACGTCGGCGAAGGCGGGCAGGTCGAGCATGAAGTGCTCGGTGTCCACGAACTCCGGCGTCTCGCCGTTGATCCGCGAACGGGGCGAGATCAGGTCGATCGGGTCGAGCTGGTTCCCGCAGTTGTCGCACTGGTCGCCGCGCGCGCCGTCGAAGCCGCAGATCGGGCAGACGCCCTCGATGTAGCGGTCGGGCAGCGTACGGCCGGTGGACGGGGAAATCGCGCCCTGGGTGGTGCGCGTGAAGACGTAACCGTTGTCGTAGAGCGTGGTGAACAGCTGCTGGACGACGGAGTAGTGGTTGCCGGTGGTGGTGCGGGTGAACAGGTCGTAGGACAGTCCGAGCGCGACCAGGTCCTCGGCGATGATCCGGTTGTAGCGGTCGGCCAGCTCCCGGGCGGACACGCCCTCCTGGTCGGCCAGCACCTGGATCGGGGTGCCGTGCTCGTCGGTGCCGCTGACCATCAGCACGCTGTTCCCCGACATTCGCTGGAAGCGAGAGAAGACGTCGGAGGGGACCCCGAAACCGGAGACGTGGCCGATGTGGCGCGGGCCGTTGGTGTAGGGCCAGGCGACCGCGGTCAGGATGTGGCGATTCGACGACATGACTCAAGACTAAAGGTGGCCCGGGGTGTCCGAGCACCAAAGGACACCCGGTGTCCGCCGGGGAGGGCCCCGTCCACAGGGGCGACTCACGTGATTCCCCCCGAAGGGTGCCTACCCGTATGCTCTGCTGGATGGAGCCGTGTGCCCCCGGGGGCACCGGCCGATGCCAGCACGACCCTCCAACCCGGCTCTGAGGCGGTGGTCCCCACGGTTACCCGTGCCCTACCCCGCCCTGCCCTGCGGACCGGATCGCTGATCACCAGCGTGGTCCTGCTGGTCATCCTGTCCTTCCCGGTGGCCTCCGGCCTGTCCGGGGAGAGGGACACCGTCGCCCTGCCCGCGCACGGAGGGCACAGCGCCCCCGAGCGCGACGCCGCGGAGTCCGCCGACGACGACCCCTCGGGGGCGTCGGAGGAGGCGCACCCCTACCGCGGCACCCAGACGGTCTCCCTCGGGCCGCCCGTCTCCGTCTGCGACCAGCGGTCGGTACTGCGGGACCTGCCCGATGTCGTCCCCACGTGCGCACTGCGCCTGGCGGTGTGGGACCAACCCTGGTGGCCGCTGCCCCTGCCGCACCACGACCCCGTTCCCGAAACGGTCGACGCGGAGGAGCTGCCGCCCACCCGGGCACCGCCTCTCACCGCGCACACCCTCGTCTGACCATCCCGGTCGGCCGTCTCCCGGAGCCCTCGACGGCGCCGGGACCGGCCCCACGCACCCCCCTGCCCGGCGCCGCCGGGCAAGCGACCGGTACCCACCATCCGCAGTGAGAGGTTCACCCCTTGTCCAGTCAAACGGGAGCCGGGGCGCGCTGGACACGCGCGCTCATCTCCCTCCTCGTCATCCTCGTCGCGTTCGGCGCGGCGTGGTTCATCCCACCGCGCCTGGGGCTCGACCTCAGCGGCGGCACGCAGATCGTCCTGGAGACCCAGGACGGCACCGACGGCACGCAGGCCAACTCGGAGAACACCGACAAGGTCGTCGAGGTGCTGCGACAGCGCATCGACCGCCTCGGTGTGGCCGAGGCGACCATGTCCCGCTCCGGTGAGAACCGCATCATCGTCGAACTCCCGGGCGTGCAGGACCCGGCGGAGGCCGCGCAGATCGTCGGCCAGACCGCCCAGCTGTCCTTCCACGAGGTCCTGGGCGTCGGCGACCAGGGTGGCCAGGGCGTGCAGGCTCCCGGCGGAGGCGGCGACTTCGCCAACCCGCCCGCGGACGAGGCCCGCGCCCCCTCCGACGGCCAGGACGGCGCCCCCGAGGGCGGCGGCGAACTGCCGGAGGGCATGGAGGGCCTCGAGGGTATGGAGGGCCTGGAGGACATGCTCGGCGGCCAGGGCGGCATGCCCCAGGCTCCCGCGGGCCCCTCCGCGGAGAACCCCGAGGACGTCGCCCAGACCCTGCCCGACGAGCAGGGCAACATGCTCCAGCTGGGTGAGACCTTCATCCAGGGCGACCGGGTCTCCACGGCCGACGCTGCGCTGGACAGCGCCAACCGCGCCCAGTGGGTCGTCAACGTCGGCTTCCGTGGCGAGGGCCGCGAGCAGTGGCGCGAACTGACCGGCAAGGCCGCCTGTTACAACGACGGCGACCCCCGCCGCCGTGTGGCGATCGTGCTGGACGACCAGATCATCTCCGCCCCGCAGGTGTCCCCGGAGATCGGCTGTGAAGCCGGTATGTCCGGTGGTCAGACCACCATCAGCGGCAACGACTTCACCAGTGAGAGCGCCGAAGAGCTGGCCGTGCTGATCGAGGGCGGCTCGCTGCCGCTGCCGGTCACCGAGGTCCAGCGCCAGACCGTCGGCCCGACCCTGGGTGCCGCCGCCATCGAGGCCAGCGCCATCGCCGCGCTCCTCGGCATCGCCTTCACCGCCCTGTACATCACGGTGGTGTACCGGCTCGTGGGCTTCCTGGCCTCGATCGCCCTGGCGTTCTACACGCTGATCGCCTACGGAGCGCTGGTCGCCTTGGGGGCCACGTTGACCCTCCCGGGTCTGGCCGGTTTCGTGCTGGCGATCGGTATGGCCATCGACGCCAACGTGCTGATCTTCGAGCGCGCGCGTGAGGAGTACCAGCGCCAACAGCGGACCTACGAGGCCAACAAGTCCGCGGGCATGAAGGACGCCGGCGACTCCGAGTCGGCCAAGTCGGAGAGCGGCGCGCTGGCCCGCCGTCGCCGCCGCGCCATCGCGCCCAACCTGGAGAAGGCGTTCGTCCAGGGCACGCAGAAGGCCTGGAGCGCGGTCCTCGACACCAACGTCACCACGTTCCTCGCCGCCGGTCTGCTGTTCTTCTTCGCCTCCGGCACCGTGCAGGGCTTCGGCGTCACGCTGAGCATCGGCACCATCGCGTCGATGATCTCCGCACTGATCATCGCGCGCGTGTTCGTCGAGTGGGCCGTGCGGCGCGCGGTCATCAAGAAGCACCCGTCGATCACCGGTCTCGACCGCATCGGCCCGGTCCGCACCTGGCTGGTCGAGAAGAACCCGCAGCTCATGGACCACCGCCGCAACGGTCTGATCGTCGCGGCGCTGATCGTGCTCGTCGCGATCGCCGCCCCGCTGGTCCGCGACACCAACCTGGGTGTCGAGTTCACCGGCGGCCGGGTCCTGGAGTACGAGATCACCGGGGACCAGACCCTCTCGGTCGACGAGGCGCGTTCGGTCATCTCCGGGCTGAACTTCCCGGGTTCGGACACCGCCGTGGTGCAGGAGTCCGGTAACGGCGACATCGCCGTGCGCACCGGTGACATCTCCGACGCCGAGGCCGCCGGCATCGCCGACGCCCTCACCGAGGAGACCGGCGGCGTGGAGATGGTCAGCGACGAGCTGATCGGCCCGAGCATGGGCGACGAGCTGCGCAACCGGGCCCTGATCGCCCTGGCTGCGGCCCTGGCCCTCCAGATGATCTACCTGGCCTGGCGTTTCCGCTGGTCCTTCGGTGTCTCCACCATGCTGTCGCTGGCCTTCAACATGGTGCTGGTCATCGGTCTGTTCATCTGGCTGGGCAAGCCGATCGACGGTGTCTTCCTCGCCGCGATCCTGAGTGTCATCGGCTTCACGGTCAACGACACGGTGGTGGTGTTCGACCGTGTCCGAGACGAGTGGGCGAGGGACGAGAAGTCCTCGTTCAAGGAGATCGCCAACCGCGCGGTGCTCAACACCCTGCCGCGTACGGTCAACACGACCGTCGGCGCGTGGATCATCCTGGGCTTCCTCACCTTCCTCGGTGGGTCCTCGCTCCAGGACTTCTCCATCGCGATGCTGGTCGGTCTCACCACCGGTGTGGTCTCCACCGTGTTCGTCGCGGTGCCGATCGCCATCTGGCTCCAGAAGTGGGACAGGACGCCCGCGCCGCATGTGCTCAAGGAGCGCAAGGCCAAGGAGAAGGTGGCCGCCAAGGCCGCCCGGGACGCGGACGACGGCGCCGTCGTCTGATCCCGGCCCGCAGGCAGAGGAGGGGCCCCGGTCCGCGCCCACCGCGCGGGCCGGGGCCCCTCCCCGTTTCCGGGAGCGCTCTGCGTCAGGCCTGCGTGGGGGCGGGGGCGCCCTCCGAGGCCTGCACCAGCACGAAGCCCTGACCCTCCAGCGAGAGCTGGAAGGCCTCACCGCTGCCGCGCCCGATGATGGCGCCCGCCCTGACGGTGCTCCGGATCCCGGCCCGGAGCGTGCTCGACCACGCCACGGCCGCGTCGGTGTCGACGAAGGTGGGCTGGTCGACGTTGAGCAGCACGGGGGTCCCGTGGCAGGCGACCGCCACTCGGCCGTGCCCGGTGAACACGGTGTTGAACAGGCCCCCGGCCGCCATTCCGGCGCCCTGGACACGGCGGATGTCCCAATCGAGGCCGGGCTCGAAGGCGAGTACGTTCTCCCCGCTGACCGTGATGGAGTCGCCCTCCAGGTCGATCAGGTGGATGTCCCAGGCGTCCCGGGCCAGGAAGACGTCGCCCTGCCCGGAGACGCGCATCAGCGGCAGGCCCTCACCGGTGAAGGCCTTCTTGAAGAACTTTCCGACGCTGCCGGATCCCTGGTAGGCGAAGTCGATGTTGCCCTGGTAGGCGACCATCGAGCCCTGCCGGGCGAGGAACTCGCCGTTCAGGCCCACCCTCAGCATCTTGTGGTTCTGCAGGTGCATGCCCGGGCGCTGGGTCTCCTGGGCCTGCTGGAAGAGCTCGCTGCGCATGGTCGGATCCTCGTTCCTGTCGCCGTTACTGCCAGGTTCGACGCCGCCCGCCGGAAAAGGTTCCGGGAAGCGACGCGGGTCTCACTCAGCTTCGACGACCCCGTGGACCAGGTCGTACACGCGGCGCTTGGGCACCCCGGTCTCCTTGGCCACCCTGGTGATGGCCTCCTTGCGGCGCACACCCTCCTCCTCCAGGGCGGCCACTGCCTCCACCAGGTCGGTGTCACTGGTGCGCTCCGCCCGGGGGCGGGCACCCTCCACGACCACGGAGATCTCGCCCCGCACCCCCTCGGCCGCCCACGCGGCCAGCTCCCCGAGACCGCCCCGGCGGACCTCCTCGTAGGTCTTGGTGAGCTCACGGCACACCGCCGCGCGGCGGTCCGCCCCGAAGGCCCCGGACATCGCCTCCAGGGTGGCGGCGATCCGGTGCGGGCTCTCGAAGAACACCATCGTGCGGCGCTCGTCGGCCAGTTCGGTCAGATACCCCTTCAGGCCCTTGCGCGGAGGGAAGCCCTCGAAGCAGAATCGGTCGGTGGGCAGCCCGGACACCACCAGGGCCGTGGTCACCGCGGACGGACCCGGAATGGCGGTGACCGGAATCCCCTCGTCCGCGCAGGCGGCGGCCAGACGGTATCCGGGGTCGGACACCCCGGGCATCCCGGCGTCGGTGACGACCAGCACCTCCTCGCCACGGCGGAGGTCGGCCAGGAGTTCCTCGCTCCGGCGGCTCTCGTTCTGGTCGTAGTAGGACACGATCCGGGCACCGGTCGCCCCGCCCAACCGGATGCCGGAACGGGAGGCGAACTGCCTGAGGCGACGGGTGTCCTCGGCCGCGATCACGCGCGCCTCCTCGAGCGCGTGGAGCAGTCGGGGCGGCGCGTCCTCCTGGTTTCCGATGGGCAGACCCGCCAGCACGAGCCTCCCGACTCGCCGCGTCCCGTCAACGACCTCAACCACTGTGATCCCCGTTCTGTCGCGCTACGGTTGGCTCTATCGCGCCACCCGAAACCCGGTTTCGCGGCCCGTCCGCAACGGACCCCCATCTCTGACCCCAACCTACGAGCCGAGATGACCAGCACCGCACTTCACAGCGAGGTACCACCCTCGAACCCCCCGGCCGCGGCCCAGCCGCCCACGCTCCGTTCCCGTTTCTCGCCCCGCCTGCCCAGCCCGTGGTGGCTGGGGTGGCTGGGCGCCCTCGTCGTCGCGGGCTTCGCGGGGGCGCTGAGGTTCTTCAACCTCGGCCAGCCCGACCGCATCTACTTCGACGAGACCTACTACGCCACGGACGCCCACGCCCTCTGGGAGTTCGGGTACGAGCACGACGCGCTGGACCACTCCGACGACCTGCTGAGCCAGGGGGACTCGAACATCTGGACCGGCGGGGGCGACTTCATCGTCCATCCGCCGGTCGGCAAGTGGATGATCGCGCTCGGCGACTGGCTGTACTCGATCATGCCGTTCGGCTCGGCCGTGACCCCCGAGGGCTGGCGGGTGGCCTCGGCCGTGGCCGGGGTCCTCTCGGTGCTCATCCTGGTACGGCTCGCCACCCGGATGACCCGCTCCGTGCTGCTCGGCTGCACGGCCGGGCTCATCATGGCGATGGACGGCCTGCACTTCACGCTCAGCCGCATCGCCATGGTGGACATCTTCCTCACCCTGTGGATCCTGGCCGGGTTCGCGTGCCTGGTGATCGACCGGGACCGCACGAGGGAGCGGCTGGCACGGCTCGCCGAGGCCGGGGCCGACGTCACCGCGGTGGGCTGGCTCGGTATGCGCTGGTGGCGCCTGGCTGCGGGGCTGTGCTTCGGTCTGGCGATCGGCACCAAGTGGTCCGCCCTGTTCTTCGTGGCGGCCTTCGGCCTGCTCACCGTCGCCTGGGACTACGGGGCCCGGCGCAGCGCGGGTCAGCGTCGTCCGCTGGGCCGGTGGTTCGGCTTCGACGCCGTCCCCGCGTTCGTGCAGACCGTGGTGGTGGCGGGCGTCGTCTACCTCGTCTCGTGGTCGGGCTGGCTCCTCACCCGGGGCGGCTACAACCGGGACTTCGCTGAGGGCCTCGTCCCCGGCTGGATTCCGGGGTTCCTGCGCTCGCCGCTGGAGGCCCTGTGGAGCCTGTGGGACTACCACGGCCGCATGATGAACTTCCACTCCAACCTGAGCAGCGACCACTCCTACATCTCGGCGCCGTGGGAGTGGCTGGTCATGCGCACCCCGGTGCTGTTCCACTACAACGGCCAGGCCGTGGGGTGCGACACCGGGAACTGCGTGACCTCGGTGGTCTCCATCGGTACCCCGGTCGTCTGGTGGCTCAGCATCATCGCCGTGACCGTGATGTTCGGCTGGTGGATCACCTTCCGTGACTGGCGCGCGGGCGCGGTGCTGCTCGCGGTCGCCGCGGGCTGGCTTCCGTGGTTCGCCTACCCCGAACGCCCCATGTTCCTGTTCTACGCGCTGCCGATCCTGCCCTTCCTGGTGCTGGCGATCGTGCTCGCGCTGGGACTGGTGATGGGCGCTGGCGAGGACAGCCCCCGGTTCACCCCGTACCTACGGGCGCTGGGCGGGGTGGTCTTCGGTGTGGTGGTCCTGCTGATCATCGCCCACTTCACCTATCTGTATCCGGTGTTGTCCGCCTATCCGATACCTGAGGAGACCTGGCGCGACCGGCTCTGGTTCGACGTGTGGGTCTACGGCAGGGACGCTTCCTGACACACTCCGGGGAACGGTGAAAACCGTTCCCCGGAACACATCTCCATTAGTGGCAGAAGGGCAGGAAAGCAACAGTTTCGAGTTGCCGAAAGAGGACACTCCGGAATCGCGGATTCGCGCCGGAAAAGTCTCGGCAAAGCCCCACTCCCCCTGGTACTGTCTGCAACTGGTTGCTGTTGTTGTTTCCATGGATGCCCGAGGCGCCTCGCGGAACTGCACGTGGGCGCTCGTCGATTCGGGATTACCGTTCGTCGGTTGGCGCCCGGCGACCCGGGACCAGCAGGGTGCGGTCCCGCCGTAGTCCCCAAGGGAGAGCACATGGCTCAGGGCACCGTGAAGTGGTTCAACTCTGAGAAGGGTTTCGGGTTCATCGCCGTCGAGGGTGGTCAGCCCGACGTGTTCGTGCACTACTCGGCGATCGCGGGTACCGGCTTCCGGAACCTGGAAGAGGACCAGAAGGTCGAGTTCGACATCATCCAGGGCCCGAAGGGCCCGCAGGCGGCGGACGTTCGCGCGGTCTGACCGTCACACGTGCGTCTTCCCAGCCCTCCGCTCGTCGAGCGGGGGGCTGGACCGCTTTCGGGCGGCGGACCGGGGGCTTCCCCGGGTGTTCGGAGGGCCGCGCCGCGCCGATCCCCAACAAGGGGGTACGCGGTTACCCAAGCCCGGCGATACCGGTTAACCTGCTTGAAGCCGGTCGGTACACCAGGAGCGAGGACTGAACATGTTCGGCATCAGTGGGGCAGAGTTCGTCATCCTCCTGCTGATCGCGCTGCTGATCTTCGGCCCCGACCAGCTCCCCAAGGCCGCCCAGCAGGTCGGCCGGGTCCTGCGCCAGCTCCGCACCATGGCCAACTCCGCCTCCAACGACATCAAGGAGGGGCTCGGCCCGGAGTACAAGGACTTCGATGTCCAGGACCTCAATCCCAAGCGCTTCATCCAGAAGCACTTCTGGGAGGAAGAGGAGGAGGCGGAGCGCAGGCCCGCCTCCCAGCTCAACGGCAAGCGCCCGCCCTTCGACGACGAGGCCACGTAGCGCTCCTGCCGTCGGCCCCTCAGCCGACCAGCATCAGGAAGAACGATCCCAGGGCGAGCAGCACCACCCCCCCGATGATGATCGCGGGCGAGCCCAGGACCACGATCAGCACCTCCGCCGTCACCGCGCCGCCCAGCGCCGCGGCGATCCACGGCCACCGGGGGCGGGGCGCCCAGTCGTGACGGCGCTCGCGGGCCGTCGCGACCAGGAACGCCAGCCCGATCAGGAGCCAGAAGCCCAGGTGGGCGGCGATGCGCAGACCCGGATCGACGTAGTCGGCCATACCGCCGACGATCATGACGTAGAAGACGGTGCCGGTGGCCAGGCGCCAGAATCCCCGGCTCCGTTCCACCGGGATGACCTTGCTCCTGGCCGGGGTCGTACGCCGGAACCGTTCGGCTGCGACCGGTGGTTCGTGCTCCCCCGGTCTCGGTTCCGGCCGGGGTGCGGCGCGGCGCGGCGCCTGCTCGGATTCGGTGGGGCGGACGTACCCGCCCTGCGGTTCTGGTTCCTCTGGCTGCTGGTATCCGCCTGGGTACTGGGGGGAGTCGGACACGGAGGTTCCGCCCCTTCACGGTCGATCCGGACCTGACTGTCCTGTTGTCGTACCGGGCTCCTACCCGTTGCGGTCGGGGGTCAAATCCCCCCTCCCGGTGGCGGTCCCCCGCGAAGCCGCCCCTGCGCTCCGTGAACGCGCCCGTTCCGGGCACGCGAAAGGGGCCCGCCGACGACGTCGGACAGACCCCCCTACACGTGAGTTCCCAGGAGAACGTTCAGCGTGTGCTGGTTACCACCAGCTCCAGCCGTTGCTCTTGCGAGAGGCCTTCGCGTGCATGGTCATGGCATCCACCTTTCCATCGATGTCTCCGGCCCATCCCGCAACCAAGATGTCCCATCCGGACGGGCTTCACAAGACCCATGCTCGAATATTCGTCATTCCGTGGTCAGCCCTCGACCGAAGATTGCAGCAGTGGCACAGGAAAGCCCACTGAAGTCACTGTCGTCGCAGTTCAGGCGAGTTCCCTTTGCCCCATGCCAAACAGACCCTCCCCGATGACCTGCAAAGACAAGACCGGCGCGGGGCAAAATCCCCGAGGGCGAACATAACAGAGTGTGATGGTATCGCTATTGTGGTTTGGGCGCTGGGAAACCGCACAATCGGCGGCGCCGGTTCGGGTCCCGTCGTGGTGACGCGGACCAGTAGGGGGACAAGCCAGAAGAAACCGCCACAGACCATGGCTTCTTGGGCGTATCACCAGAAGACGGACGATCACGCTTCGTATCGGAGGTGGAACGCGCCTCCCCCTGGAAGACGGTCCCGCCGCAGGAGCCGAAGCCGGTTTTCGGCCAATCACTAACGGCAGTATTCTCCGCCGAAAACGCCGTGAACGGCTCCCCCTTCCACACCGGGACGGGGAAGCCGTTCACGACCGGAAAGGCGGAGGGCTCAGCGGATCGCCAGGCCACCCACGATGAGCGCGACACCCGCGGCGACCAGGCCGATCACCAGACTCGCCGCCCCCAACGGGATGAGGACCCTCAGCCGGTTGGGGGCCTGGGGATCGCGGCCCACCACCGACAGGAAGAACCCGGCGGGCATCAGGACGGTGGCCAGGAGAACCAGGTCACCGAGGAGCCGCCCCCAGTCCGGGACGGTGGGCTGGTCCAGCAGGAGTCGGACGACCAGGCCGAGGATCACCAGGACCCCGGCGTGCGCGTGCCCCGCGCGGAAGTAGGAGCGCTGGAGTTCGTTGGCGGGGAAGGCACCGTTGACCACCCGGAGCATGAACGTGCCCCCGTAGGCGATGCCGACCACGGTGAGCAGGACGGCGCCGGACGTGATGAGCGCTGCGGCGGACATGGGTCACTCCTGTGCTGGTGAGGGGGGTCGCCCCGAGGGGCCGAAGAGGAGCCCGGCGCTACGTCGGGTGATGGTGAGCAGATCGGTGTCCCCCAGCAGGGCCCGCACGCCGGAGCTGTCGAGGTTTCCGGTGAGCGCCAGGGTGGCGATGCCGTGCACGATCGACCAGCCCGCCACCACCCCGGCGGCCGGGTCGTCCACCCGGTTCCCCTCGTCGGACACCGAGGCCACACCGGAGCGCAGTTCGTCGAAGGCGGCGCCCCGGGCGGCGGCGAGCGCGGGGTCGGCCTCGTCGAGCAGGGTCGGCGCGAACATCACCTGGAAGTGCGCCGGGCGCTCCGTGGCGAAGCGGACGTACTCGACCCCGGACTCCAGGAAACCGCCGCCCGCTTCCCTGTTGACGGCCAACCGGTCGGCCAGCTCGGCGAAGCCCTCGGTGGCCAGGGCGTTGAGAACGCCCTCCCTGCTGCCGAAGTGGTACCGCGGGGCCGTGTGGCTCACTCCGAGGTCGGCCGCGAGTGATCGCAGGCTGAAGGCGTAGGGGCCCTCCCGTTCGATGACCTCCGCCGCCCGCGCGAGCACTGCGGCCCGCAGGTTCCCATGGTGGTATCCGTCTGCCATGCAGCAGACTATACAACGGAAAGTTTCCACTGGATAGATCCGGTCGCACCGAGATCCGCGCTCCCCGACCCATAGGACATCCGGGACCACCGAGGTACCCTGGGACGCACACCGGTCCACCCGCTTCAGGGGATAGACACTTCGCCGGTGACACTCGGGGCTCCGGTCCGGACGACCGCCCGCCACAGGGAACAGCAGCATCCGTCCGGCACGGCCAGGGACACGTCGAAGGGCCCGGTTCGCTGAACCGGGCCCTTCGACGTGTCTCGCGGTCGTCGTGCCCCTTGAGGAAAGACAGAACAACCCCGCGAGGAGGCCAGAGGCCCCCGAGCAAGGTCGTTTCAGAGCCACCCGGGGGTACCAAGGGGGTCGCCCCCTTGGGGAAAGACGAAACGACCCGGCAAGGAGGCCAGAGGCCCCCGAGCAGGGTCGTTTCAGAGTGAAGTGGAGCTATGGGGATTTGAACCCCAGACCCCCTCGATGCGAACGAGGTGCGCTACCGGACTGCGCCATAGCCCCTGAAGACGTTTGAAAGACTATCAGGAGATTGCGTGTGGTCCGAACCGGACCTTCTGGCTCAGTCTCCGGCGGCCCGCAGTCGGGCGTCCGCGTACTGGTCGTAGACGTGGCTGCGACGCTCGATGAAGGCGATGATCTCGGCCTCGCGCTCGGCCTCGCGGGCCTGCTCCACCTCGGCTCGGCGAGCCCTCAGGGCCGCCCGGCGGCGCGCCCTGACCGCCGCCTCGCGGCGCTCGGCGTCGGCCTTGGCGGCCTCGCGCAGCAGGGCCATGTGCCCGAAGAGCAGCAGGACCGGCGGGGCGATCACCCACCAGGGACCCAGACCGAAGGCGACCGCGATGATCGTGCCGACGTTCAGCAGGGTGAGGACGGTGGTCCGTCGGCGCCGGCGCGCGATGACGCGGGACCGGGGCTCGTGCCCGACACGCGTGCGCGCCTCGGCGACCGGCTGGCTCCGCTCCGGAGCCTCCCCCACGGCGCCCTGGTCGCCACTGAGGACGGGACGGTGGATCACCTGGGTCTCGGTCAGGTCCGGGTCCGCCTCGTCGTCTGAGGCGTCCTCAGCGCGCTGCTCGAAGTACTCGTCGGCCTCGGTCGCCTCGACGTCCTCGTCCTCGCGGCGGGTGTCCTCGTGGACGGAGTCCACCGAGTCCTTCCGCAGCAGCATCGGGACGAGGACGATGAGCCAGACCACCACGATGGCCAGGTACAGAGGAGAGCTGCTCATCACCCCTCCTCACGATGACGGCCACTGAACGTTGGTCGACACTTCGTCGACACCGCCGCGCGTGTGGCTGGACGTACTCCCGGAAGTAGAGACGTCCTCCGGCTGGACTTCGTTCCTGGCCCTCGTCGGACCGGGATCGATTCCCGTGCGCCATATCCACGCGTTGCCCGCATCGTCAATGCGTCTATGTTCCGCACGGTACGACCCCGTGTCCATAAATGCGCCACATTCCGACCGGAGTGTCGCAAGATTGTGGACCCTCAGTTTCGGTCGTCACACCCTCCCGAACGAAAGAGCAGGTCAGGCGATGACTGCGGAGCGCAGTGCCAATTCAACGCAAAGTAATGAATCATTGTGCTTAAAGAGGGGTTTAAGATCCGGACGCATCCGTGATCGTGCCATGTTCAGTTCGATCCCGGGTACGGACTCGCCGGATCCCACGGATCGTCGACACCGTTCGGGCCCTGTGGCCCCAATGCGGAACCGGGGCCGGAACTCCCCTCCTCTGGCGGACCGGAAGGAGCCCCGTCGTACCAGCGGCGCAGCGCTCCTCGGGGTACCTCCTCCGCCGTGAGCGCGTAGCAGATGTGGTCCCTCCAGGCTCCGTCGATGTGGAGCTGACGTCTGCGCACCCCCTCGTCGCGGAATCCCAGCTTGGTGACCACTCGTCGGCTGGCGCGGTTCTCGGGACGGATATTGGCCTCGATCCGGTGGAGTCCGACGGTGAAGAAGGAGTGGTCGACGGCCAGGGCGACGGCGGTCGGGGTGATCCCCCGCCCAGCGTAGGCACTGTCGACCCAGTAGCCGACCTGCGCCGATCTGGCCGAGCCCCACACGATGGCGCCCACTGTGAGCTGTCCCACGAAGCGGCCTTCGTAGGTGATGGACCACGGCATCGACAGGCCCAGCCTGGCTTCGCGGCGGATGGCCTGGAGCATGGCCACGTAGGGCGTCAGCCCGGTGGTGCGGAGCGGCATCTCGGGATAGGTGGGCTCCCAGGGACGCAGCCACTCGGCGTTGCGCGCCCGGGTGTCCCGGAGGAGGGGGGCGTCGCGAAGGCGCAGAGGGCGAAGCGCGATCGGCCCTTCGTGAAGGGTGACGGGCCACCCCTGTCTGCGGTTCACGTCCGTCCTTCCAAGCCCTCCGGACCGCCCTGCGCGGTCGTGCCACCGGCCCTCGGCGCTCGCGGAGCTCCCGGTGTCGGTGACGCCTTCCAGTATTCCACTCCGCGGGCGTGAGGTGGCGGGCGTCACCCTCACTGCACGAGAATCGGATGTTTCCAAACTCCATTCACTCCAGCACCGAAAACCGGAGGGGGGTCAAGCAATTCTCCGCTCCCGGAATGCCCCGGATGTGATTCCGGTCATTGTCGGGTGTCATTCGGGCCGAGGATGGTCTCCACCCCGGAGCTGGTCGATCGCGTGGCCCAGAACAGGCTCCAGGACGTCCATCCCGTCGCGCACGCCGCCTCGGGAACCGGGCAGGTTCACCACGACCGCGCGGTGTCCGGAACGTTCCGCGATCCCGGCCAGGCCCCGCGAGAGGATGGCCGTGGGCACACCCTTCTCCCGACCAGCCGCTCTGAGGGCCTCCGCGATCCCGGGGATCTCCCGTGTCAGGAGCGGGCGCGTCGCCTCCGGCGTGAGGTCCTGCGGCGTGAGCCCGGTACCCCCGGTGGTCAGGACGGCGTCCACGCCCTCGTCCAGGGCCCGCTCGATCGCCTCGGCGACGGGCGCGCCGTCAGCAACCACCCACGGCCCGACGACCGCGCAGCCCATGGCCCGGAGCCGTTCGACGATCACCGGCCCGGAGCGGTCCGGGTAGACCCCGGACGCCGCGCGGTTGGAGGCGGTCACCACCGCGACCCGGTGCACGGCGTCACTCACCGCGCCTCCAGTGGCCCTTCTTCCCGCCGGTCTTCTCCTCGACCCGCACCCGGGTCACCTCGGCCTCCGGGTCGATCGCCTTGACCATGTCGACCAGTCCGAGCGCGGCGGTCATCACGCAGGTGAGCGCCTCCATCTCGACGCCGGTGCGGTCTGCGGTGCGCACCGTGGCACTGACGTCCACCCCGTCGTCCGTCACCGTCAGGTCAACGTCCACGCCGTGCACGGCGATCGGGTGGCACAGCGGAACGAGGTCCGGGGTGCGCTTGGCCCCCTGGATACCGGCGATCCGGGCGACGGCGAGGGCGTCACCCTTGGGGACCCCTCCGCCACGCAGGGCCGCGACCGTCTCCGGGTTGAGCAGGACCCTGCCGGTGGCCGTGGCCGTACGGGCGCTGACGGACTTGGCGGAGACGTCCACCATGCGCGCCGAGCCGGACTCGTCGAGGTGCGTGAGGCCGGAGGGGTGCGCCTCCGGGCGTGGGGTGTCGGTCATCGCTGTGGAGCCACTCATCGTCTGGTACGGAACACGCGGCAGCCCGGAACGGTCAGCCACGGGGACGCGCGGCGCGTGTCCCAGGACGACGGTACTCCTCCGCGGGGACAGCCGGACCGTTGCTCAGGGCTCCGGCAGGACCAGGACCTCCACCATCTCACCGGCGGCCAGCTCGGTGACCTCCTCGGGGACGATCAGGAGACCGTTGGCCCCGGCCAGCGCGGACAGCTGGTGGGAGCCCTGGCGCACCGCCGGAGCGACCGCGGGCACCGGGTCCGGCGCGATGGGGTCGGACAGCACCGCGCGCAGGTAGGAGCGGCGGTCCCGGGGCGATCCGACCGGGGTGGCCAGGCGCGCCCGCACACTCGGCAGGGGGTTCGGGGGCAGACCCCGCAGCCTGCGCAGGACCGGCCGAACGAACAGGTGGAACGACACGAAGGCGCTCACCGGGTTGCCCGGGAGGGTGATGATCGGAGTGTCGTCCGGTCCGATCGTGCCGAACCCCTGGGGTTTGCCGGGCTGCATCGCCACCTGGGTGAACTCCACGGTGCCCTTGGTGGAGAGCACCTCCTTCACCACGTCGTAGGCGCCCATGCTCACACCGCCGGTGGTGACCACCACGTCGGCGCGGACCAGGAGGTCCTCCAACGTGTCCCAGACGGTGACCGGGTCGTCGCCGACGAAGCCGTGGCGGTACACCTCGCAGCCCTCGTCCCGGGCGGCGGCGGCCAGCATGTAGCTGTTGGACTCGTAGATCTGCCCCGGACCGAGGGGGCGGCCCGGCTCGACCAGCTCCTCACCGGTGGAGAGCACCACCACGCGCGGCCGAGGGCGGACCGGCACCGAGCGGCACCCGACCGCCGCGAGGACACCCATCTCCCCCGCACCGACGCGAACCCCGGCGCTCAGCACTGTCGCGCCCTCCATCACGTCCTCGCCCCGGCGCCGGACGAAACCCCCCGCCTGCGCGGGGCGGTGGATCGCCACATCCACGGTGCCGCCGTCGGTCCACTCCACCGGGACCACGGAGTCGGCCCCCTCGGGTAGGGGGGCGCCGGTCATGATGCGGGCGCACAGTCCGGGCCGGATCGCGGCGGGGTCCGCGTCACCCGCCGGGATGTCGGCCACCACCGGCAGCCGGACGGGGCGGTCGGCGGTGGCCTCGGCCAGGTCGGCGGCGTGCACGGCGTAGCCGTCCATCGAGGAGTTGTCGAAGCCCGGCAGGGACACCGGGGAGACGACCGGTTCGGCGAGCACGGTCCCGTGCGCCTGGAGCAGGTCCAGCTCGGTCGGCTCGGGCACCGCGACCAGCCCCAGAAGGTCGGAGATGTGCTGTTCGACGCTCTTCATGAGGTCCTTCCGGGTCGTGGACGCGCTGTGAGGGCCTCCCCCGTCACAGGGGGAGGCCCCGGTCCCATTGTGACGACCTCCGGAGCCGACGTCCCGGACCCGGTGCCCCCGGGTCAGCCCCGGAGCTTCTCCTGGCGGTCCAGGAACTCCCTCAGCCAGGGCAGGAGCTCGTCCGCCAGGTCCGGGCGGCCGCAGGCGAACTCGACCACGGTGCGGATGTACTCGGCCTTGTTCCCGGTGTCGTAGCGGTTGCCGCGCAGCAGCACGCCGTGCACACCGCCGCCCTTCTCGGGGCTGGTCCTGGCCAGCTCCTTCAGGGCGTCGGTCAGCTGGATCTCGCCACCGCGCCCGGGCGGGGTGTCGTGCAGTACGGGAAAGACCGCCGGGTCACACACGTAGCGGCCGATGATCGCCCAACGGCTGGGCGCCTGCTCGCGCGAGGGCTTCTCAACCAGGTCGGTGACGGTGACGACGTCGTCCTCGTCGGTGGTCTCCACCGCCGCGCAGCCGTAGAGGGAGACCTGTTCGGGCTCCACCTCCATGAGCGCGACGACACTGCCGCCGTGGCTCTGACGGACCTCGATCATGCGGCGGAGCAGGTCGGCCGACTCGATGAGGTCGTCGCCCAGGAGCACCGCGAAGGGGTTGTCGCCCACGTGGGCCTGCGCGCACAGCACGGCGTGTCCCAGCCCCCGGGGCTCACCCTGGCGGACGTAGTGGACCTGGGCGAGGTCGCTGGACTCGCGGACCGAGCGGAGCTTGTCCTCCTCCCCCTTGGCGGCGAGCGCCTCCTCGAGTTCGTAGGCGCGGTCGAAGTGGTCCTCAATGGAGCGTTTGCTGCGCCCGGTGATCATGAGGACGTCGCCGAGCCCGGCTTCGACGGCCTCCTCCACGACGTACTGGATCGCGGGTTTGTCCACGATCGGCAGCATCTCCTTGGGAGTGGCCTTGGTGGCGGGCAGGAAGCGGGTGCCCAGGCCCGCGGCCGGAACGACCGCCTTGGTCACGGCGGCGTCGGTGCGGGATCGCTTCTGGTCGGTGTCGGCGCTCATGAACGGCACTTTAGGACAGACAACCCGCGTTACGTGGACCGATGACTTCCCGTGGCCGAGAAGTCCCCGTCGTTTCGGGCGAAGTCGTGGAAACCGCAACCGCGTGTTCACCCCTCGGAGGAAATCGGGGTCCGGTGCCACACTGGGCCCATGGGTGCCTCGAACGACCACGACCGGACCGCCAAGCGCGCGCTGCGCGCGCGCCTGCTCGCCGCGCGGCGGGAGAGGGGCGCGGCGGAGCGCGACCGTGTGGCTTCCGCGGTCCGCGACACGTTGATGGGGCTCCCCTGGCTGGCCATGGGCGGGACGGTGGCCTGTTACTACTCCGTGGGCGGCGAACCCGGCACGCGCGGTCTGGTCGACGCGCTGTGGAAGCGGGGCACGTACGTGCTGCTGCCGATCTTCCTGCCCGACGGGACCCTCGACTGGGCGGCCTACGAGGGCCCGGACGGCCTCGAACCGGCCGGCCACGGCCTGGTGGAGCCGACCGGGCACCGGTACGGCCCCGAAGTGCTCGGCCGCGCGGACGCGGTGGTCTGCCCGGCCGTGGCGGTGGACCGGCGCGGGACGCGGATGGGGCGCGGCGCGGGTTGCTACGACCGCGCGCTGCCCCACAGGGGCCCGCGCACCCCGGCGATCGCCGTGGTCCATGACGAGGAGTTCGTGGACGCGCTGCCCGTGGAGGGGCACGACCGGCCGGTGGACGCGGTCGTGACCCCGGGCGGCGGGCTCCACGTGTTCGACCCGAACGCGGCGGCCTGGCCAGGAGGGAACCCGGACGGCCGGGCGGTGTGAGTCGGGCCGGGACCCCGGGGGCACCGCTCTCGGGAGGCTCCGGGGATTAAGGCACCGGGTCGCGGCGTTATGGCTGGCGGTCGTGTCCCGCACCCACCCCGAACACGAGCACCCCGTGCGGCCCCCGACCGGGTACGGCCCGACCCTGGGGACGCCCGGCGCCGCAGGGGGAGGGGTTGTCGCGGCTGTGGTCGGCGAACGCGTACTATTTAGCAGTCAACGGGTGTGAGTGCCAGCAAGGAGGACCCGGAACAGTGCCTACGTACCAGTACGCGTGCACCGAGTGTGACGCCCAGATGGAGGTCGTGCAGAGCTTCAGCGACGACTCGCTGACGGTCTGCCCCGAGTGCGAGGGGCGCCTGCGCAAGGTGTACTCCGCGGTCGGCATCGTCTTCAAGGGTTCGGGCTTCTACCGCACCGACAGCGGCAAGTCCACCACGAACAGCTCCGCCCTGACCGGTTCCAACACCGCTGAGGGCGGCACCGAGGGCAACGGCGGCAAGTCCGGCGACGCCGCCAAGCCCTCCTCCGACTCCGGCTCCACCGCCACCCCCGCCGCCTCCACCCCCAGCACGGGCGGCGGCGACAAGTCGACCAGCAAGAGCACCAGCGGCAGCACCGCCGCGACCAGCAGCTGAGCCACCGCACCGTTGACCGTGGCCGCGCCGCCGAGACCCCTCGGCGGCGCTTCTGTTGTCTGCCGGGCCCCGTGTGACGGGCCCCGGGGTGGGAATCCGCCCTGTGGACAACCCTCCGGGGCCGCCTCTCCCGGCCTAGCGTTGGAGGTATGAGCACCTCCCCTCCCGCGTTCCGGCTCCGGCGCGGCCCGCTCCGCCTGCTCGACCGCCACCGCCGTACCGTCGCCGCCGTCCTGACCGCGCTGGCCGTGGTGTGCGCGGTCCTCGTCCTGCGGCCCCCGCCCCAACCCCGGGCGGAGGTGCTCGTCGCCGCGCGGGACCTCGACGCCTCCGCGCCCCTGTCCGAGGAGGACCTCACGCCCCTGGTCCTGACGGAGAGCTCCGTACCGGACGGGGCGCTCTCGCCCGGGGACCGGGCGGCCGGGCTCTCGCTGAACGCACCCGTGCGCCGGGGCGAGGTGCTGACCGACGCCCGCCTGAGCGACCCGCCCGCGCTCCCCTACGGGGCGGACATGGTCGCCGTGCCGGTGCGGGTGGCCGACCCGGGGGCCGTCGGTCTGCTGTCCCCAGGCAGCCGAGTGGACGTGCTGGCCGCGACGGGCGCGGACGACTTCGGCGGGCCGCCCACCAGACCCGGGCCCGCCGTCGAGGTGGTCGGTGACCGGCCCGTTCTCGCCGTGCCCTCTGAGGAGGGTCCGAGCGGGGAGGGCGGTGCGCTGGTCCTGATCGCCGCGACCAGCGAGGAAGCCCGGGCCCTGGCCGGGCACGCGACCTCTTCGCGGCTGTCTGTGACGATTCGCGGTTGACCGATGACCAGGGGTGGTGAAAGCTGTCCGGGCGCCACTTCGGGCGCGTCCCCATCAATCACGAACACGTAGGGCAGTTCCATGGAAGGCTTCAAGAAGTTCCTGCTCCAGGGAAACCTGGTGCAGCTGGCGGTCGCGGTCGTCATCGGCTCCGTCTTCGCCGGACTCATCTCGGCGTTCACCGAAGGGTTCATCACCCCGCTCCTGGGGATCTTCGGCGGGGTCCCGACCTTCGCGGACCTCTACTTCGAGGTCAACGGCAGCCAGTTCATGTACGGCGCCTTCGTCGACGCCATGATCTCGTTCCTGATGACCGCGGCGGTCCTGTACTTCTTCGTGGTCCTGCCCATGGGCAAGCTGATGGAGAAGTTCATCAAGGCCGAGGAGGCCACCACCCGCGAGTGCCCCCACTGCTTCTCGGAGATCAACAAGAAGGCCAGCAAGTGCGCCCACTGCACCAGTGAGGTCACGCCCGAGACCGTCTCCTAGGGCACCGAGGGGTGTCTCGGCGCCCGTCCCGACACAACGGGCCCGACACACGGGAGGGCGGCCCCACGGGGCCGCCCTCCGGGCGCTTGGCGCCGGTTGGAACCGGCTGCGGATCGGGCTGACCTAGCCCTCGTACTCCCAGTGCCAGGGCTCGAAGGGACTGGACTTCGCCCAGGCCGGGTGGATCCAGTTGTACTTGGCCCCGTGCTCCTCCATCCAGTTCCACCGTTCCGAACGGAAGTTCTGGATGCCGCAGCCGAGGTCGATCGCCTGTCCCAGACCGTGGTTACTGGTACCGGGCACGGCGGCGAACCCGGGCGGCTCCTGGGCGTAGACGCGGTGCTGGTTGGGCAGGTCGCGGTACGCGCTGGTGATGCAGATGTTCTCGCCGAACTCCTCGACGTACTCCACGTTCAGCTGGAGGAACTCCACCGCGGCGTCGGCCCTCAGGAACTTGTCGTCGTAGAGCGAGCAGAGGGCCTCCTGCGGGAGCAGCCCGTTGGGGTAGCCACCCGCGTTCGAGGCCGCGCTCGCGTCGCAGTCGGCGGCCGCCATGTAGGCCTCCGGGTCCAGGCCCCGGGACTCCAGCTCGTCAGTGAGCTCGGTCATGCTCGACTCGGACTGTTCGCGCAGCGAGTCCACCTCGGCGGAGAGCTCAGCCTGTTCGAGCTGTGTGAAGGTCTGGAGCTCCTGGGCCTCCCCTGCCAGCCCCACCTGCTCCTCGCGCAGGTCGGTGGCGTCCTGGATGAGCGCCTGGTTGTCCTCGGACAGCTTGGCCGCGTAGGACTGCGTCTGGAGGTCGTCGTCGAGGTCCCCCGCCGCGAGGATGCCGATGACACCGGCGTCGGGCTGCTGGTACATGGTGCTGGCCAGCCGCGCGAGCGGTTCGCGCATCTCGTTGAGGTCGCCCTCGATCTGCTGGAGTTCGTGGAGGGTGGAGATCAGGTCCTCCTGCGCCTCCTCCAGGGCGTCCTGGCGCTCGACGTACTCGTCGGTCGCCTCCTCCAGGGCGTCGGCGGAGGACTCCGCGCGCTCACGGAGGTCCTCCAGGCTCGCTTCGGCTGGCGGGGCGACTGTCACGGATCCGGGCACGACGAACAGGGACGTGACCAGCATGAGTGTCAGCGCCTGCGCGATCCGGACCCGGTGGTGTGCCCCCAGGGTGGTCAGCACCCCGTTACCCGGTACGCGGGACCTACGCCGCGCCGACTCGGAAGTGAACGGCACGAATGATCCTCCGGCTGCTTTTTCCTCGAACACCTACTCGTGGCCGCAAGGCAACGTACTACATGTCCACATGCGGACACACTGGACCGTACGGCCCGACGGCCGAACCCGTGGACGGTTGCTCGCCGTCCTTCCGGCCGTCTCGCGCGGCCTCTGGAAGAAGGCCTGGTCGTCGGGGTGCCGTGACCTGGCGCACCCGCCCGCCCAGAGTGACCGAAGGGCGGTGGCGGCTCGCATCACGACACGCGAAATGAACAACATCACACCGCAACCAGGACAACCAATCGTAGGTCAGCGTACTGTGCCGCGCACGCAGAGTGCCTCGGCCCCACCGCCCCAACACCAATCGGCACCCCACGCACACCCATCCTGGGTTAGGCTTGGCCCCGTGGCCGGGTAACGTCCGGCTCTGGCATCACCCATGGCTCCATAGCTCAGGGGATAGAGCACCGCTCTCCTAAAGCGGGTGTCGCAGGTTCGAATCCTGCTGGGGCCGCATCAACGAAGGGGCTCCCCTCTCGGTCGAGAGGGGAGCCCCTTCGTCTTTTCCCCCGCCAGGAATCCGTCCCATCCCCGTCAAGACGTCACAAGTTCTCGCGCGCCCCTCCCCCGTGCGGCGAAAAAGTTGACCGCACCGTCCGTGTCGGGGGACGGTCCCCGCACCCTTGCGAGTCATCATGGGCAGGGAACGACCAGGTCGGAGGCGTGCACACGCACGGACGGGGGTGGCCGGATGGCGGACGGGGACCGGGACGACATGACCGAACTCGGGGACGACGCCAAGGGGCGCCAGCGTGGAGGATCGCCCTCGGCGATCTCCGGGGCGCTGAAGAAGGACCCCCAGCCCGGCCCGCAGCACTGGGGCGGCCCGAGGCCCCGCAGGGCGGATCCGGACCGGTTCTTCCCCAGGAAGTTCCCCCGACTGTCCCCGAAGGACCCCTGAACCGCTCCCGACGACCGGGCCCGCGTCCAGGGGTCCGGGCTCACAGGAAGCCGCGCCAGGGCGCCAGGACGATCTCGCTGAACTTGGCGGCGATCGGGCGCCCGCGCCACTCCTCCTCGGTCAGTTCGCGGGCGTTGGTGAGATCCGTCTCGAAGACCTTCTCCAGGTGCCGGGCCACGCTCTCGTCGAAGATCTCCACGTTGATCTCGTAGTTGCCGGTGAGGCTGAGGCGGTCCACGTTGGCCGTGCCGATCGTGCTCCACCTGCCGTCCACCGTCGCGGTCTTGGCGTGCACCATGGCGTCCTCGTACAGCCAGAGCCGCACCCCGCCCCGGAGCAGCTCCGAGTACCGGCCGCGCGCCATCCAGTCGGCGACCACGTGGTTGGAGTTCTCCGGCACGAGCACGTTGACGTCCACGCCCCGTCCGGCCGCCTCGATCAGGACGTTGGCCAGCTCGCGGTCCGGGATGAAGTAGGCCTGCGTGAAGATCACCCGCTCCTTGGCGCGGTCCACCGCCTCCAGGAACATCGCCCGGATCGGGTAGATGAGGAGTTCGGGCACGTTGCGGTGGACGCGCATGCGCGAGTCCCACTCCGCGTCGCCCAGACCCCGCAACTCGGGCTGGTCCGCGCGCCGGTTGGTGTTCCAGAAGTCCGCGAAGGCGTTCTCCAGCTCCCACACGACCGGGCCGACGACCCGGAGGTGGGTGTCACGCCACTCGATGGCGTAGGTGGAGCCCACGTTGAAGCCGCCGACGAAGCCCGTCTCCCCGTCCACTGTGAGGATCTTGCGGTGGTCGCGGCCGGACTTGCGCACGTTGAGCAGGAGCACGCCGGGGCGGAAGGCCGGGTAGCGCATGACCCGCACCGAGGGCGGGAAGCGGAAGAAGGAACGCGGGACCACGAGGTTGGCGAAGCCGTCGTAGATGACGTAGACCTCGACACCGCGCTCGGCCGCCTCGATCAGCGCCGCCTTGAACTCCTGCCCCACCGCGTCGGACTTGAAGATGAAGGACTCGAACAGGACGCGGTGGCGGGCGCCCCGGATCGCGGAGAGCATGTCCTCGAACAGGTCCTCGCCGTAGGTGTAGACCGTGGCGGTGGTCTCCCCGACCGGCACCGAGGCGGGGTCGGTGCGGGGGAAGTTGGCCCGGTGCGGCCGCACCCTCTTGCGCCACTGGTCGATCCCGACGAGGGTCGCGACCACGGCGACCTGGGTGGCCAACAGCCCCAGCAGCCCCCGTTTGACCCAGGTCGTGATGGTCGAGCGTCTCAGCATGCGGTCGCCTCCCGAACAGGCCGTCCGCCGTGCCCCCGGAACGGCGGCCACCCCGGCACCAAGGTGGAGCACCACCGTAACCCGGTGTCCACCCCGGTTCCGGACACGAACCGCGTATCGGGGCGATCTCGGCGCCGGGGCCCGCGACCGCGACGAACAGGACTTCGCCGAACGGAACCCCCGCCGAGCGAGACGGGGCCCGGGCGGGACCGGGCACGCGACGGCGCCCCGCCCCCACCTCGTCGAGGACGGGGGCCGCTTACCCCCGGTACCGACCGGCTTGCCGGTCGGACCTCAGGAACGCGCCGAAACCGGCGCGCGACCCCCGCACCGCCTCGGCGTCAGGTGTCCTCGCGCCGCCGAAGCACGAGGAGCTCGGTCGTGGGACTCTCCCTGCGGCCGCGCACGAGCCTGCGGTCCACGCGGTACAGCAGGGCCCCGGCGAGCCAGCCCGTCGGGGCGGTGACAGTGGCGGCCCGCAGGACCCCGCCCCAGACCTTGCGCCACGGCAGTGCGGCGTCGACCTGCGCGTTCATCAGCATCAGCATGGGTACCCGGCGCACGATGTCGAACCCGGCCTTGTCCGCCAGCGACGCGATCGTCTCCAGCGTCCGGTTGACCTGGTGCTCTCCGCGCTGTTCGGGGCGCTGGAGGCAGTTCTCGGAGATCACGAGGGTGCCGCCGGGACGTACGACCCGGCCGAGGGACCGGAAGGCCGCCGCGTACCGGTCGTCGTCGGTGATGTGGAAGAGCACGTCCATGCAGGAGGCGGCGTCGAAGCTGGCGTCCTCGAAGGCGTCCAGCTCGGACACGTCCTGGCGAACGAAGCGGTGGTTCGGGAAGCGACCGCTCAGGCGTTCGACGGCGGCGTCGGTCATGTCGCAGCCGGTGACGTCACCGGCGCCCAGGCGCTCCCACTGGCTCACGTAGAACCCCGTGCCGCTGCCCGCGTCGAGCACACTGGCGCCCTTGAGCCCCAGCTGGCCGACCTCGCGGAGGAAGACCTCCTCGCGAACCCGGTACATCCAGGTGTTGAAGGGACGTCCGAGGGCTCGGTAGCCGACGCCGCTCTCGGTCCAGTCGCCTTCGAGCCGGTGTTCCCAGAAGTCACGGAGTTCACTGTGCGTAGCCATGCGACCACTTTCACACCGCCGCCCCGCGTTGTCCTGCCGCACCGCCGTACCGGCCGGTATCCCGCGACCCGGATACGCCGATCCGCCGGATCGGGCGTTCACCCCTGTGGACAAGTCCGGAAGTGCCCACGTGAGCTGCTAAGAAAGAGGAAACCATCCGCTTCGGGACGTATCCGGACTTCGCCCGGATAACCGGCGTTCCGCTCCGAGCGGGTGTCCGACCCCGGTCTGTCACCCTCCGCTGCTAGAACATGTGGCACACCCCTTGGCCAGGACGGAAGGCTCCCCTCCATGATCCGCGAACACCTCACTGACCACGCCGGACTCCCCGTGGTCGAGTTCCTCGACCGGGGGGAGAACGAGTACCACCTCCACCACTCCGGCCACGGGCGCCCCCGGGACGGGGAGAAGCCGCTGGCCCCCTCCAGGCAGCACGAGCTCATGGAGGAGGCCGGGAAGGACCCCGGCTCCGTGTCGTGGCGGCTGCGGCTCACCAGCTACTCCGAGGAGTTCGTGCCCTACCTGGCCCGGTTCGTCGAGGAGGTGGACACCTCCAAGGTGAGGGCGCTGGTGATCGGCGACTGGGGGTTCGAGGACGGCAGCGACATCTCCTCCCGCGAGCTGCGGGACGCCCTCATCGGGCACGCCGACGCCTTCCCCGCCCTGCGCTCCCTGTTCGTCGGCGACGTCACCTTCGAGGAGAACGAGATCTCCTGGATCCAGCAGTGCGACCTCGCTCCCCTTCTGGACGCCTATCCCCTGCTGGAGGACCTGGCCGTCCGGGGCGTCGGCGACACCCACAGCGGCGGGGACACGCTCTCCCTTGCGGTCGGCGGGCACGCCCGCCTACGCTCGCTCACCGTCCAGAGCGGCGGCCTGCCCGGCCGAGTGGCGCGCGAGATCGTCTCCGCCGAACTGCCCGCGCTGGAGCGGCTGGAGCTGTGGCTGGGTGTGGGGAACTACGGCGGCGACACCACGGTCGAGGACCTGGCGCCCCTGCTGCACGGTGCCGCCCTGCCCGCACTCCGCCACCTGGGCCTGCGCAACTCCCAGCGCACGGGCAGCTGGCTGAGGGCCCTGGCCCAGGCACCGGTCACCGCTCGCCTGACCTCGGCGGACCTGTCGCTGGGCACCCTGCGCGACAGCGACGTGGAGCACCTGCTGGCATCGGTACCGGTCTTCGCCCACCTCGAGAGCCTGGACCTGCACCATCACTACCTGGGTGAGGACGACGCCGAACGCGTGCGGGCGGCGTTCACGGAGGCCGGGGTGCGCGTCGACCTCTCCGACGGCCCCCGGAAGCCCCCGAGCGGGTCCGACGACGCGGACGACCTCCACTACTACCCGGCCGTGGGCGAGTGAGCCCGGCCGCATCGCGCGGCACCTCACCGAGCCCCGGTCCGGCCCCCAAGACCCCCACGACCCGACCCCCAAGCCCGCCCCCGTCCCTCCCCTGGCAGGAGCCCCATGCCCAACAGCAGCCATCTCACCGAGTACGCGGGGCTGCCCGTGGTGGAGTTCACGGGGTGGGAGACCATCCGCCGCGAGTTCCACTTCGCCATGGCGTGGGCGAGCAACCGGAGGCAACGCCACCCCAACCTGCCGTCGTCCTACGAGCCGCTCTTCGCGGCGCTCGCCGATCCCGGCTCAGTGGCGTGGCGGTGGCGCACGGAGGAGTCGGTCCACGGCAGGGACGGGCAGAGCATCGACGAGTACCTGCGCGAGTTCGACCAGCTCGTGCCGCACGACTCGGTCCGCGCCCTGATGGTGGGCCACTCCGAGCTTCAGGAGGGGAACGGCGACTTCCTCGCACCTCTGCTGGATCGCGCGTCCCGGTACACGAGCCTGCGCTCGCTCTTCTTCGGCGACATCCTCCAGGAGGAGAACGAGATCTCCTGGATCGAGCACGGCGACCTGACCCCACTGCTCACCGCTCTTCCCCGGCTGACGGCCTTCACGGTGCGCGGCGGCAGCGCCAGTCTCGGCCTGAGGGTCACCGAACCCCACGGGCTGCGGAGCCTGACCGTGCAGTCCGGCGGACTCCGACCCGCGGTCGTCCGGGACGTGTGCGCCGCGTCCCTGCCCGAGCTGGAGCACCTCGAACTGTGGCTGGGTGTGGAGGAGTACGCCGGTGGGCGCACCACCGGTGAGGACCTCGCCCCGGTCCTGTCCGGGACCGCCTTCCCGAAGCTGCGCTCCCTGGGCCTGCGCAACGCCGACCGCGCCGACGAGTGGGTGGCGGTCCTGGCCGAGGCCCCGGTCACCGGGACGCTGGCGGAGCTGGACCTGTCCCTCGGGATCCTGACGGACCGGGGCGCCCGGATCATCCTGGACACCCCCGTCTTCCACGGCCTGCGCCGCCTGGACCTGCACCACCACTACCTCTCCGAGGAGATGGAGGGACGGCTGCGCGCCGCCCTGACCGCCTCGGGGGTGGAGCACGATCTCTCCGACCGGGAGGAGCCCGAGGAGAACCCCTACGCGGAGGGCGGTCTCTCCTACTACACGGCGGTCTCCGAGTGAGCCGGGACCGGTCGGCCCTCGACCGCCCCCTGGTGGCGGTGTGCGTTCCGGGCAACCGCCGCCTGGCGCTGTTCACCGAGGCCGCTCGGGCGACCGGGCTGCCCGACCCCGTCCCGCTGGACTGGCGCGAGCTCGCGGACCCGGCGGCCGGTCCCCCCGCCCTGCCCGAGGGCGCGCTGGTCCGCGTGGACTCCGCCGGCGAGGACGCCCCCACCGCCCGCCTGCTGCGCGGGTGGCGGCACGACCCCGACCTCCACCGGGTGGAGGGCGGCGCCGACCAGCACCGGGGGTTCGTCCACGCCCTGGGAAAGCTGTCCCAGGCGGTGGCGGCCACCCCCGGGGCGCACCTCCTCCAGGACGTGGACGACCTGGCCGACCTCTGCGACAAGCGCCGTTGCCACGCGCGTCTGAACGCCGCCGGGGTTCCCGTCGCACCGGCCCCGCCCGAGCGCGTGACCGGCTACGACTCCCTGCGCGAGGCGATGGCCGGGCTCGGCTGGCGGAGGGTGTTCGTCAAGTCCGCGCACGGCTCGTCGGCCTCCGGGGTGGTCGCTCTCGCCACAGCCCCGGGTGGGCGGATCAGGGCGGTCACCTCGGCCCACCTGGTGCGTGACGGCGGGTCGGTGAAGCTGTACAACTCGCTGCGGCCGTTCACCTACACGGACGAGGCCGACGTGGCCGCGATCGTGGACGCGCTCGCCCCCGACGGCCTGCACGTGGAGCGCTGGGTGCCCAAGGCGGGCTTCCAAGGACGCGTGATCGACCTGCGCGTGCTGGTGGTCGCCGGACGGGCCACGCACGCGGTGGTGCGCTCGTCGCGCTCCCCCATGACCAACCTGCACCTGGGCAACGCCCGGGGCGACCTCGCGGCGCTGCGCGAGAGCATGGGCCCGCGCACCTGGCGAGCGGCCACGGCCACGGCGGAGGCCGCGGCGGGAGTCTTCCCACGAACCCTGCACACCGGCGTGGACCTGCTGGTCTCACCCGGCTGGCGCGGGTTCACGGTCTGTGAGGTCAACGCCTTCGGCGACCTCCTGCCCGGCGTCCTCCACGAGGGCCGCAGTACCCAGGCCGAGCAGCTGCACGCCCTCGCCACGGGCCGCTTCCCCCTTTCGGCCCCGCACCCGACACCCGTACACGCACTCTCCGGGGAACGCCCTTGACCACCGAACCCTCCACCGATCTCCCCGCACCGGACATGAACTCCGTGGTGGGCACGCACGACATCCTGCTGCTCACCCTCGACACCCTGCGCCACGACGTGGCCGTCGAGCTCGCCGAGGCCGGGCGCACCCCGAACCTGGCCCGGCTCCTGCCGCCGGGCGGCTGGGAGGAGCGGCACTCCCCCGCGAGCTTCACGTACGCCTCGCACCTGGCCATGCTCGCCGGGTTCCTGCCCACCCCTGCCGCACCGGGGCCGCACCCGCGCCTGTTCGCCGCCGCGTTCCCCGGCAGCGTCTCCACGGCGCCGGGGACCTGGACCTTCGACACAGCCGACCTCGCCTCGGGCCTGGCCCGGGAGGGTTACCACACGGTCTGTGTGGGCGGCACCGGCTTCTTCAACCGCAGGTCCGAGCTGGGGTCGGTGCTGCCGAACCTGTTCGCCGAGAGCCACTGGGAGGAGTCCTTCGGCGTGGCCGACCCGCACTCCTTCGAGAACCAGGTCGCCCGCGCGGTCGAGGCCAGCGCCGCCGTGCCCGCCGAACAGCCCCTGTTCCTGCTGCTCAACGTCGCCGCACTGCACCAGCCCAACTGGTTCCACCTGCCCGGGGCGACGCGGGAGGACGGGGACACCCGGGCCAGCCACGCGGCCGCCCTGGAGTACGTGGACCGACACCTGCCGCCACTGCTGGCCGCGATGTCCGCCCGCCGCCCCTGCTTCGCGATTGTGTGCTCGGACCACGGCACCGCCTACGGCGAGGACGGCCACACCGGCCACCGGATCGGCCACGAGACCGTCTGGACCGTCCCCTACACCCACGCCGTCCTGCCCCACGGCCACGGCACCGAGGAGAGCGCCGCGTGAGCGTCACACCGATGCCCGAACCCGTCCGCGCGGACTCCCCCTACCGCTCGTACGTGTACGCCTACCCGCACAAGAGCGCCTACCGCCCCTTCGCCGAGCGGCCCCACCTGTACGACCTGTGGGCGCGCGAGGACGCCAGTGCGCTCTCGTTGTACGCGCACATCCCGTTCTGCGAGATGCGCTGCGGGTTCTGCAACCTCTTCACCCGGTCAACGCCCCCGGCCGAACAGGTCACCGCCTACCTGGACGCCTTCGAGCGCCAGGCGGAGACGGTCGCGGCCTGCCTGCCCGAGAACAGCTCGTTCGCCCGCGCCGCCCTGGGCGGGGGCACCCCCACCTACCTCACCGCCGACGAACTGGCCCGGGTCTACGACACCGTCGAACGCCACTTCCCGGTGGACATGGGCGCGGTCCCGGTCTCCGTGGAGACCTCCCCGGCCACCGCCACCCCGGACCGCCTCCAGGTGCTGGACGCGCGCGGGATGACCCGGATCAGCATGGGTGTGCAGAGCTTCATCGACTCCGAGGCGCACGCCGCCGGACGTCCGCAGAAGCGCGCGGAAGTGGACCGGGCGCTGGCCGCCATCCGAGACCACGCCCGGGCCGACCTCAACGTGGACCTCATCTACGGCATCGACCGGCAGACCGCCAGGACCTGGGAGTACTCGCTGGACACGGCGCTCTCGTGGGAACCGGAGGAGATCTACCTCTACCCGCTGTACGTCCGGCCCCTCACCGGGTTGGGCCGACGTGCCCGCGAATGGGACGACCACCGGCTGGCGCTGTACCGGCAGGGCCGCGACCATCTGCGCGAGCGCGGCTACGAGCAGGTGTCCATGCGCATGTTCCGGCGGGCCGACGCCCCCGAGCCCCTGGCCTCCGCTCCGGACCACAGCTGCCAGACCGACGGCATGGTGGGCCTGGGCTGCGGTGCCCGTTCCTACACCGGCACCACGCACTACTCGTTCGACTACGCGGTGGGCGTGGGCCGGGTGCGGTCGATCATCGCGGACTACGTGGGGCGCGACGGGGCCGACTTCGCCCGTGCCGAGGTCGGGTTCGTACTGGACGAGGACGAGCGCCGCCGCAGACACGTGCTCCAGTCGCTGCTGCGCGTGGAGGGGCTGGAGGTGGCCGACTACACGTCCAGGTTCGGCTCGCACCCGGTGGCCGACTTCCCCGAGGAGTTCGCGGCGGTGTCGGAACGCGGCTGGCTGGAGGGCGGAGCCGTGGACACCCCGACGGTCCGGCTCACCGAGGAGGGGCTGGCGCACTCCGACTCCGTCGGCCCGGACTTCTTCTCCGCACGGGTCAACCGCCTGACCGCCGAGTACGAGGCCTCATGAGCTCCCCCGTGGACCTTCCCGAGCCCACACTGCTCCGCCCCGCCACGGACCGGCCGCTGCCCGCCCACCTCACCCTCCTGTACCGGGGGCCGCTGGCCAGCTGCGACTACGACTGCCCGTACTGCCCCTTCGCCAAGCGCCGGGACAGCCCCGGGACGCTGCGCGCCGACCGTGCCGCCCTGGAACGGTTCACCGACTGGGTGGCCGGGCGCACCGGCACGCGCTTCTCGGTGCTGTTCACGCCGTGGGGCGAGGGGCTGACCCGCTCCTGGTACCGCCGGGCCATCACCCGGCTGAGCCACCTGCCGCACGTGGAGAGGGTGGCGATCCAGACCAACCTCAGCGGCCGCACGGCCTGGCTCGCCGACTGCGACCGCGACTCCGTCGCCCTGTGGACCACCTACCACCCGGGCGAGGTCGACCACGAGCGCTTCCTCCAGAAGACCAGTGAGCTGACCGAACTCGGGGTCCGGTTCAGCGTGGGGGTGGTGGGCCAGCCCGAGCACCTGGCGGCCGCGCGCCGCATGCGCGCGGACCTGCCCGAGGGGGTCTACCTCTGGGTGAACGCCGCCGAGGGACTGACCTACACGGACGCCGAGGCCGAGGTCTGGCAGGGGATCGACCCCCACTTCCACTACAGCCGCGATCCGCATCCGAGCCGTGGGGCGCCCTGTCGTACGGGTGACACCGTGCTGTCCGTCAACGGGGACGGCGACGTACGCCGCTGCCACTTCGTGGACACCCCGCTCGGCAACCTCTACGACGGGTCCTTCGCCGACGGCCTCGGACCGAGCCCGTGCCCGCTCACCAGCTGCGACTGCCACATCGGATACGTGCACCTGGAGACCCTGGACCTGTACGACGTGTTCCGTGGCGGGGTGGTCGAGCGCGTTCCGGCCGTCACGCCCCCGCGCTCCCGGAACCCTCCGGACGCCCCGCACCGGCCCGTTCCCTCGGAGGCTGGCGGCCGATCCGACCTCAGGGCGCTTCCGGGAGCGGGATGGTGACGCAGCCGGTCCCGCCCAGGTCCAGGATCACTCCCCGCGGGGTGCGCACCAGCCGCAGCACCAGCACCGCGCAGTTCGGGCAGCGGGCGACCAGCCCGGGGCCGTCCGCGTAGACCCGCAGTTGGGCACACACACCCTCGTCACCGCAGACCGCGCACCGGCGCACGGCGGTGGTCAGGTCCACGCTGAAGACCTCCGACAGCGGACCGGCGAGCACGTTTCCGTCCAGGTGGTTCGGTCCGGTCATCGTCCGCCTCCGCTGCCGTAGCGCTCGGTTCGAATCCTGCGCGGGTCGTGGCCCAGCGCGACGAGCCCGTCGGCGACCGTCTCGACGAACCCGGTGGGCCCGCACACGTAGCACAGGGGTGCGAACTCGACCGGGAACCCGTGGGTGTTCAGATCCGCCACGCTCAACCGTTTGGCTCCGCGCACCGAACCCGGCGGGGCGTCCCGCGTGTAGGCGAGGAAGACGTCCACGCCCGGGTCCGCGGCGGCCCCGAGGTCCTTGGCGTAGTAACGGTCCTCGGGCGATCGCAGCGAGTACAGGACGCGGAACAGGGCCCGGCTCCCGGTGCGTCGGCGTTCGCGCACCATCGACGCGAGCGGGACGACTCCGGAGCCGCCGCCGACGAGCACGACGGGATCGGTGTCGTCCGTCCGCCAGACGAACCAGCCCCCCAGGGGCCCGCGCACCCACACCCGATCACCGGGCCGGAAGTCCCGGACCAGGTACGGGGAGACCTCCCCGTCGGGCGCCAGCTGGACGGTGAGCTCCAGGCGGTCCGGCCCGGAGGCCGACGCGACGGAGTAGGAGCGCTCGGCGGTGTACCCGTCCTCCGCTCGCAGCTGCACGTCCACGTGCTGTCCGGCTCGGTGCCCGGACCAGCCGGGCACCGAGAGCACCAGCGTGCGGGCGGTGGGGGTCTCCCACCGGGCGGACTCCAGGACCGCGGGCGTCCATGAGGGCATCGGTCAGTCTCCCCGGTAGCGCTGTTCCCGCCAGGGGTCGCCGTAGTCGTGGTACCCGCCCTGCTCCCAGAACCCGGGTTCGTCCTCGTGGGCCAGGGTCAGGCCCCGCACCCACTTGGCGGACTTCCAGAAGTACAGGTGGGGAACGAGCAGGCGGGCGGGCCCGCCGTGTTCGGCGGCCAGTGGCTCCCCGTCGAAGGTGTGCACGACCCACGCCTGCCCGTCCGTGAGGTCCTCCAGCGGCAGGTTCGTGGTGTAGCCGCCGTAGGAGTGGGCCAGTACGTGGTCGGCGGCGCTCTCCACGTCCGCCAACAGGGTGTCCAGGGAGACGCCGACCCAGTCGGTGCCGAGCTTGGACCAGCGGGTGACGCAGTGGATGTCCACGTGCGGCCGTTCCTGGGCCAGCCCCATGAACTCGTCCCAGGTCCAGCTGTGGGCGGCTCCGGTCTCGGCGGTGATGGTGAAGGTCCAGTCGTCGGTGTCGACGCGCGGAGTGGGCCCCACGCTCAGCACCGGGAAGTCGTCTGTCTGGTACTGCCCTGGCGGAACGCGGTCGGATTCGGCGCCGCGCCGACCCTGGAACCCGCGCGTGAACATGTTCATGCTCGACCCCTGTCGTGTGTGGGACGTTCCAACGGCGCGCACCGTGCCGCGGCGGGAACGGGGGTGGGCGCGCCCACCCCCGTCGGACACGTCACCTCGGGTGCGGCGCGCGCCGGACGGTCTAGCGGACCCCCGCGCCGGTGGACCGTGCGGCCTGCTGTCGCGGCACCGACGAGCGGGTGCCGAGGACGTCGCTGAGGAAGTCGCTGGCCAGCAGCAGGGCCGCCTGGTTCGCGTGCGTGTCGCGCATGCTGTCCACCATCATGAAGTCGTGGATCATGCCCTGGAAGCGGACCGCTGTCACCGGCACCCCGGCCTCGCGTAGCTTGCGGGCGTAGGCCTCGCCCTCGTCACGCAGCACGTCGGCCTCGCCGTTGAGCACGATCGCGGGCGGCAGGCCGCGCAGCTCCTCCAACGACGCCCGGAGCGGTGAGGCGTAGGCCTCCCTGCGCTGCGCGGGGTCCGGGGCGTACTGGTCCCAGAACCAGATCATGCCGTCCCGGTTCAGGAAGTACCCGAAGGCGAACTGGTGGTAGGACCCGGTGTCGAAGTCGGCGTCGGTCACCGGATACAGCAGAGCCTGTCCCCTGAGCGGGACGTCACCGCGGTCCTTGGCCATGAGCGCCAGCACGGTGGCCATGTTGCCGCCGACCGAGTCACCGGACACCGCCATCCGGCCGCCGTCCAGGTTCCTCTCGGCGCCGTGGCGCACGACCCACTGGGCGGCCGCGTAGTTCTGCTCGATCGCGGTCGGGTACCTGGCCTCCGGCGAGCGGTCGTACTCGGGGAAGACCACCGCGGCACCGGTGCGCGTGGCCAGTTCACGGACCAGGCGGTCGTGGGTGTTGGAGCTGCCGAACACCCAGCCGGCGCCGTGGACGTACAGGATCACCGGCAGGACTCCGGTGGCGCCCGCGGGGCGCACGATCCGGATCGGCACCTGGCCGGTCGGGCCGCCCTCGATGGTGATCCACTCGTCGGTGATCTCCGGTTTGGGCACCCCCTCACCGCTCTGCACGCCCTCCAGGATGTCCCGTCCCTGCTCGGGAGGGAGCTGGTAGATGAAGGGCTCCTCGGCGTTGGCGTCGGCGAACTCCTGGGCTTCCCTTTCCAGGGGCACCTTGTTCTCGGACATGCCTTCTCCATGGGTACGGCGTCTGAACGGGTCGGGGATCCGAACGCGCACTTCCGTCCCGGAACCCGGGGCTGGGGATGCCCGTACCCCTCAGCCGGGTAACCGGGCTTTCGCAACATTTGGCCCCCCACAAGCCAGGAATTGGCAGCGCCTCGACCGGCGTCCCCGGAGGGTGGGCCCCTCCGAACGCGTCACTTCCCGGCGCCCATAATGAGCCCATGGTCCTTCCTCGTGTGATCGCCACCGACCTTGACGGAACCCTCCTCGACCAGAACGGCCAGGTCTCCCCCCGCAACCATCGCGCCCTCACCGCCGCCGTGGAGGCGGGGATCAGGGTGGTCATCGTGACCGCCCGCCCGCCGCGCACCACCGAATCCTTCGCCGCCATGTTCGACTGCGCCGCCGTGGTCTGCGGCAACGGCGCCCACACCCAGCTGCCCGGGGAGTCGGAGCCGCTGGTGCGTGCGATCGACCGCGACACCTCCGGCACGATCGTCGAGAAGCTCCGCTTCTCCCTGCCTGGCCTCGGGTTCGGGGTGGAGACCGGCACGGACTTCTACCACGACACCGACTACCACCTGGAGCCGTGGATTCGGGCCGAATGGGTCAAGGGTGTGCTGGACGGCACCGACGCCCTGCTGACCGCCGCCACCCCGGTCACCAAGCTCATCGCCCGGTCCAAGCAGTATCCGGTGCACCATATGTACGAGGCGGCAGTTACGGCCGTGGGCACGCTCGCCGAACCGACCTACTCGGGCGGGGCTGGCCTGGTGGAGATCAGCGCGGCGGGGGTCAACAAGGGCAGCACGCTCGCGATGCTCTGCGAGAGCTGGGGCGTCGACCGCGAGGAGGTCGTGGCCTTCGGGGACATGCCCAACGACCGCTCCGCACTGACCTGGGCGGGGTCCGGGTACGCGATGAGCAGTGGGCACCGGGACCTGCTCGATCCCGCACTGGGTCTCAAGGTGGCGCCGTCCAGCTTCGAGGACGGGGTGGGACGCGTGGTGGAGGAGATCCTGGAGCGGGCCTGACCGGATAATCACTGGCCGAGGTCGCGGTACGGCTTCTACGGTGGCGGGATCCGTTCGATCTGCCCCGAGGAACCGCCGTGCCGCACCCCACCCAGCTCGTGTCGTCGCTCGCCGCCCCCGAACGGCTGGCGCTGTTCGCCCGGATCGTCACCGCCGGAGCCGAGGGGCTCGACCGGGGTGAGGTCCGGGGAACGGCCAGGCACCTGGCGCGGCTCCTGCGTGACGGTCTGGTGCGTGAGGAGGGGGCTCGGCTCGTCGCCGTGCCCGGGATCTTCGCGGAGGCCATGCGCGAGCACAGGGACGTGACCCGGACGACCGACCCCGTGGACGCGCTCTTCCACGAGGGGCGGCTCACCTCGATGCCAGCCAAGCGCGACCTCCGCCTGGCGGCCCTCGGCCGTGTCGCCGAGCGCCTGTTCGCCCCGGAGTTGGAGTACACGGAGAAACAGGTGAACACGGCGATCCTGACCTGCTTCGACGACCCCTCCGCCCTGCGCCGCTACCTGGTGGAGGAGGGCTTCCTGGACCGCGAGGACGACGGCAGCCGCTACCGCCTCGCCCGGGGATAGGGGAAGGTGCCGGTCAGAAGCCGTCGGCGTCCGGCTTGACCAGGCAGAACTCGTTTCCCTCGGGGTCACGCAGAACCTGGAACGAGCCCTCCTCGTCGGTGACCACCTCCCCCACGGGGGTGGCGCCGTGCCCCACGACGGAACGGACGGACGCGGAGAGGTCGTCGACGACCACGTCCGCGTGGACGCGGTTGGGGCGGGCCTTGGCCTCCGGGGTCGGCTGGAACGACAGCCGGGGCTGGCCCTCGGCTCCGTGGAGAACGACCCATCCGTCCGACCGGGCCTCCACATCCCCACCGATCACGAAGGCCCAGAAGCGGGCGAGTGCGAGCGGGTCGACGGCGTTGACCACCCACTGGGCCAGGGATCCCTGAGTCATGCGGGCACACTAACACCGGAGGGGGCGTCCGCCCGGGCGCCGAGCCCGGGCGGACGGGTGACTAGTGGAGGACCTTCAGGCCGACGACGCCGGCGACGATGGCGATCAGGCACAGTGCCTTGGGCACGCTGAAGCCCTCACCGAGGAAGAACATGCCGATGAGCGCGGTACCGACCACGCCGATGGACACCCAGACGGCGTAACCCGTGCCGAGCGGGATGGTGCGAAGGGCGAAGGCCAGACCGGCCATGCTGAGGGCGAGGGTGACACCGAAGATCACCGAGGGCCACAAACGGGTGAAGCCCTGTGAGGCGTGGAGCGCGGCGGCCCACGCGGTTTCGAGAAGACCGGAGATCACGAGAACGATCCAGGCCATGACCTGTTACCTCCAAGACGTACGAACTGTGGTTCGCGCCGTCTTGTCTTGACCGGGTACGGCGCCCTCGTCCGGAGTCTCAGGTACTCGAACCCTACAACGACCCCCGAGGGGTGAGGCTTCCAGGGTGGGTGGTCAGACCCGTCACCACCTCAGGGCCGTGTGCCGTCGACTTCCTCATGGTAGGTACGGCGGGTGCGTTCGGTGTGCTCACTCATGAGTTCGCGCGCGCGAGCCGCTTCGCCCCGCTGGATGACCTCGACCAGCTGCTCGTGCTCGTCCCAGGAGGCGGAGCCGCGGATCCGGGCCACGGGCGCGTAGTACCAGCGGACCCGGCGGTCCACCTGGGCGGCGAGTTCGGCGAGCACCCGGTTGCCGGAGGCCTCGGTGACGGTGCGGTGGAAGTCGGCGTTGGCCTTGACCACGGCGTCGGTGTCGGCTCGCTCGGCTGCGGCGCGACCGGTGGAGACCAGGTCGCGCAGTTGGCCGACCTGCTCGTCGGAGGCGTTCTCCGCGGCCAGCCGCGCGGACTCGGCCTCCAGCATGGCGCGCACGGCCAGGAGCTGGTCCGCCTCGCTCTCGGTGGGGGTGTGCACGAAGGCCCCGTAGCCGGGCCGCAGGTCCACCCAGCCCTCGTTGCTGAGCCGCTGCATGGCCTCGCGGACCGGCTGGCGCGAGACCCCCAGGGTGCGTGCCAGCTCGGTCTCGACCAGGTGCTGCCCAGGCGAGAGCGTCCGAGCGGTGATCAGGTCGAGAATCGCCTCGTAGACGGCCTCGCGCAACGGAACCGGGCGCTGGATGCGTCCCGCTACGGCGTTCAATCCCTGCGAGGACATGAGGAGTCTCCCGGATCCGGTGGTCGTTGTAGACAGTGTACGAAGTTCGGTGCGTGCGTGGGTCACACAGGAAGACCGACCAGCTCGACGCGGCCGGGGACCCGGCCGGGCGGAACCACCGCGAGCGCGTCGGCCACGGCGGCGGCGCGCAGGTCGGCGGAGCCGCTCGCGGGGAGTTCCACCGCGAGGTCGCGGCTGACCCGCACCGGGAGCAGACGGGTGTCGGAGGCGTGTGGCCGTACGTCACCGACCAGCCGGACCCGTCTCCCGGTGTGCGCCGGGTCCCGCCGGTCGGCGCGCCCGCTGAGCACGGGGACCAGGAGGGTGAGCGCGGCGGCGAGGGCGGCCCCGGGGTTACCGGGAAGGCCCACGACCACGGTCCCCGAGGGCAGGACCGCGAGCAGTTGCGGGTGGCCGGGGCGGCAGGCCACCCCGTCCACCACGAAGTTGGCGCCGAGGGCGGTCAGCGCCGCGCGCAGGTGGTCGGCGGGACCCGTCGAGGAGGAGCCGCAGACGGCCACGGTGTCCGTCCCCGCCGCTCCGTCAAGCCGCTCCTCCAGGGCGCCCCCGCGGTCCGCCACCGCGACGAGGGGCTCGCAGCGGCCGCCCGCCCAGGCCGCCAGGCCGGGCAGCACCGGGCCGATGGCGTCACGGACCGCACCCGGGCGGGGCACCCCCGCGTGCACCACCTCGTCCCCGGTGACCAGGACGCGCACGCGCGGGCGCAGCACCGGGAGGGAGTCGTTGCCCAGGCTGGCGGCCAGCCCCAGGAGGGCGGGGGTCACGGGACTGCCCGCCCGTGCGGCCACCGTCCCGGCCAGGGTGGTCTCGCCCCTGCGGCGGAGGTGCCGCCCGGGTGTGACCTCGCCGTACAGGAGCCGCGCACCGTCCGGCGCGGGAGGGACATCGGATTCGGACGCCGGATCGCCGAGCCCACGTGTGCCCTCCGGCTCCGGGGGTGCCAGGGTGGCGCGTTCGCGGGGCAGGACGGCGGTGGTGCCGTCCGGCGCGACGGCACCCGTGGCCGTCTCCACCGCCTCTCCCGGGTTCAGGCGGACGACCGGCCCGGGGTGCCCGGCGAGTGATCGCCCGAGGACGAGCCAGGGCCCCTCGCCGGAGACGGCGTATCCGTCCATGGCGGCGCTGTCCAGGACGGGTACGTCGATGGCGGAGACGAGGTCGGCCCCCAGGGTGGCCCCCCGGGCCTCGGCCAGGGGCACGTCCTCGGCGGGCGCGCCTGCGGCGGCGCCGATCTCCCGGGCCAGTTCGCGCGCCCGGGGCCACGGCGTGGGCGTGTGGCCTCCGGAGGGGCGGCGGTCACGAAGAAGCGGAGAAGTTTCCCAGGCACCCGAGTCGGGCATTCCTTCTCTCCCTGCCGTGGTGAGGGGACGGATGCGACCGAGCATACTGTATACAGTATGGAATAGAAAGGAGTCCTCATGCGCATCGCCGTCCTCGGCGCCGGAGCCATCGGCGCCTACGCGGGCGCCGCCCTCCATCGCGGCGGAGCGGACGTCCACCTCATCGCCAGGGGCGCCCACCTGCGCGCCCTGCGCGAGCACGGCGTCCGGGTCCTCAGCCCCCGTGGCGACTTCACCGCACGCCCCCACGTCACGGACGACCCCGCCGAGATCGGCCCCGTGGACGCGGTCCTCCTCGGCCTCAAGGCCCAGCACTACGCCGACTGCGGACCGATGCTGCGCCCCCTCCTGGGACCGGCGACCGCCGTGGTCGCCGCCCAGAACGGCATCCCCTGGTGGTACTTCCACGGGGTGGAGGGGCCGTTCGCCGACCATCGCATCGAGAGCGTGGACCCGGCAGGGGCGGTCAGCCGCGCCATCGCCGTCGAGCGCGCCGTCGGCTGCGTGGTCTACGCGGCCACCGAGATCGTGGAACCTGGGGTGGTCCGGCACATCGAGGGCACCCGGTTCTCCGTCGGGGAGCCGGACCGGTCCGACTCCCGGCGCTGCCGCGACATCTCCGAGGCGATGACGGCGGGCGGGCTCAAGTGCCCGGTCGTGCCCGACCTCCGCGTGGACGTCTGGGTGAAGCTCATGGGCAACATCGTCTTCAACCCGCTGAGCGCGCTCACCCGCTCGACCATGGCGCAGATCTGCCGCCACCGGTCGACCCGCGACCTGGCCCGCACCATGATGAACGAGACCCTGGACGTGGCCGCCCGGCTGGGCGTGCGCACCGACGTCTCCGTGGAGCGCAGGCTCGCGGGCGCGGAGCGGACCGGGGACCACCGGACCTCCACCCTGCACGACCTCGAACGCGGCCGCCCGATGGAGCTGGACGTCATCCTGTCCGCCGTGGTCGAGCTGGCCGACCTCACCGGCGCCCCCGCGCCCACCCTGCGCGCGGTCGACGCCGTGGCCGGACTCCTCAACCAGAGGGTGTCGGAACCCGCGCTGGTCTAGCGCCTCCACGACTCCCGCACCATTGCCCCGCCGACCAACATTGCATACAGTATTCTCTTTGAGGCCACGAACCCCGAGCGAGGCCACATGCGACGTTCCGCAGACCACTCCAACCCCCTCGACCGACTCACCCGACCCCTCGTCCGCGAACACGGGGAACTCCGCCCCGCCAGTTGGGAGGAGGCCCTCGACCGCGCCGCGGCCGGTTTCCGGAAGGGCGTCGACCACCACGGACCCAACTCCTTCGGCATGCTCTCCTGTGCCAGGGCCACCAACGAGATGAACTTCGTCGCGCAGAAGTTCACCCGCGTCGTGGTCGGCACCAACAACGTCGACTCCTGCAACCGCACCTGCCACGCCCCCAGCGTCGCGGGCCTGTCCGCGGCCTTCGGCTCCGGCGGCGGCACCTCCTCCTACGCCGAGATCGAGGACACCGACCTCATCGTCATCTGGGGCGGCAACCCCCGTTTCGCCCACCCGATCTTCTTCCAGCACGTGCTCAAGGGAGTGCGCAACGGGGCCCGGCTCTTCGTCGTGGACCCCCGCCGCACCCCCACCGCGGAGTGGGCCGACCGCTGGTTCGGCCTCAACGTGGGCACCGACATCCCGCTCGCCCACGCCGTGGGACGGGAGATCCTGCACGCCGGACTGGCCAACGAGTCCTTCATCGAGCGCGCCACCAGCGGGCTCGACGAGTACCGCGCGCTGGTGGAGCCGTGGACGCTCGCGGCCGCCGAGGCCGAGACCGGTGTCCCCGCCGAGGCCATCCGCGAGCTCGCGCACACCTACGCCCGCGCCGAACGTGCCCAGATGTGCTGGACCCTCGGCATCACCGAACACCACAACGCCACCGACAACGTCCGTTCGCTGATCAACCTGTCCCTGCTCACCGGACACGTCGGGCGGCACGGCTCCGGGCTCAACCCGCTGCGTGGCCAGAACAACGTGCAGGGCGGTGGCGACATGGGAGCCATCCCGGACCGTCTGGCCGGGTTCCAGGACATCCTGGACGCCGAGGTCAGGGCCCCGTTCGAGCAGGCCTGGGGCCGCCCCATCCAGGACCGCAAGGGCCTCAACCTCACCCAGATGTTCGAGGCCATGGAGGAGGGCGAGCTGAAGACGCTCTACGTCATCGGCGAGAACCCCGTCCAGTCCGAGCCCGAGACGCACAAGACCACCGCGCGGCTGCGGGCCCTGGACCACCTGGTGGTCCAGGACATCTTCCTCACCCGCACCGCCGAACTCGCCGACGTGGTGCTCCCGGCCAGCGCCGCCTGGTGCGAGTCCGACGGCACCTTCACCAACAGCGAGCGGCGGGTGCAGCTGGTCCGCAAGGCCCTGGACCCGCCGGAGGGCGCCAGGGACGACATCGAGATCATGTGCGCGCTGGCGACCCGGCTGGGGTACGACTGGGAACGCCCCTCGGCGGAGGAGATCTGGGACGAGGTGCGCTCGCTGTCCCCCATGCACCGGGGCATGAGCTACGCGCGCCTGGCCGAGCACGACGGCATCCAGTGGCCCTGCTACTCCGAGGACACCCTCGAGCCCAGCTACCTGCACTCCCGGCTGTGGTCGAAGGACCCGCTCGAACGGGGCGCGCCCGCGCCGTTCGGGATCGTCGGCCACTCGCCGCCGGTGGACCTGCTGGACGAGGACTTCCCGTTCCGGCTCACCACCGGCCGCCGTCTGGACGACTACAACACCGGCGTGCAGACCTCCGGCTTCTCCTCGCCGATGCGCCGTGGCGAGCTGCTGGACCTGTCGCCGGAGGACGCCGCCAAGCTGGGAGTGGAGGACGGTGAGACGGTACGGGTGACCTCGCGGCGCGGTTCGGTGCTGGTACCGGTCTCGGTCGCCGAGTCCATGCGGCCCGGACTGGTGTTCATGACCTTCCACTTCCCGCACCAGGTGGACACGCAGCTGCTCACCATCGACGCCACCGACCCGATCGCGGGGACCGCCGAGTACAAGGCGGCGGCGGTGCGCATCGAACGGGTCGACCCGCACCCCCGGGACCGGGGACGGGAGGTCCCCGAACGCGTCTCGGGCTGAGGCACCCGGCCCGAGCACGTGGAGGCGGGCCGACACGGGGGCGGGCCGTCCCACCAGCCCCGGTGGGGCGGTCCGCCCGGTGTGCCCGGAGGGCGACCCCCGTCCCCCAACTCACTTGGGGAACGAGGGTTGTCAATCCGGAACACCCATCTTACTGTCTCTTGTATACAGAATCCTGTGATCTGTCTTACACATGATTGAGGTGATCCGGGCGTGGACCTGCGACTTCTGGACGAGGTGGCCACCGACGCCGAACGCGACGCCGTCGACACACTCCTGGGAGCACCCGAATCCGGTTGGGAGGGCGGGACCCGCCAGGACTCCGACCTGCGCTACGCACGGGGCGGACACGCCGCACGCGACCGGCGCGACCTGCTCCTGCCCGCCCTGCACGCCGTCAACGACCGCGTGGGCTGGATCAGCCGCGGAGCGCTCAACCACATCTGCCGCAGGCTCACCGTCCCCCCGGCCGAGGCCTACGCAGTGGCGTCCTTCTACGCCATGTTCGCGCTGCACGAGCGCCCCCGCCGGGTCGTGCACCTGTGCACCGACATCGCCTGCGCGGCCTCCGGTTCCGGCGCGCTCCGCGACCGCCTGAACGCCCGTCTGGGCCCGCCCGGCGGTCACGCCGACGACCCCGACGATTCCGAGGCCCCCGGAACCACCTGGCACGAGAGCCCCTGCCTGGGCCTGTGCGAGCGCGCCCCCGCCGCGCTCGCCCTCGAAGCCGGGAGCCCCGCACGGTACGCGGTCGCGGCCCCCGCGACCCCCGACTCCCTCGCCGCCCTCGCCGACGCCCCGCCCCCGGAGACGGGATCCGCGACCAGCGCCGAGGACGACCCGACGCACGATGGCGCGCGCGCCCCGGACGACACCACCGGCACCGACGGCACCGACGGCAGCGCCAACGGCGCGGCGAACGCCGCCCCGCAGACCCCGGTCGGCGCCGTCAACGTCGACAACGGGCACTCCCCCGGCGGCCACCGTCCCAGCATGGCCACCTACGCCGCCGACCCCCTCTCGGGCGGGGAAACCGAACCCCCCGCCGCGGCCGCCGTTCCCGACGCCGGCTCCCCCGACCACGTCCTGCTGAGCAGGATCGGCCGCGTGGACCCCCTCAGCCTCGACGACTACCGCGCGGCGGGCGGATACGCCGCGCTCCGCGAGGCCCTGCGCCTCGGCCCCGCCGGAGTGATCCGGGAGGTCACCGACTCCGGTCTGGTGGGCCGGGGCGGCGCCGCCTTCCCCACCGGGCGCAAGTGGAACGCCACCGCCCAGCAGCCGGACACCCCGCACTACCTGGTGTGCAACGCCGACGAGAGCGAGCCCGGCACCTTCAAGGACCGGGTCCTCATGGAGGGCGACCCCTTCTCCGTGGTCGAGGCCATGACCGTCGCCGGGTACGCGATCGGCGCCCGCACCGGCTACCTCTACATCCGGGGCGAGTACCCACGCGCGCTGCGCCACCTGGAGAACGCCCTCTCCCTGGCCCGGGAACGCGGCCTGCTCGGCTCCGACGTCCTGGGGTCCGGCTTCTCGTTCGACATCGAGATCCGACGCGGCGCGGGTGCCTACATCTGCGGGGAGGAGACCGCCATCTTCGGCTCCATCGAGGGCCAGCGCGGCGAGCCCCGCACCAAACCGCCCTTCCCCGTGGAGAAGGGGCTGTTCGGCAAACCGACCGCCGTGAACAACGTGGAGACCCTCGTCAACGTGCTCCCCGTGCTCCTCATGGGCGGGCCCGCCTACGCCGCCGTGGGCACGAAGGGCTCCACCGGACCCAAACTGTTCTGTGTGTCCGGCGGGGTGCGCCGCCCCGGACTCTACGAACTGCCCTTCGGCGCCACCCTGGGCGACCTCGTCGAGGCCGCGGGCGGGATGCCCGAGGGGCGTTCCATCCGGGCCGTGCTCCTGGGCGGGGCGGCCGGGACCTTCGTGCGGGGCGACGAGCTGGACATCCCGCTGACCTTCGAGGGGGCGCGTGCGGCAGGGACCTCTCTGGGTTCCGGAGTGGTGCTGGTCCTGGACGACACCGCCGACCTCGGCGCGACCCTCGCTCGGGTGGCGGCCTTCTTCCGCGACGAGTCCTGCGGGCAGTGCGTGCCCTGCCGGGTGGGGACGGTGCGCCAGGAGGAGTCGCTGCTGCGGCTGCGCTCCGGTGCGTCCCCCGCCCAGGAGCTGCCCCTGCTTCGGGAGGTCGGCCGGGCCATGCGGGACGCGTCCATCTGCGGCCTGGGCCAGACCGCCTGGAACGCCGTGGAGTCCGCCATCGACCGGCTCGGCCTCTACTCCGGGTCCGGCCCCGACGGCTCCGGCGCCCCCGATCCCGACCACCCACGCGACCCCGACCCCGCGCACACCCCAGCCCCGGACGACCGGGCTGCGGCCGAGGAGGCCCGATGACCGTCCCCGTACTCCTGCCCACCCCCCGACGCCTGATCGACGCGACCATCGACGGCGAGGCCGTCCGGGTGCCGGAGGGCACCACCGTCCTGGAGGCCTGTTCCTCGGCCGGGACCGAGGTGCCCACCCTCTGCCACGGGGACACCCTCACCCCCCGCAACGCCTGTCGCGTGTGCGTGGTGGAGGTGGAGGGCGCCCGCACCCTGGCCCCGGCGTGCTCCCGCAAGCTGGAGGAGGGCATGAGCGTGGCCACCGACTCCGATCGGGTGCGGCACAGCCGTAAACTGGTCCTCGAACTGCTGGGCTCCTCGGTGGACCTGTCCACCACCCCGAAGGTCTCCGAGTGGATGGAGCGCTACGAGGCGGAGCCGGAGCGGTTCGGCCCCCGCGCCGAACCGGCCGCGCTCGGGGTCCGTGACGCCCGGCGCGCGGGCGAGCACGAGCCCGGCGACGGCGGGGCGGCCGCCACGGTCGAGCAGCCCGCCAAGGTGGACAACGACCTCTACGTGCGCGACTACTCGAAGTGCATCATGTGCTACAAGTGCGTGGACGCCTGCGGCGACCAGTGGCAGAACACGTTCGCGATCGGGGTGGCCGGGCGGGGGTTCGACGCCCGCATCTCCACCGAACACGACGTGGAGCTCCCCGACTCGGCCTGCGTGTACTGCGGGAACTGCATCGAGGTCTGCCCGACCGGGGCGCTGTCGTTCGCCACCGAGTTCGACATGCGCGCGGCGGGCACCTGGGACGAGGAGAGCCAGACCGAGACGACGACGATCTGCACCTACTGCGGTGTGGGGTGCAACGTCACCCTGCACGTCCAGGAGAACGAGATCGTCAAGGTGACCTCGCCGCACGACAACCCGGTGACGCACGGCAACCTGTGTATCAAGGGCAGGTTCGGCTTCCAACACGTGCAGCGGCGCGGCGACGGCTGAGGCACCGGACGGTGGCCTGGGCCTCTCGGGGCGGCCTGTCCTCCATACGCCGATTTGACGCTTCGTCCCCTCGACACCGAATGTCGGGAAGAGTAGACCAGTAAACGCACTCGTGCACCGGAAGGCGGTGGTGGGGAATGGGACGGGTGACCGCCCGTGAGAAGGTCCTCCGGATCAGAGAGGGAGTCGAGAGCGAACGCATCGACACCCTCGTGGTGGAGGAGCCGCTGGAGATCAGGCTGGACGGCGCCCCGTTGAGCATCACCATGCGGACCCCGGGGAGCGACTTCGACCTCGCCGCCGGGTTCCTGGTGAGCGAGGGGGTGGTCTCCGAGGGGCCGCAGGTCACCGCCATCCGGTACTGCGCGGGGGCCACCGAGGACGGGTCCAACACGTACAACGTGCTGGACGTGTCCCTGGCTCCCGGGGTGGCACTCCCCGACACCTCGCTGGAGCGCAACTTCTACACGTCGTCCTCGTGCGGGCTGTGCGGCAAGGCCAGCCTGGACGCCGTGCGCACCAAGGCGCGGTGGCCGGTGGCCGACGACGGCCTACGGATCGACGTGCCCACCCTCACCGTCCTCCCGGACCGGCTGCGTGAGGCCCAACGGGTGTTCGACCGCACGGGCGGCCTGCACGCCGCCGGGCTGTTCACCGCCGACGGTGAGCTGCTGGCCGTGCGCGAGGATGTGGGGCGGCACAACGCGGTGGACAAGCTGGTCGGCTGGGCCCTGCGCTCCGACCGCCTCCCGCTGAGCGAGACCGTGCTCATGGTGTCGGGCCGCGCCTCCTTCGAGCTGGTCCAGAAGGCGTGGATGGCGGGCATCCCCATGATGGCCGCCGTCTCGGCGCCCTCGTCCCTTGCTGTCGACCTGGCCACGGAGGCGGGCATGACGCTCGTCGGCTTCCTGCGCGGCAGCTCCATGAACGTCTACACCGGAAGGCATCGCGTTCTCCTGGAGAGGGCGCTCACCGCGTCCTCGGCGGCCCCAGGGGCTGCGCGCCCTCCGGAACGGTAGACGCGGACCTGGTTGGCGCGTTCCAGCCCCCCGCACCAACCAGGTCCGATACCGGCACACCCGGGGCGGCGGCATCCGTGCCGTCGCCCCGTCGCGGTGTCCCGGTCGATCCGACCGCTCGGCCTCAGCCCAGGAGCTCCCGGGTGAGGCGGGCGGTCTCGCTCGGGGTCCGGCCGACCCGCACCCCCGCCGCTTCCAGGGCCTCCTTCTTGGCTGCGGCCGTACCGGAGGAACCGGAGACGATCGCCCCCGCGTGGCCCATGGTCCTGCCTTCGGGGGCGGTGAAGCCCGCCACGTAGCCGACCACCGGCTTGGTCACGTGTTCCCGGACGTACGCGGCGGCGCGCTCCTCTGCGTCACCGCCGATCTCCCCGATCATCACGATGACGTCGGTGTCCGGGTCCTGCTCGAAGGCGGCCAGGGCGTCGATGTGCGTGGTGCCGATGACCGGGTCGCCGCCGATTCCCACCGCCGTGGAGAAGCCGAGGTCCCGCAGCTCGTACATGAGCTGGTACGTGAGCGTGCCGGACTTGGAGACGAGGCCGATCCGGCCCGGCCTGGTGATGTCGGCCGGGATGATCCCGGCGTTGGACTGACCCGGGCTGATGAGGCCGGGGCAGTTGGGGCCGATGATCCTGGTGCGGTTGCCACGCGCGGTGGCCAGGTGCCAGAAGGCCGCGGTGTCGTGGACCGGGACGCCCTCGGTGATGACGACGGCCAGGCCGATCTCGGCCTCGATCGCCTCTTCCACCGCGTCCTTGGTGAACCGGGGCGGGACGAACACCACGGTGACGTCGGCGCCGGTCGCCTTCACGCCCTCCGCCACGGAGCCGAGGACGGGCACCTCGGTGCCGTCGAAGTCGACGCTCTGACCGGCCTTGCGCGGGTTCACGCCGCCGACGACGTTGGTACCGGAGGCGAGCATGCGCCGGGTGTGCCTGGTGCCCTCGGCGCCGGTCATGCCCTGGACGAGCACCCGGCTGTCCCTGTTCAGAAAGATGGCCATGGGGTTTCTCCTGTCGAAGGGGGTGGGCCGGTCAGCGTGCTGCGAGTTCGGCGGCGAGTTCGGCGGCGAGTTCGGCGGCGCCGTCCATCGTGTCCGCCTGGCGCACGGCCGGGTGGGCGCGGGCGGTGAGGATCTGGCGGCCCTGCTCGGCGTTGTTGCCGTCCAGGCGCACCACCAGCGGTTTGCTGACGTCGTCGCCCCGGCTCTCCAGGAGTTCGAGCGCCTGCACGACGCCGTTGGCGACCGCGTCGCAGGCCGTGATCCCTCCGAACACGTTGACGAACACGCTCCGCACGGCCGGGTCGCCCAGGACCACGTCGAGGCCGTTGGCCATCACCTCGGCGGAGGCTCCGCCGCCGATGTCGAGGAAGTTGGCGGGACGCACGCCGCCGTGGTCCGCTCCGGCCCGGGCGACCACGTCCAGGGTGGACATCACCAGTCCCGCGCCGTTGCCGATGACGCCGACCTCGCCGTCGAGCCGCACGTAGTTGAGGCCCCGCTCGCGGGCCCGGAGTTCGCGTTCGTCGGTCCCGGCCCCGTGGGTGAAGGGAGTCCGCTCCAGGTGGCGGTGGGCCGCGTTGTCGTCCAGGGTGACCTTGCCGTCGAGGGCGACGATCCGCCCGTCCGCGGTGCGGACCAACGGATTCACCTCGACAAGGGTGGCGTCCTCGCCCACCATCACCTCCCACAGGGCGGCCATGACCGTCGCGGCCCTGTCGCGGACCGCCTCGGGCAGTCCGGCGGCCGCGCAGATGCCCAGCGCCTCCTTCCGCCCCACTCCCCCGGGGCCGACGGGGGTACGCACGACCGCGTCGGGTTCGGCGGCGGCGACCTCCTCGATCTCCATGCCGCCCCGTGCCGAGCAGATGGAGAGGAACTCGCGGTTGGCGCGGTCGAGCAGGAAGGAGAAGTAGTACTCCTCGGCGATGTCGCTCGCCTCCTCGACGAGGACGCGGTGGACCGTGTGACCCCTGATGTCCATGCCGAGGATCTCCTCCGCCCGCGCCCGGGCCTCGTCGACTCCCTCGGCCACCTTCACGCCGCCCGCCTTGCCTCGGCCGCCTGTCTTGACCTGGGCCTTGACCACGACCCTGTGGCCGAGGCGACCGGCCACCGACGCCACCCGTTCGGGGGTGTCGGCGATCTCGCCCTCTACCAGCGCGACCCCGTACTCACCGAAGATCTGTTTGGCCTCGTACTCGTGGAGATCCAACGCTCCTCCTCCGTCCGCTCGTCGCCCCCTCTTCCAGTGATACTCGACATTGTATGCAGTATGCAATAGGCATTGTTGTCGAGATGCCCCTTCACAAGCCCACGCACCGCACACGATCGCCGCGATGTCCGGGACAGCCGGGCTGCTCACCCTCGTGACACTCCCGCCGGTACCGTCCGGCGCGGGGTCGCCCCCTCGGAGATCGCGGCGGCCGTGACCGCGTTCACCCTGGCCAGCGGACTCGGACGGCTCGTCGCGAGTTGGGCGGCCGAGCGGGCCCGGCGGTGTCGGACCCACACCGCGCTGCTCACGGCGACCACGCTCAGGCAGTCGACGCCGGCCGCCACCGCGCCGCACGGCCCCCTCACGCTCCTGATCCGCCGTGCTGGCGATGGGCGCGGGCACGAGCGCCTGCCACCCGCTGAGTCCTGCCACCCGTAGATCCGGGCGATCACCGAGGGACACTTCGGCGGCGTCCAGCACCGTGGCGCGAACCCACGTGGCGGGGCGGGCCGGTTACGCGCCCCTCGCGAGGACGACTCCGCACGTTCGGCCGACCTCGCGGACTGGCCCACGGTTCAGAGGCGGTCGGCGGTCGGCGGGCTGCTGGGCGTCGGCGGCGCGATCGCCCTGTTCGGCCCGGCCCCGGCCACCGCCCCTCCCGTCGTTCTGGCCGCCTCCGGCCTGCTCACGCCCGTGGCCGCGGCCCCGACGGCGTGTCTGCGCCGCCCTCTGCCGATCCGGACGCTCCCCCACACTGCCGGGACAACGGAGCCCCACGGGGTCTGGACAGCACGTCGCCGGAGTGTTCCAATGTGTTGGACACGGTATACAGTATCCGACTTTCACTGGACCGTACGCTCCGCACCTCAGCACGAAAGGGGTCGTCGCACCGATGGCCGAAGGCAAGGTACCCACCGAAACGAACAGCGACAGCGGCACGATCTCCGGCGGCCATCTGGTCGCCAAGGCCCTCAAGGCCGAGGGGGTCGACGTCGTCTTCACGCTCTGCGGCGGCCACATCATCGACATCTACGACGGCTGCGCCGACGAGGGCATCGACGTGATCGACGTCCGGCACGAGCAGGTCGCCGCGCACGCCGCCGACGGCTACGCCCGGATCACCGGCAAACCCGGCTGCGCGGTGGTGACGGCGGGTCCCGGCACCACGGACGCGGTCACCGGCATCGCCAACGCCTACCGCGCCGAGAGCCCCATGCTGGTGATCGGCGGCCAGGGCGCCCTCAGCCAGCACAAGATGGGCTCCCTCCAGGACCTGCCGCACGTGGACATGATCAACCCGATCTCCAAGTTCGCGGCCACCGTCCCGCACACCGAGCGCGTCGCCGACCTGGTCTCCATGGCCTTCCGCGAGGCCAACAACGGCGCCCCCGGCCCGTCCTTCCTGGAGATCCCCCGCGACGTGCTGGACGCCAAGGTCCCCGTGGAGCGGGCACGCGTCCCCGCCGCCGGGCACTACCGGGCCTCCACCCGTCAGGCGGGCGACCCTGCCGCCATCGAGCGCCTCGCCGAACTGATCGTGCGCTCCGAGCGGCCCAGCATCCTGCTCGGCAACCAGGTGTGGACCACCCGGGCCACCGACTCGGCCGTCGAGCTGGTCCGCGCCCTCAACATCCCCGCGTACATGAACGGCGCGGGACGCGGCACCCTCCCACCCGGGGACCCGCACCACTTCCAGCTCTCCCGGCGCTACGCCTTCAGCAACTCCGACCTCATCATCATCGTCGGGACGCCGTTCGACTTCCGGATGGGCTACGGCAAGCGCCTCTCCCCCGACGCCACCGTGGTGCAGATCGACCTCAACTACGCCACCGTCGGCAAGAACCGCGACATCGACCTCGGCATCGTTGGAGACGCCGACGTCATCCTGTCCTCGGCGCTCCAGGCCGTCTCCGGCTACGGCGACACCGGGGCGCAGGGCCGCAAGGGCTGGCTGGAGGAGCTGCGCACCCAGGAGCAGACCGCGCTCGACAAGCGCGCGCACCTGCTGACCTCGGACTCCACCCCGATCCACCCGTACCGGCTGGTCAACGAGATCAACCAGTTCCTCACCGAGGACTCCGTGTACGTGGGCGACGGCGGCGACATCGTCACCTTCTCCGGCCAGGTGGTCCAGCCGAAGTCGCCCGGCCACTGGCTGGACCCGGGGCCGCTCGGCACGTTGGGCGTCGGAATCCCGTTCGTGATGGCCGCCAAGTACGCCCGCCCGGACAAGGAGGTGGTCGCGCTCTTCGGCGACGGCGCCTTCAGCCTCACCGGATGGGACTTCGAGACCCTGGTCCGCTTCGACCTGCCCTTCGTCGGGATCGTCGGCAACAACTCCTCGATGAACCAGATCCGCTACGGCCAGATCGCCAAGTACGGCGCGGACCGGGGCGAACTGGGCAACACCCTGGGCGACGTGCGCTACTCCGAGTTCGCGAAGATGCTCGGCGGACACGGCGAGGAGGTCCACGACCCGGCCGAGATCGGCCCGGCCCTGCTGCGGGCCCGCGAGTCCGGCAAACCCTCACTGATCAACGTCTGGATCGACCCCGAGGTGTACGCCCCGGGGACCATGAACCAGACGATGTACAAGTAGCCCGGAAGGAGAGTCATGGGCAAGGCACTCGACGGGGTCCGCGTCCTGGACATGACCCACGTCCAGTCGGGACCGTCCGCGACGCAGATCCTCGCGTGGATGGGCGCCGACGTCGTCAAGCTGGAGGCGCCCTCGGGCGACATCACCCGGCGTCAGCTCCGGGACAGGCCCGGCGTGGACAGCCTGTACTTCACGATGCTCAACTCCAACAAGCGCAGCATCACCCTCAACACCAAGAGCCCCGAGGGCAAGCGGATCTTCCTGGACCTGGTGCGCCGCAGCGACGTGCTGGTGGAGAACTTCGCACCCGGAGCCCTGGACCGGATGGGGTTCACCTGGGAGGTGCTCGCGGAGGCCAACCCAAGACTGGTCTACGCCTCGATCAAGGGCTTCGGCCCGGGCGCGTACGCGGACTTCAAGGCCTACGAGGTGATCGCCCAGGCGATGGGCGGTTCCATGAGCACGACCGGGTTCGAGGACGGCCCGCCGCTGGCCACGGGCGCGCAGATCGGTGACTCGGGCACGGGAATGCATACAGTGGCCGGTATCCTCGCCGCGCTCTACCAGCGGGTGCACACCGGCCGGGGCCAGCGCGTGCAGGTCGCCATGCAGGACGCGGTGCTCAACCTGTGCCGGGTCAAGCTGCGCGACCAGCAAAGGCTCGCGCACGGCCCGCTCTCGGAGTACCCCAACGACGACTTCACCGACGAGGTCCCGCGCTCCGGCAACGCCTCCGGCGGCGGACAGCCCGGCTGGGCCGTGCGCACCGCGCCGGGCGGCCCCAACGACTACGTGTACGTGATCATCCAACCCGCGGGCTGGGCGCCCATCGCCCGGCTGATCGGCCGCCCCGAACTGGCCGAGGACCCCGAGTGGGCCACCCCCGAGGCCCGGCTCGACAAGCTCGACAAGGCCTTCGCCCTGATCGAGGAGTGGTCCCGGGAACTGCCCAAGTGGGACGTGCTCTCCGCGCTCAACGCGCACAACATCCCCTGCGGGCCGATCATGTCCACCCGGGAGATCATCGAGGACCCCACCCTGCGGGAGAACGGCGTGGTCACCGAGGTCGACCACCCCGAACGCGGCAGTTACCACACCGTGGCCTCACCCATCCGCCTCTCCGACTCCTCGGTGGACGTCAGCCGGTCCCCCCTGCTCGGTGAGCACAACCCCGACATCTACCGCGACGAGCTGGGCCTGACCTCCGAGGAACTGGCGGAGCTCTCATCGAACGGAGTGATCTGAGCGCATGGCCGTCTACACACCCGAGCGTTCCGACCGCGCCCCCTCCCCGGTCCGCGAGGTCCTCGACCGGGCCCGGGCCGAGGGCCGGACCGCGCTCACCGCCCCCGAGGGCCGCCTCCTCGCCGAGGCCTACGGCATCCCCGTCCCCGGTGAGGCACTGGCCCACAGCGCCGAGGAGGCCGCCGCCCTGGCCACCGAGATCGGTCTGCCCGTGGCAGCCAAGATCGTCTCCCCCGACATCCTGCACAAGACCGACGCGGGTGGCGTGGAGATCGGACTGAACACCACCGAGGAGGTGGCCGCCGCCTACGAGCGCGTCACCGCCAACGCCCGCGCACACGACCCCGACGCCCGCGTCGACGGCGTGCAGATCCAGCAGATGGTCCAGGGCGGTCTGGAGGTCCTGGTCGGCGCCACCACCGATCCCACGTTCGGCAAGGTCGTGGTGTTCGGGCTGGGCGGAGTCCTGGTGGAGGTCCTCAAGGACGTCTCCTTCCGCCTGGCCCCGGTCACGCGGGAGGAGGCGCTGGCCCAGGTCGCCGACATCCGGGCGGCCGAGGTCCTGGACGGGGTCCGGGGCGCCGAGGCGGTGGACCGGGGCGCCCTGGCCGACCTGCTCGTGCGGCTGTCTCAGCTGGTCACGGACTTCCCGGAGATCGCCGAGGCCGACCTCAACCCCGTGTTCGCCTCGGCGTCCGGTGCCATCGCCGCCGACCTGCGGTTCGTCCTGGACTTCGAGCCCGCCGAGGGGCCCCGCACCTTCGAGCGGGACGAGATCCTGGCGTCCATGGAGCGCATCTTCAAGCCGCGCTCCATCGCCGTGATCGGCGCCTCCAACGAGGCGGGCAAGATCGGCAACTCGGTGATCCGCAACATCGTGGACGGCGGGTTCCGGGGCGGGATCCACCCCGTCAACCCGAAGTCGGCCGAGGTCAACGGCCTCACCTCGTACAAGTCGATCACCGACGTGCCCGGCGAGGTGGACGTGGCGGTCTTCGCGATCCCGGCGAAGTTCGTGGCCGGGGCGCTGGAGGAGGCCGGACGCAAGGGGGTGGCGGGCGCCATCCTCATCCCGTCCGGGTTCGCCGAGACCGGCGAGCAGGAGCTCCAGGACGAGGTCCTCGCCGTCGCCCGCAGGCACGGGGTCCGCGTCCTCGGCCCCAACATCTACGGCTACTACTACACGCCGGAGAAGCTGTCCGCGACCTTCTGCACCCCCTACGACGTGGCCGGGGGCACCGCCCTGACCTCGCAGTCCGGGGGGATCGGCATGGCGATCCTGGGGTACAGCCGCAGCACGCGCACGGGCGTGTCCGCCATCGTGGGGGTGGGCAACAAGGCCGACATCGACGAGGACGACCTGCTCACCTTCTTCGGGCAGGACGAGAACACCAACGCCGTCGCCATGCACCTGGAGGACCTCAAGGACGGCAGGGCGTTCGTGGCCGCCGCCCGCGAGGTGGTCCCCAGGAAGCCCGTGGTGGTGCTCAAGGCCGGCCGGACCTCCGCCGGGGCCCGCGCCGCCGGGTCGCACACCGGCGCGCTCGCCGGGGACGACAAGGTCTACGACGACATCCTCCGCCAGGCGGGCGTGGTCCGGGCCCCCGGCCTGACCGAGCTCCTGGAGTACGGCCGCGCCCTGCCGGTCATGCCCGCGCCCAGCGGCGAGAACATCGTGATCATCACCGGCGCGGGCGGTTCCGGCGTGCTGCTGTCGGACGCGGTGGTGGACAACGGGATGTCGCTGTACGAGATCCCGCCGGACCTGGACGAGGCCTTCCGCGCCTTCATCCCGCCGTTCGGGGCGGCCGGCAACCCGGTGGACATCACCGGCGGCGAACCGCCCTCCACCTATGAGAAGACCATCCGCCTCGGGTTGGAGGACCCCCGCGTCCACGCCCTCGTCCTCGGCTACTGGCACACCATCGTCACCCCGCCGCTGGTCTTCGCCGACGTCGTGATCGACGTGGTGAGCAAGGCCCGCGCGGCCGGGATCGACAAGCCGGTGGTGGCCTCTCTCTCGGGTGACACCGAGGTCGAGGCGGCCAGCCAGAGGCTGTTCGAGCACGGGATCGTCGCCTACCCCTACACGACCGAGATGCCGGTGAAGGTTCTGGGCGCGAAGTATCGCTGGGCCCGGGCAGCCGGACTACTCTGACCGAGTGCCCGGCCGGTGCCACCGGCCCCGGCCGGGCCGTCACGACCCAGAACCGACAACAGCCACGCGCCACACACTGAGCACACAAGCCACACCAGCCCGGCAGTCCTGGAGCCGCCGCCGCAAGGCCGCCGGGCCCCTGGCCACCGCGAGGGACAGCCACGTCCAGCCACGGTGACCCCCAGCCACGTGTCCACCACAAGCAGGGAGGTGCAGCACCACCCGGGGGCGACATGCGAACCACGACTCGCATTCGCGCACATACGGAGTACCGCATTGGATTCCTCACGCCCCGACCCCAACTCCTCGGAACCCCCGGCGCCGTCCGGGACCCAACGACCCCACATCCCGGCCCAGCGCCAGCCCCACTCCTCAGAGTCCGGCCCCGCCGCCGAACCGGCCACCGCCTCCGACGGCGCGTCCTCCGACACTCCGGCCGACGCCGCCGCACCCCCGCAGGAGGAGCGGTTCTGGAAGGCGGGCAAGCTGGAACCGATGCCCATCCGGAGCCTGCCGAAGGCTCCCCCCTCCATCCACATCCTCGGCCCCACGGTCTTCCTCGTCGCCCTCGGCGTGGGCATGGGCGAGTCCTACATGTGGCCCCGCCTGGTCCTCGTCTTCGGCCCCGAGATCCGCTGGCTGTTCCTGATCGGCGTCTCCCTCCAGGCCGTGGTCATGCTGGAGATGTCGCGCTACGCGATGGCCACCGGGGAGAGCATCTTCTACGGCGCCGCACGCGTGTTCAAGCCGCTGATGTGGTTCTTCTTCCTCACCGCGATCCTCGTGTACATCTGGCCGGGGCACCTCTCGGCGGGCGCCTCCGCGTTCGAGCGGGTGACCGGAGTTCCCTGGCAGATCACGGCGGTGGCCGGGATGGTCCTCGTCGGCGTGGTCTTCACCCTCGCCAAGGTCATCTACGACCTGCTGGAGAACCTGCTCTCCATCTGCATCGGCCTGCTGGTGGTCGGCACGTCCGTGGTCGCGGCGATGGTCGGCAACCTGTCCGATCTCACCTCCACCATCAGCGGGATGTTCTCGTTCGGGTACTTCCCCGAGGAGGCCATGTCTGCGGCCTGGTTCCCGATCGTCGTCGGCGCCATCGCCTTCGCCGGGCCGTCCGGAATGCAGCAGATGTGGTACACCCTGCACCTGCGTGACAAGGGCGCGGGCATGGGCGCGCACATCCCCCAGATCCGGGGCCTGCGGCACGCGGGCGAGCAGGAGGCCCTACCCTCGCGCGGCTTCATGTTCGACACCTCGGACCCGAGGGAGATGGAGAAGTGGAGGGGGTGGCGCCGCTGGGTGACCTTCGACGCCATGGTGCCCTTCTGGGGCATCACCATGCTGGTGACGATCTCCTTCACCGTGCTGGCCCAGTCCGCGGCCCGGTTCGACCCACAGGTGGCGCAACTGATCCGCGACGGTGACCGGGAGGCGTCACTGGACGCAATGGCCGGTGCCTTCTCGGCGGCCGGGAGCCCCGTGCTCGGCACGGTGTTCTTCCTCTTCATCGCGCTCATCGGCATCAACGCGACCCTGGGCCTGTTCGACTCCTTCTCGCGCGGTCAGGCCGACATGACGTACAACTTCGTACCAGGCGCCAAGCGGCTCGGGATGTCGAAGCTGTACGGGTTGTTCCTGTGGGGGCTGATCGCCTTCGGCACCGTCATCCTGCTGTTCGGCCCGGCGGACGGACCTGCGGCCATCCTGGACGTGCTGGCCTTCCTGTCGGCCTTCGCGATGGGCGCGTACTGCGTGGTGCTGCTGCTGGTCAACAACATCGCCCTGCCCAAGCCGATCCGCCCCGGGATCGTCTCCAACGCGATCATCGCCCTGGCCGCCGTGTTCTACCTCGGCGCGCTCTTCTACTCGCTGATCGCCTTCGGGGTGGTGGTCGACTGATGCCCGTCTCGTCCGCCCTCCGCGCCGGGGGCACTCCGCCCAACCACCTGGAGGTCGCGCTCCCGGGCGCGGCCATCGGCCTGGTCGCCGGTCTGTTCGCCACGGGTGTGGGGATGGCGGCGGGTCTGCCGCTGGCCATGACCGGCACCGCCGGGCTGGCGCTGGGCCTCCCCCTCGCCGTGCTCGGCGCCGTGTACAGCGTGCTGCTGGCACGCGGGGTCTTCCCCATCGGGGCTGTGGCCCCGCTGGCCCTGTACTGGCTGATCGGGTTCCCCGCGGCCCAACTGTTCGACGCCCACATGGTGGCGTGGGTGATCGGTGACGGCCCCGCCCTGCGCGAACCGCTGATGTCGTTCCTCGCGTTGCAGGCCATGCTGAGCTTCGGCTTCACCATCGGCTTCCTGTGGCTGCACGAGCGGACCATGCCGCACTGGCTGATTCGTGTGCGTGGCCACAACCCGGTGGCGGAGGCGCTGTTCCAGCGCTACCTCGTGCACGCGGCCCACCTCAACCGCCGACGCGAGGGGCGCAGGGCGCGTCGGTCACCGGGCGATCGCGGGCGCCGCGACTGACCCGCCCCCGTCCACGGAACGGGATCCGAGCTGACGGCCCCGGTGGGCCTCCACCCGCCGGGGCCGTCAGCTGTGCGGCAAGTGCCCTGCGGGACCCGTGTCGCCAGGCGGGGTGGCCTCCGGCCGTCCGTCGACCGTTCGGCGCACCAGCGGACCGTTCGTCGCACGGTGGGCGACCGCTCGACGCTCCTCGTCCGCGTTCGGCGCGCGCCCCGGCACGCCCCCCTGCTCAGGCCACGTGTCCCTCATTACAGTGCGAGGTAACGCACGTCACACGAGCTGGTCATTCGAGGCGGGCCCGCCCCACAGCGGGAACGCGACCAGACGCGGCACCTTCCCCGCCATCCCCCCGGAGGTTACGAACAGCATGGCAAGCCAACCATCGGCCAAGGACCCCACGCCCGGGTCGAACCCGGACGAGGCTCCCGCAGCGGAACCGATCCCGTCCGAGACCATCGTCGCGATGCACAGCGACCCCCGGTTCCTCCACCTCAGGCGCACCCTGTACGTCTTCGTCTTCCCGATGACCGTGCTGTTCCTGATCTGGTACGCCATCTACGTCGCGATGTCCGGCTTCGCGCGCGACATCATGGCGATCGAGGTCGCCGCCGGATTCAACGTCGCGCTGCTCTTGGGCCTGCTCCAGTTCGTCTCGACCTTCGGGATCGCGATCCTCTACTCCTGGTACGCCCGCAAGAAGTTCGACCCGCTCTCCTACGAACTGCGTGACGAGCTCCTGGGTCTCAACGACAAGAAGGCGGAGGAGGGCCAGTGATCCTCTCGACCGGAATCCTCCTCGCGCAGGAAGGCGCCGTCACCGGTGCCAGCCGGACCATCACCATGGTCCTGTTCCTGCTGACCATCGCGGGCACCCTCGCCATCACCGCGTGGGCCAACAAACGCACGCACACGGCCACCGACTTCCACTCCGGCGGCCGCGGCTTCACCGCCACCCAGAACGGCTTCGCCATCGCGGGCGACTACATGTCGGCCGCGTCCTTCCTCGGCATCGCGGGCATGATCGCGCTGTCCGGCTACGACGGCTTCCTTTACTCCATCGGGTTCCTCGTCGCCTGGCTGATCGCGCTCCTGCTGGTCGCCGAGATGCTGCGCAACTCCGGCCGCTTCACCATGGGCGACGTGCTGTCCTACCGGATGCAGCAGCGCCCCGTCCGCACGGCGGCGGCCGTGTCCACCCTGACCGTGTCGATCTTCTACCTGATCGCGCAGATGGTCGGCGCGGGCGCGCTGATCGCCCTGCTGCTCGGCATCCAGGGCGACCAGACCTACCTCGGCATGTCCGGTGACGTCGCCAAGATCATGGGCATCGTGGTGGTCGGCCTGCTGATGGTCATCTACGTGACCTTCGGCGGCATGAAGGGCACCACCTGGGTCCAGATCGTCCAGGCCGCCTTCCTCATGATCAGCGTCGCCTTCCTGGTGGTGCTGACCCTGTCCATCTACGGGTTCAGCCTGCCCGAGCTGATGACGCAGGCGGCCAACTCCAGCCAGGTCGGTGACGAGACCTTCCTCCAGCCCGGTCTGCTGTACGGCCAGGAGGTCGACAGCGCCGTCCAGACCATGTGGAACAAGCTGGACCTGATCAGCCTCGGCATGGCCCTGGTGCTCGGCACCGCCGGCCTGCCGCACGTCCTGATCCGCTTCTACACGGTTCCGGACTCCACCACCGCCCGCAAGTCCGTCAACTGGGGCATCGGCCTCATCGGCGTCTTCTACCTGATGACCCTGGTGCTGGGCTTCGGCGCCGCCGCGCTGGTCGGCTACGAGACCATCCAGGACCAGAACCCGGCGGGCAACACCGCCGCGCCCATGCTCGCGGAGGCGGTCGGGGCCAACATCGGCGGTCCGATCTTCGCGTCGATCATGCTGGCGGTCATCGCCTCGGTGGCCTTCGCGACCATCCTCACCACCGTCGCCGGTCTGACCATCGCCTCGTCCTCGTCCCTGGCCCACGACTTCTACAACTCCGTGATCCGCAAGGGCAAGGCGACCGGAGCCGAGGAGGTGAAGGTCGCCCGGGTCGTCACCTGGTTCGTCGGCCTCATCGCCATCGTCCTCGCGGTGTTCGCGCAGAACCTCAACGTGGCCTTCCTGGTCTCGCTGGCGTTCGCGATCGCGGCCTCCGCGAACCTGCCGACCCTCCTGCTCAGCCTGTTCTGGAAGCGCTTCAACACCGCCGGTGCCCTCGCGGGTATCTACGGTGGTCTGATCAGCGCGGTCGGCCTGGTGTTCTTCTCGCCGGTGGTCTCCGGTTCGGAGACCGCGCTCATCCCGGGCGCCGACTTCGCGTGGTTCCCGATGCCCAACCCGGCGCTGGTCTCGGTGCCGCTGGGTCTGCTCTGCGCCGTGGTCGGAACCCTGCTGTCCAAGGAGCGCGACTACGAGAAGTTCGCGATGCTCCAGGTCCGCGCCCTGACCGGCGCGGGTGCGGAGAAGGCCAGCAGCCACTAGGTCGTGCTCTTTTGGATCATTCCGCGCTCGCGTCCACCAGGCTGCCTCTCACTGCGCCGATGAAGCTCGGACAGCCAATCCCGGGCTAACCATCGCTCATCGTCTTGCGAGAGATTGCCTGGACGGCCGCTCGCATCGATGGCGGCTCCGCCGCCACCGGCGAAAGCATCCAAAAGAACACTCCCTAGCCGAACGGTCCCCCGCTGACGGGCCCGTCGCCTCCCGGGGCGACGGGCCCGTCCCGTGCACCGTCCGCACCGACGGTGCACGCTCTGACACGAAGAGGAAAGGCGACGTCAGTACGTGATCGCCGACACATTTTGCGGGGATAAGATCGGTCCGTGTCCTATCGGTGGCTGTCGTGGCTTTCCCCCTCCCGGCGCCCCACGTCCTCGGAACGCCGGGCGAGCGTCGAGTTGATGCGCCAGGTCCACGCCCTGGGGGTCGACCTCCGGGACGGCCTGCACGGGCGCGGCGCGCACTCCGCGGCCCGCCGCCTGCGCCAGGTCCTGGCGGTGGACGGGGTGCTGCTAGCCGACCTCGACGGAACGGTCGCCTCCCACGGGAGGTGCCCGGACCCCGCCGAGGTCGAAGCCCTGCTGTCCCAGGTCTTCGAGTACGGAGGCGGCGCCCGCACCCGTCTGCCCGACGGCTCCTCGGTGTGCGCCGTGCCCCTCACTGTCGCCGACGAGCTCTCCGGCGCCCTGGTGGCCTCGGGCCAGCCCGTGGAGGCGGACATGGAAGCGGCGGCCGCGCTGGTCTCGGACTGCCTGGACCACGCCGCCCTGCGCCGGGCCCGCGCCCGGATCGCCGCCGCCGACCTGCGGACCCTACGCGCGCAGATCTCCCCGCACTTCGTCCACAACGCGCTCGCCGTGATCGCCGCGCTGGTGCGCACCGACCCGGACCGGGCCCGCCACCTGCTCTCGGACTTCGCCGACTACCTCCGGTACGGGTTCTCGGAGAAGGGCGACTACGCCACGGTCTCCGACGAGCTGGAGGCCACCCAGACCTACCTCGAGCTCCAGCGGGCCCGGTTCCACGACCGCCTCGACATCACCGTGCGGATGGCTCCCGAGGTGCTCCCCGTGGCCATCCCCTTCCTGGTCGTACAGCCGATCGTGGAGAACGCGATCCGGCACGGGCTGGAACGCAAGGAGGGCACCGGGCACATCAGCGTGTCCGGGTTCGGCGAGGGGCCGCTGTGCGTCATCGAGATCGAGGATGACGGTGTGGGCATGTACCCGGAGCTGGCGCGGGCGCTGTTGGCGGGCACAGGCCCCGAGTCCCGGGGCGTCGGTCTCGCCAACGTCGACCAGAGGCTGCGTGCGGTCTACGGGCCCGAGTACGGTCTGGTGATCGAGACCGCGCTGGGAGAAGGGACGAAGGTGACCGTGCGCGTACCGAGATTCGCACCCGGGGTGGTGGTCCGGTGAAGCCCGAACTCCGTGTGCTGGTGGTGGAGGACGAGTCCTCCACCCGGCAGGAGATGGCCTCCCTTCTGGCCGACATGCCCGAGGTCGCGGAGGTCCTGGTCGCGTCCAACGGCGCCACCGCCGTCCGCCTGCTCGGTACGACCAGCATCGACGCGGCCTTCCTTGACATCCTCATGCCCGGGCTGGACGGCATGGACGTGGCGCGCGTGCTGAGCGTGATGTCGGAGCCGCCCTCCATCGTGTTCGTGACGGCCTCCGAGGCGCACGCCGTGGAGGCCTTCGGGATCGGGGCCGTGGACTACCTGCTCAAGCCGATCCGGCCGGAGCGGCTGGCCGAGGCGGTGGGGCGGATCGCGCAGCTGCGCGGATCCGGCGGCGCCCCACCCCCTGCGGAGGACCTGCACGTGGTGCAGATCGACTCCGGGCGCCGGACCGTCTTCGTCAAGCGCGACGACGTGCAGTTCGTGGAGGCGCAGGGCGACTACGTGCGGCTGCACACGGCCGACGGCACGCACCTGATCCGCCTGTCGCTGTCGTACCTGGAGGAGGTGTGGGCCTCGGCCGGGTTCATCCGGGTGCACCGGGGGTTCCTGATCGCCATCCCCTGGGTGCGGGACCTGCGGGTGACCTCCTCGTCCGGTCTGGTGGCCGGGACCCCCGCCGGTGACGTGCCGGTGAGCCGACGCCACAGCCGCCACCTCCGGAGCCAGCTCATGGAGGCGGCCAAGCGCGACCAGCTGGGCCGTTCGGCCCGCCCGCCCGGAGCGGTCAAGGAGCAGCAGTGAACGCCGGACGGGGGCGCGGATGAGCCCTCGCCGCGAGAAGCTCACCAGCCCGCAGACCCGCATCGCGCTGGCCCGGGGCAACCGACCCGCGCACCACCTCATCCCGGTGCCCGCCCCGGTGGACACCGAGGCGGCGCGGCGGCTCTTCCGGGCCCAGCGGCGCACGGCGGTGCGCACGGTCCTGCTGCTGGCGGGGGTGCTCTTCGGGCTGAGCGGGGCCTTCGCCGTCTTCCCCGGACTGGGGCGGACGCGCCTGGCCGAGGTCCCGGTCTCCTGGCTGCTGCTGACGGTGGCGGTCTACCCGCTGCTGTTCGGTCTGGCCCTGTGGCACGTGCGCGCGGCCGAACGCCTGGAGGACCGGGCCGAGGCCCGAGCGTCGGAACGCGCCGAGGCGGACGGCGCCGACCCCGACGGAACACCATGACCACGGCCGTGCTGGCGATCGGCCTGGTCCTGGTCACCAGCTTGGTGATCGGCCTGTACGGGGTGCGGGCGGCCCGCTCCACCTCGGACTTCCTGGTGGCGTCGCGGCGCGTTTCACCGAACTGGAACGCCCTCGCCATCGCCGGTGAGTACCTGTCGGCCGCCTCGGTGCTGGGTCTGGCCGGGCTCCTGCTCAAGAACGGGCTGGGCACCATGTGGTACGCGGTGGGGTTCACCGCGGGCTACGTCGCCGTGGTGGCGCTGGTGGCCGGGCCGATGCGGCGGTCCGGAGCCTTCACCGTGCCGGACTTCGCCGAGTACCGGCTGGGCGCGCCACGGCTGCGCAAGCTCTGCGGGTGCGTGGTTCTGGTGATCATGCTGCTGTACCTGGTGCCGCAGTTCAAGGGCGCCGGGGTGGTGCTGAGCCTGGTCAGCGGGACCCCCTACTGGGTGGGCGTGCTGCTGGCGGGCCTGGTGGTGAGCGGGTCGATCGCGGCGGGCGGTATGCGCTCGGCCACCTACGTGCAGGCCTTCCACTACGTCGTCAAACTGGCCTTCCTCGCCGTTCCCGCGATCTTCCTCGTGGTGCACGCGGGCGCCGACACCCGCGCGGACGCGCTGCACCCGGAGTGGGGCACGCACTTCCCCCGGACCACGCCCGTCGAGTTCGCCGTGGCCACGGACTTCAGCCTGGACCACGCGGTCACCGTGACCACCACTGACGGCGAGGAACTGGAGCTGGCCGCCGGAGAGCACTCGGTGGCCGAGGGCACGGAGTACGTGTTCCCCGAGGGCGCCACCATCCCGCACCCCGCGGGCCTGCCGGAGCTGGGCAGTGAGCGGTGGAGCACTCCGCTGCTGGATGTGGGCGGGTACCCGCTGTTCGAGACCTGGTCGACCCTGCTCGCCATCACGCTCGGCTGTATGGGCCTGCCGCACGTGATTATGCGCTTCCACACGAGTCCGACCGCGCGGATCGCCCGCAGGGTGGCGGTCGGCGTCATCGCCCTGCTGGGGCTGTTTTACCTGTTCCCCACGGTCTACGGCCTGCTGGGCCGAGTGCTCACGCCACAGCTGGTGATGCTCCAGGGCACCGACACCGTGGCGGTGGTGCTGCCCGCCGAGGCGGTCCCCGGTTCGGTGGGCACGATCCTGACGGCCCTGGTAGCGGCGGGGGCCTTCGGCGCGTTCCTGTCCACGTCCTCGGGCCTCCTGCTGGCTTTGGCTGGAGGGTTGTCCCACGACCTGTTCCAGGGGAGCGTGCCCCGGCTGCGGCTGGCCGTGGCGGTCGGCGCCTGCGTCGCGGTGCTCCTGGCGCTGCCCGCGCAGATGATCGACATCAACGTGCTGGTCGTGTGGGCGTTCACGGTGGCGGCGTCCACCTTCTGCCCGCTGTTGGTGCTGGGCATCTGGTGGCGGCGGCTCACCCTGCCCGGGGCGGCCGCCGGGCTGATCGTCGGCGGGGTCACCGCGACCGGCGCTGTCGGCTGGTCGATCCTGTTCAGCACACCCGAGGGCTGGGTGAGCGTGCTGCTGGCACAACCAGCGGCCTGGACCATCCCGTTGGCCTTCCTCACGATGACGGTGGTCTCGCGGTTCACCCGCCCGCCGGAGTGGGCCGAGCACGCGGTGCTGCGCCTGCACTCTCCATAGGAAGTTCCGGCGCCTGGCATGAGACGAGCGAGATCGTGGTCATGCCTCTGGGCTTCCTGCGGATGGCCCAGCCCATCTCCCCAACCGGCCACGCCATCAATGACGGATCAGGACACAGAGGTGCGCACCGCGTCCTCGTTCGCTTGGGCGCTCAACAGCAGGTCCCGGTATGGCGAGGTCACCACCGGGTGGGGACCCAGCTCCAGGAGCTGTTCGATCTCTTCGAGTTGCCGTACGGCTTCCTGGCGAGAGCCTTCGGAGACGATTTCGGTCTCGACGAACGATCCCAGGCCCGTGACCGTGTCCACCACCACCGAGAGCTCCGGTTGCCCCGAGTCGCGGTAGCAGGTGCGCGACTTCTCCACCCGGGCCAGCCGGACCATGCCCAACGCCTCCAGCAGAGCATGGGCGTGTGCGACCTGGGCAGTGTCCGCCAGCGCCACGTTCGTCTCCCGCTTGGCGATAACACCCGTGGTGCTGTGGGTGGTGGAGTCGGAGGCGGGCTTGTAGGTGACCTCGCACCCGCCGTCACGTTCACGGACCCGCAGGCACTCGACAGTGACCAGGAAGTCGACGTCGGGCCTGCTGTAGTAGGTATCGACCTCCACCGTCGGCCTCATCGCGACGAACCCCGACTGTTCCAGCCGCTGTTCCAGGAGCTCGCGATTCTCCAACTTACGTTTGCGCTCAATCTCCATCAGTGGCATCGAGGGTCATGCCCTTCCAGGGGCCAGGGCCGCGTACACGCGAGCGAGGTTGTGTTTGCTGAACGACTCTCGAACACTGGCCAGTGCCTCGGCCAGCATCCGGGAATCCGACACCGGGATGTTACGGAAGAGCTCGAGCTGTTTGGCGTCCCACAGCGGATTGGCGAGCCGTCTGGTCAGGTACCGGTGGAAGCTCCGATCCTGTCCAACTGCGGACGGCGAAGCCCATGACCCGTGGAGCGACAAGGTGGCGCGAATCCAGGATTGCGGCAGCTAGACGAACGGACAGGCCCCGACTGCGATCAGTCAGGGCCTAGAGGTGACAGGGGCTACACCTGGTCGGCACGGATAACGCCGAGGGCAGCGGCCCACTCTGCCCCGGCGAACCCCAGGGCACCGAGGTCGCGGTTCTGGGTGTCGCGGACCAGGTGCTCACCAGGGACGTCAGCAACCTCTACACAGTTGTTTCCGGTGCCGCTGTAGGAGGACTTGCGGTAGCGGGCGACCTCGACGCAGTTGTTGCGGTCGCTGTAGCTGGACTTGTGGAAGGTGAGTTCGGCGGGGTGGGGGTGCATCTTGGGGACCTCCGCTGGAGATGGGGGTGCTGACTGACTCATACACAGTCCTGCCCGCTGCGACACCTCATGCTCAGAGGAGAACGTCCCGAACCCCTGTCCAGCTGTGGACAGTGGACCTGCTTCCCGCTCAATAAGCAGCGAGGTACAGTGTTCCTGGATGAGTACGTAGAAGGCCCCGGCAGGTTCTGTCGGGGCCTCTCTGCTTCTTGCAGACTTATCCGCGACGAACGGCGCCCAGGAGTGCCCCCCACTCCCGCCCAGAAAGCAGGAAGTGGCCGTTCTCCGGGTTCTGGGAGTCCCGCACGGCAGCCGTCCCTTCCCCTGCGTCGGCGTACTCGACGCAGTTTGACGGGTTGCTGTAGCTCGACTTGCGGAACATGAGCTGATTGTCAGTGGATGAGTACATGGTCGTGACTTTCTAGGCGGCCAGTGCCCGCAGGTATGCGGGCACTTCATCAGGGTCGAGGGCCTTGGCAACCAACCGGTCGAAGGACTGGCGGTACCGAGTGACCTCGGTCGGCTTCTCCAGGTAGAGGCCATCCGTGTTTGTCTCCAAGAACGTGATCGCTGCGGCGTCCTCGTAGTCCAGGATCACGAACGGCCCTCCCATCCCAGCATGCAACCCCGCACTCATGGTGAGTACCTGGATGGTCACGTCGTTCGGAGCTTCCGCCAGCTCAATGAGCCGGTCAACCTGCGGGTGGAACAGCTCCGGATGCGACCGCAGCATGAGCAGGGCAGCCTCGTGGATCACAGCCCACACGAACGGCCGGTCCTCCTGCTGGGTGAGTAGCTGTTGGCGCCGCATCCGGGCCTCAACCGCTCTGGCGATGTCGTCTGGGTTGCGAATAAGTGTTGCCTGGGCAACGGCCGCAGCGTATGCCTCAGTCTGGAAGAGACCAGGGATGTACTGCGGCTCGAAGATCTTGATACCGGTCGCCCCGGCCTCGTAAGAGGTGTACGGGCCACCGATCGCGTCACCGTAGCGGTTCCACCACCCGCTCTCCCGAGACTAACGGACCAGGGTGAGAATCGCTTCCCGCTCTGCTGAGTCCCTGACCTTGTACAGATCGAGCAACACACGGACGTCCGTCACAGCGGGCTTCTTCGACCGTCCAGTTTCGATGTTCGAGACTTTCGTGCTCGACCACTCCAGGTCCTCAGCAACCTGCTCGATGGTCTTGCCCGTGGCGATTCGCTTCGCGCGCATCTGCGCAGACAGCTGCCGTCTGGCGACGGATGGGCTGCTCAAATCGACCTCCTTTGGATCTGTCGCCGATGGTATCGCCGCCCGACCCGAACCAGACATTTCGCAACTCCTCATCACGGTAGTTCGGATCACTGTATCTTGATTTGGGTCTTGCGATTTAAAAGTTTTAAGTGAAGTATGGAGACGTACTCATCCATCGCCGCCTTCATCCAGCGGCACCCGACGAAGGAGTCGCTTGTGCGATCCCTGAATCTCTCCCAGCTGGTGTGTGTGCTCTACCTCGCTACCGAGGCCATGAGCCGCCGTCGTCCCCGGCAGGCCGCGCGGGTGCGGGCCTTCGCCACAAACCCCCGCCGCACCACGTCTCGTTCTCGTGGTCCGTTGATCCCCTCGCCCAGGAGGCCGATCGACGCCATGCCCATGCAGGTCCTGGGGACCGTCCTGGCCGGGTTGCGGCGTTTGGCGGTGACCTCGTGAGCGTGTTCTCTCCCGAACTGACCGACCGTGAGGCGACGGTCCCGCTGGCCAGCTTCATCAAGCCGTTCCCCGCCCACTACTTCTCCCGCACGGTGGGCACCCCGTTCCGTAAGCGCAAGGGACTGGGTTTGGGGCTGGTGAATGCGTTGGCGGACCAGTGGGGCGACAACGGCAACCCGAAGCTCCGACAGGTCTGGTTCCACCTCTCCTACAACCCGACCAACAACCCCTGGAACCAGATCGAGGGAGAGCGCTGATGTTGGACGTCGACACCCGGGACCTGCTGGCCGTGGCCGAAGACGCCCTGACTGCCCCTACTCATCTCACTCCCGCGCAGGTGGACGTGTGGCACAACCACACCCTGCGCAACCGCCTCCCCCTGGTCCTGGAGGCCCTGCGGATCGCCCGAGAAGAGAGCGACGCGCAACAAGCGATGCAGCTGATCGACCAGGCCATCCACGACCACCCCGCACCCATACGGGTACCCGGCAACAGGCCGGTGGCGGGCACGGTCCCGAAGCAGCACAACCCCCAGACAGAGTCGCTGCCGGTCCCCGAACACGTGCTCTGCACCCTGCTGCACAAGCACTGGAACATGACCGTCGAAGGCCAGCCCCCAAACGAGGTCTACGTGGCCCGCCGCCCCCTGGGCTGGACCGGGGACGGCGACCCCTACGAGCGCATCACCGCACCCAACCGCACCGATCTCCTGCGGCTGCTCGCCCACCGCCACCTCGGCGTTCACCGCAGCGATCCGGAACCTCCGCCCGCAGCCTGAGAGACCCCGAAGCCCTTCCATGAAAAAGCTCTGGCGGGTGCGTCAACACCCCCAGAGCAGGCCGACAACCCACACCCGTCTAAGAGAAAGAGATTGCCGACATGGCCATTGTGCCGCACACGCATGCCCTCAACCACACGATCACCCCACCCGCCGGACGGCGGTGGGAGTACCGCGTCTACCCGGGGCAGTTGTCGCAGACCAGCCGGGTCCGCGCGGACCTGAACACCGACCTCGGCCGGATGACCGGCCCTACGATCGAGGTGCGGGAGGAGATGGCCTTGTGCGTGAGCGAGATGTTCGCCAACGCCTGCGAGCACTCCCGCTCCGGAGAAGACCCCGACGGACGAGTCGTCCGCACCCTGGACCTGCCTCGTCCGGGAACGGTCCGGATCTCGATCATCGACGACGGCACCCGCACCGATGCCACCACCAACAGCGCCCCCAGGGTTCCGCGCAGGCGCACCAGGAGGGAGTGGGCTCAGGCCGAACGCGGCCGGGGGCTCTTCATGGTGGGCGAGCTGGCGTCCCGGTGGGGGTTCCGCCCAGTACTGGGCTTCCCGTTCTGCGCCGGTCTCGGCACCGTCATCTGGGCCGAGTTCACCCTCCCCACCCTGACCACCGGTGGCACCAGCACGCGCCGAACCGACTCCGCCAGTGGTGGTGCTCGGTGACCGGCAGCGCTCAGGTCAGCACAGAAGTGCGGTCGGTCCTGGCCGCACCCCGAGGCCACCGCTTCCCCCGACCCACCGCACGCCCGCAGCGGAGGTCGAGGTCCGCCCCCTCCTGGGGCGTCCCGGTTCCGTCAGCGGCGTCCCAGGAGCCCGAATCGCACCAAGCCCGTCAGGAACGACTGCTCCGCCAGATGCAGGGCAACCCCCGGGTGGCCTACATGCTCGAACACGGTCCGGTGCCGCACTGGGTGCACGTCGCCCGCCAACAGCGCGAACGCGCGGCGCGGGAGGCCCGGGAAGCCCAACAGGCCGCTTCCCGGGCCGAGCCGGAACCCGTGCTTCCCCGGGGCCGTCACCGGGCGCCGCGCCGGTGGTGGGGGTGGCCCGCCACCGCCATCAGCTCCACCCTCCTCCTGGGACTGACCACCCTGGAAGCCCTGGGCCGGAACCTCCCCCACCACCTCAGCATCCTGAGCTGACCCGACGAGAGAACGGGGCCCGGTGACGACCTCGCCACCGGGCCCCGGCCATCCCCGCCCACATAGGGGTACGGATGGTCCCGGGACCGAAAGGCCCTTGGGCCGTCGAGTCGGCGGTTGGTAGGTTCACAGCACCCCCGCGCGAACCCACCACCGGAGGACAAAGTGCACCGCTCTTCCCCCCGTCAGAAGCACACGTCCCGCCTCACCGCGCTGTCCGCCCTGGTCACGGCCACCGTCCTGCTCGTTCCCGGCACCGCCAGCGCCGAGATGGGACAGGTCCACACGGAGAGCCAGGAGGTCATCATCACCGACGAGGGGGTCTTCGAGGTCGGTGAGGACGTGGAGAGCCTGGACGCCTTCCTGGAGGAGAACCCCGAGTACGCTCCGGCGATCGAGGACCCGGACCGCGTCGGTGCCCGCGCCACCGAGTCGCTCCCCATCACACACGGCACACTGACCACGCGCACCACCGGCTGCAACAGCGCGACGGTCACCTACAAGAAGACCACCGGCACGAGGCTGACCATCAGGTTCTCCGTCGCGCAGCTGGGCAGTCTCACCCGCAACGGCCCCACCCTGAACATCAACGCGGGGCAGACCCGCAGCTTCACCGCCAACCTCTCCCCCATTGGCAACGTCCAGGGCCGCATGAAGGTCGACGAGCAGAACAAGACCTTCGTCAACAAGTACATCAGCTGCCGCTAGACACCCGGGGGTCACACGAAGCGGGTGCGGGCACCGTAACGCCCGCACCCGACGTTCAGCCACGCGTCGCGAGTCTCATGGCCGCCAGCCGATTGAGTGAGACGTTCTGCTCCGCGGCCTCGATCACGAGCTGGCGGTGCAGCTCCGGAGGGACCCGGACCTGGAACTTTCCGGAGTAGTTCCGTTCCCCGATCGGCAACGGCGGACTCTCACCCGAAGAGATCATGTCCTCGACCGTGTCGGCAGCCAGCCGACGGATGCCCGCGAAAGCTTCCGAGCTCTCCGGCGCGACCCAGGACAGGGACGGGAACTCGGCAACGGTCCCGACATAGGACTCGTCCTCGGCCGACCACTGGACACGGTAGGCGTAGTGTTCGGATCTGTTCACCGCTCCCCCTCCACTCTCTCGATCGCGGCGAGAACCTGTCTCACCTGACAGGCCTTCGCCGCGCCGTGGTCGTTCTGAATATTCACTCTCGGGCCCCCGACCAGGTCATCCTGTACACCCGGTGCGAGGTCCCGCTCCGCCGTGGCGCACCGAAGCAGTGTCCGCACACTTTCGCGAGGTCCGTGAATCGGACCGGCTTCGGCTGATCCCGTATACGTACGAGGATCTTCTCAATGCCGCCCATACAGAGTAAGTATCACTATTGATACTGACCCCAGCTCCCTCGTTTGGGAAGCACCAGAGAGTGCCTGGGCCGCGTCCGCGTCAGCGGTTGCGAGTTCCACCCTGGGCGCCGATCACACCCCGTAGCATCACCGTGTGAACAGACCACACCACGGGCGGTCACGAAACCTCTCACCGCCCCCACAACCCCCGTCACCTCCCCGGCACCGGCACGCACGGCGCAGGGCCCCCGGCACCCACCGGCGGACCTGGGCGCTCCTCACCCTGGTGGCGGGCGCAGGCGTACTCGCCTGCGGACCCGCTCCGGCCTTCGCCGAACAGTCCGCCCCCTCCGTACATGTCGGTCCGTCAGGGGTGCGTGTCGACGACGGCACCTCCCAGGTGGACGTCGGCCCCACGGGCACCCAGGTGGACACCCCAGGCGCCCACGTCGACGTCCGGCCCGGGTCCCATGTCCTGGTGTGCGCCAACGGTGTCCGCGTGGTCGTCCACACGGGTCAGGCTCCGTCGTGCCCCCAGCCTGCGCCTCCGCCTCCGCCGGTACCGCCCGAGCCGCGGCCCCCGGCACCACCAGCGCCGGAACCGCCACCCCAGGAGGAGCCCGCGCCGCCGCACGAGCGGGAGGAACGGGTGGCCCCCGCCGAGCCCGAGCCGGACCGCCCCGAACCGGAGGCCTCCCCGGAGCCTTCGACGTCCGTCCCGACCCCCGACCCGCCCGCGTCCCCGACCCCGGTTACCGAACCGCCCGCCGAACCCTCGCCCCCCGCCCAGGCGCTCCTGGTGGACGCGGGCCCGCCCGCTCCGTCCACGTCGTCCTCGGCGTTCACCCCGCTGCGCACGATGGTCGTCGTCGCGATCGTCGCGGCCGGTGCCTCCGTCGTCGGGGGCCGTGCCGTGGTGGCGGGCAACGCCGACTGACGCGGTCCCGTCCCGCCGGGTTCCGGCGGGACGGTCCGGGACCGCCTACGGGCGGTCCACCGTGAGGTCGGCGCGGTCGAACGCCGCCACCGCGTCCTCCATGGCCCCCGCGTCGTTGGCCAGCACACCGTTGTACGGGTTCCCCATGAACAGCAGCAGCACGATCGTGCCGAACACGAACACCAGGTTGACCCCGGCCCAGAAGTAGGCCGTCCTGGCCCCCTTCCTGATCATCGCGAACGGCAGCACCGCGATGGCCACGGCCGACAACGCCGAGACGACCAGCAGGGCCAGGGGGATCTGGTCCCCCGCCGCGTCGGCGCGCTGGCTGCGGGCGTCGCTGAGCTTGGTGACCTCCTGGCGCGCCGTCAGCCGGTCCAGCCCGTCGCCGGTGTCGGACACGGACAGGCCGCGCACCGACCCCGCCAACAGGGCGAGGTCATCATCGCCTCCGGGGCTCAGCTCTCCCCGCGACTCCATCAGCGGCCAGTCGTCCTCCACCACCGTCGCCATGTAGGCGCGCAGGTGGCCGCGCACGACCTCGCCCTCCTCGCCGGGAAACGCGGTGCTGCTCCAGTACAGGGCCTGGGCCGCCCCGGCCTCGGCGATCATGTCGTCCTCGGCCGACTTGAAGTCCTCCCAGCCGATGACCACGGCCATCGCCGCCGACACCAGGTACAGGGACAGCACGCATGGGGCGATGACGACCCCCAGGGCACCGTCGGCGAAGGCGCCGTTGATCCGGTAGCGCCAGGCGGCGAGCGCGGCGCCGCCGACCATGGCGACCAGGACGGCGAGGACGACGAACAACGTGACCAAGGGGGCTCCCCGGGGATTCTCGGCTAAGGACGGACCATCCTTAGCACGCGGCACCGCACCATTCGCGTGGAAAGCGCGAAGCGTCACCGGGACGTGCCCGCACCCACCGGGACCTGTCCCCCCATGTCATGACCTGCCCGGACACACCAAAAACGAGAGGGTGCGGGCACCGTGGTGCCCGCACCCTCTCGGGAGTCGACCGTCCGTCCGCGTGGACGTGGACCGGTCGGGGAGACGCTACTTCTCCAGGCGGCTCAGCAGCGCGTGGTACTCGTCCCAGAGCTCGCCGGGCAGGTCGTCACCGAAGGTCCCGAAGAACTCGGGGACCAGCGCGGCCTCCTGCTTCCAGACGTCGGTGTCGACGTCGAGGACGAACTCCATGTCCTCGGCGGAGACGTCCAGGCCCTCGGTGTCGATGCCGTCGGCGGTCGGCAGGTAGCCGATCGGGGTCTCGACGGCGGCGGCCTCACCCTCCAGGCGGTCCACGATCCACTTGATGACCCGGCTGTTCTCACCGAAGCCCGGCCACACGATCTTGCCGTCGGCGTTCTTCTTGAACCAGTTGACGTAGAAGATCTTCGGCAGCTTGGACTCGTCGGCCTGCTTGCCGATCCTGATCCAGTGCGCGAAGTAGTCGCCCATGTTGTAGCCGCAGAACGGCAGCATCGCGAACGGGTCGCGGCGCAGCTCGCCGACGGAGCCCTCCTGGGCGGCGGTCTTCTCGGAGGAGACGTTGGCGCCCAGGTACACGCCGTGCTGCCAGCTGAAGGACTCCGACACCAGCGGCACGGCGGTGGCGCGGCGGCCGCCGAAGAGGATCGCGGAGATCGGGACGCCCGCGGGGTCCTCCCACTCGTCGGCGATGGTCGGGGCCTGCCCGGCCGGAGTGGTGAAGCGGGAGTTCGGGTGGGCGGCGGGCTCACCCGACTCGGGCGTCCACGGACGGCCCTTCCAGTCGGTGAGGTTGGCCGGGGCCTCCTCGGTCAGGCCCTCCCACCACACGTCGCCGTCCTCAGTGAGCGCGACGTTGGTGAAGATGCTGTTGCCCCAGAGGGTCTCCACCGCGTTGGCGTTGGTCTTGGCGCCGGTGCCGGGGGCGACTCCGAAGAAGCCCGCCTCGGGGTTGATGGCGCGCAGCTGGCCGTCGGCGCCGAAGCGCATCCAGGCGATGTCGTCACCGACGGTCTCGACCTTCCAGCCGGGGATGGTCGGCTGGAGCATGGCGAGGTTGGTCTTGCCGCAGGCGCTCGGGAAGGCGGCCGCGACGTAGTGGGACTTCCCGGCGGGCGAGGTCACCTTGAGGATCAGCATGTGCTCGGCGAGCCAGCCCTCGTCGCGGGCCATCACGGAGGCGATGCGCAGCGCGTAGCACTTCTTGCCGAGCAGGGCGTTGCCGCCGTAGCCCGAACCGTAGGACCAGATCTCGCGGGTCTCGGGGAAGTGCGAGATGTACTTGGTGGAGTTGCAGGGCCAGGCGACGTCCTCCTGGCCGGGCTCCAGGGGAGCGCCGACGGAGTGGACGGCCTTGACGAACTCGCCGCGCTCCTCGATCAGGCGCAGGGCGGCGTCGCCCATACGGGCCATGATGCGCATGGAGACGACGACGTAGGCGGAGTCGGTGATCTCGACGCCGAGCTGGGAGATGTCCCCGCCCAGCGGGCCCATGCAGAAGGGCACGACGTACATGGTGCGGCCGCGCATGGAGCCCCGGAAGACCTCGCCGAAGGTGGCGCGCATCTCGTCGGGGGCGATCCAGTTGTTGGTGGGCCCGGCGTCCTCGGGACGCTCGGAGCAGATGAAGGTGCGGTCCTCGACCCGGGCGACGTCCGTGGGGTCGGACTTGCAGTAGAAGCTGTTCGGACGCTTCTCGGAGTTGAGGCGGGTGAAGGTGCCCTGCTCGACCAGCTGGTCGGTCAGGCGGGTCCACTCCTCCTCGGAGCCGTCACACCAGACGACCTCGTCCGGCTGGGTGAGCTCGGCGACCTCACGAACCCAGGAGACGAGTTCCTCGTTCTTGGTCGGGGCGGCGCCCACATCAGTACCCACGTCAGCAGTCACAACGGCTCCTCATCGAACTTACGAGATCCCTCGCATCATGAACGACGAGTGCCGAAGCTGACCAATTGGACTAGGCCAATGGTCTATACGCCCGGGGTCGACGAAGCTGATTCCACTGCACAGCAGGGGATTCGGGTGGTTCGGGTACGTGCCGGAACGTGTCCGCGCGGGCCGTGCTCCGGTACTGCTCGGAGCCGGTTTTCCCTGTGTCAGGGGCCTGACGGCCCTCCAGAGCGACACACGGTGCTGTTCGTCACACAACGGACGAGGGGTGGGTTCACGCGGAATAGACCTCTCCCCGGGTCCGCGGGCTCAGCGGAGTATGGCGACGGGACCCCGGGCACCGTGCAGGACCGAGTGGCTCACCGATCCCAGCAGCAGCCCTCGGAAGCCGCCGCGCCCACGCGAGCCCACCACGATGAGGTCGGCCGGGGTGGCCTCCTCCAGGAGCGCGACGACCGGGTGCGCGCGCACCACCCTCGTGTGGACGCGGACCTCGGGGCGGAGCAGGCGCAGGTCCATGAGCTCCTCCTCCAGGGCGTGCCGGGCGGCCTCGGCTGCGGTCGCGTCGTCGAAGAGCTCGGGCGGGATCGGTCCGGTGGCCGCCGCGAAGGCGACCAGCGGCTGCCAGGCGCTCACCGCCACCAGGTCGGTGTCGCCGAACTCCGCCTGGGAGAAGGCGAACTCCAGGGCGTGTCGGCTGGGTTCGGAGCCGTCCACCCCCACGATCACCCGGCTGCGCACCCCGTGCGCGGACGCGTGGTCCCGGGGCAGCACGATCACCGGCAGCGGTGAGCGGGCGGCCAGTTCTATTCCCACCGACCCCACGAACGCGGCGGCGATCCCGCTCAGCCCGCGCGACCCCACCACCACGGCCACCGCTCCGGGGTCGGCCGCCTCGGTGAGCAGGGCCTCCGTCGGTCGGGAGTAGGAGAGGCGGGTCTGGACGGAGAGCTCCGGGAACAGCCGGGACGTCCAGTCGCTGGCGCGGTCGAGCAGCCGTCGCGCGCCCGCGCCCGGTCCGTCCTCGGTGCGTTCCTCCTCATCTCCCCAGACTCCGAAGTCCTCGGTGGCCAGGGGGTTCGCCGCGGCGACGATCCGCACCCCAAGGCCACGGAGCGAGGCCTGGTGCGCGGACCACTCCAGGGCGTGCCTGCTGGAGTCGGTGCCGTCCACCCCCACGATCAGCCATCGTGTCGTGGTTGCGCCGTTCATCACGTGCGCCCTTCCGTAGGTCGTCGATACCCTCGCGGCTCCCGGACCTACCGGCCGGTGTCCCGTGGTGTTCCACGATGATGCCGCTCGAACACGCACCCGTGGATAACAGTGCCGCCGCGAGTTGGCTGACGTAGGGTCCCAGAACGGCCCGTGTCCCCGCGACGACGGAACGTGCGGGCGCTCCGCTGCGTCCGAGAGACATACACGAGTCAGCTGGGGAGACTGGGGGCGCGATGCCTTACTCGAACACCACGACACCGCACTGGGACCACCGCGACGGCCGTGTGGCCGCCGTGGTCGCCGCCGTGGTCTACAGCCTGTGGGCCGTCGAGATCATCCTTCCGGTCGGCCCGGGCGTCGCCGCAGGTGCGCTCGCCGACCCCGACTCCGCGTTCGGACAGTTCCTCGACAGCGCGTACCGGACGGCCGCGATCCTGGTGGTCCTCGCCGCGGGTCTGGGGCTGGCCCTGGGGGCACGGCGCCCGCGCCGCTGGCTGACGGTCTCCTGGTGGTCGATGGCCGTGTTCGGCGCCGCCTCGCTGGCGGCGTCCCTGCTGCCCGGCCGGTGCGTGGTGGCCACGGACGCCGCCTGCACTGTGGAGTCCGTGGTGGAGGGGGTCCGGGGAGCGACGGCCGTCCAGCCGGTGCTGGCCGTGGTCGCCACCCTGGCCGCTCTTCTGGCGTCGGCGGCACTGACCTGGGACCGCCGCAGGGCCGGGGAGCGCTCCTGGGTGGTCCTCGCGGTGATCACACTGGCCCAGACCGTGGCCGCCGCGGTGGTCCTGGTCCTGGCCGCGCTGGTGTTCGCGTCCTCTGGAGACGGTTCGCCCGGGGTCGCGCTCGGTCTGGCCGAACGCGCCCACCTGGTGACCGTGGCCCTGTGGCTGCTGGCCGCGGGTCTCGTACCGGGGCAGTGGAAGCGCGCGCGCACGAGGCACGCCGTGAGCTGATCCGGGAGCCCGGCAGCGATTGCTGTCGGGGGCGGTCTGCGGGGCTGGGGAACACCGGGACCGGGCCTTCTCGGTTCGGGTGCCCGGGGGCCGGGTCCACGCGGGTCCGGGTCCCGGGGTTCCGGGGCGCGTCCGCCTCCTTGGTCCCTCACGCGGAACGGCGCTCCTCTCCCCCGAGCACGTGGCCCCGCCACCGAGCGTGCGCCTCCGACGCCGCGCGCGTCCCGTGGGTCCTGGGGCCCAGGGCCTCCACGCACGCCCGGGGGAGGTCGCCCTCGGTGGCCGGGCGCGGAGGCGCCAGGAGGACGTTCGGGTGGGTGGGCTCCCACTCCCACTCCCGACGATCCCGCAGCCGCGTGTGGACGCCGAGCACCCCGGCCTCACCCCGGGCCCGCGACCGCCAAAGCACGTCGGCCCCGAACCGGTCCTCGGCTTCCTCGTGCAGCGCCCCGAACGCGGCGGCGCCGCCGCGTTCGATGGCCCCCCGCAGCCGTCGGTCGAGCTCCGGGCCCCCGATCGCGACCGGCTTCCCCAGGTCGTCGAGGACGACACCCCTCATGCTTTCCCCCTTCGTGCGTCCGTCCGCACCAGGTCCGACGGCGGAACCGCCCGTGGGGTTGCACACGCCTTTGCGAAGAACGGGCCGGACTTCGAGGACGCAGGTCAGGCGAGTGTGTCGGGCAGCGGGCGGGTGTGGACCACGTGCAGGGAGCTCACCGCGCGGGTCAGGACCACGTAGAGGCGGTTCACCCCGCGCTCCTCGGCCTCGATGATCTCGGCGGGTTCGGCGACCACCACCGTGTCGAACTCCAGGCCCTTGGCCAGGCTCGCCGGGACCGCCACCAGCCGGGCGCCGTCCATCCCGGCCTCACCCAGGAGCGGGGCGCTCACCCCTTCGGCGGCCAGCGCCTCGCACAGCTCGGGCAGCCGGTGGTCGGCGGCGATCAGACCCACCGAGCCCTCCCCCTTCAGCGCGCCGCGACAGGACTCGGCCAGAGTTCGGGCCATGCCCTCGGCGGCCGGGACCAGCCGGAGGGCGCCCGGAGAACGCCGGACCGCGACAGGGGCGCCCAGCCCCGGGGCGATCGAGGGCAGCAGCCGGGCGGCGAAGTCGATGATCTGCGCAGGGACACGGTAGCCCCGGTTCAGCGCGTGCAGGTGGCCGGTGGGCTTGCCGAGGTGTTCCAGCAGCGTCGTCCAGTTGCGGGCCGCCGAGGGGCTGGTGCCCTGGGCGATGTCGCCGAGCACCGTGAGCGACCCCGCACCGGCGCGGCGGCCGATCGCCCGGCACTGCATGGGGCTCAGGTCCTGGGCCTCGTCCACGACCACGTGCCCCAGCCCCGGGACCCGCTCGATCAGCGCCGTGGCCTCGTCCACCAGGGCCAGGTCCTCCTCCGACCACAGCGCCGACTTGGCTCCGCGCGGCCGCCCCGGCAGGAGCAGGGCCCGCTGTTCCTCTGCGGTGAGCAGGCCCTCGGCCGCGCGGGCCAGGCGCTCGGGATCGGTGAGCAGACCGAGCACCATCCTGAGCGGGTCCACCTTGGGCCACAGGGCGGTGACGGCGGCGCGCACCGCCGGGTCCCGGCGCACCCGGGTGTGGGTCCGGTCGTCGCAGACCTGGCCCTCGGCCTCCATGAGGGAGAGGATCGCGTGCGCCATGCGGTGGGACAGGAGCTCGCGGCCGGACCCGTAGGCCACCCCGCGCTCGGCGAGTTCGTCGAGCAGGGGACGCAGGTCCTCCGGGTACAACCGCCAACGGCGCGAGCCCTGGCGGACCATCACGGTCTCCTCCGGGGCCCGCAGGTGCGCCCACAGGTCGCGGCGCAGCACCTCGGCCATGACCGCGGAGCCCTTGGTGCGCGCGGCCTCGGGGGTCTCCGCGCGGCGCACCCATCCCCGGGCCGGACGCAGGCGGGCGGGCAGGTCCCGGGTGAGGAGCTCGTTGACGGTGGTCTGGTGGACGTCCACCTCACCGAGCGCCGGGAGCACGTCCCGGATGTAGGAGAGGAACGACCGGTTGGGCCCGATGATCGCCACGCCCGAGCGGGAGAGGCGTTCGCGTTCGCTGTAGAGCAGGAAGGCGATGCGGTGCAGGCCCACGGCGGTCTTGCCGGTGCCGGGGGCACCCTGGACGCACAGGGTGGTCTCCAACGGGGCGCGGACCAGGGCGTCCTGTTCCGGCTGGATGGTGGCGACGATGTCGCGCATGGGGCCGGTGCGGGGGCGTTCGATCTCGGAGTTGAGGAGTTCGCTGCCCAGCGAGGCCTCGGGAGCCCGGGGGGCGAGCACGAGGTCCTCGTCCTCGAAGGCGGTGAGGACCGACTCGGGCTCGCCGTCCTCGCCGGTGACGGTGCCGAACCCGTAGCGTCGCCGGACCCGCACGTCCATCCGGTCGCTGGGTGAGGCCTGGTAGTAGGCGACGCTGATGGGCGCGCGCCAGTCCAGGACCACGGGGCGGCCGCTGCCGTCGTGGACGTGGCGGCGGCCGATGTGCACGCGGTCGGCGCGCTCGGAGGGGGTGTCGTCGAGGAAGACGGTGCCCGGCTCGAAGTCCATGCGCCCGAAGTACAGGGGGGCGCCGGGGACGTCGGCCAGGGCGGCCATCCGGCGTTCGCGCCCGCGGCGCAGGGCGGCGTCGGTGACCTTGTCCTTGGCTGCGTCACCGAAGAGGATCTCGGTGGCGTCGACCGACTCACGCATACCGCGCAGGGCGGCGCGGGCGGCACTCAGCGCCCGGCGTTCGGCGATGATCTCGGGGTCCGCGGACACGGCTGAGGGATCGTTCGTGGTCATGGGGGACCTCGTGGTTCGGCGGGACAGGACGCGACCTCACGCGTGCGCGCGGTCCCGCCCCGGTCGCCACGAGGGCCCGGTTCGTTCCGATCCATGAGCGCGCACCACGCCCCGGTGGGGCGGTGATGCCGAACCTGTGAGCCTACCCGAGCCGGGTGGTCAGCGCCCGACTCCCGAGGGAACTACCAGACGCCGGAGCGGTCCGGGACGAGCATCGCGTCCTGGACGGTGTCCCAGCGGACGCGCCCGAGCCCGCCCCCGAGCTCCACGTCCTCGACGACGGCGTCGATGGTCCGCCGGTCGTACTCGTCGGTGAGTTCGACGCCGCCGTCGCGGTAGTCGGAGACCAGTCCGATCACGTACTGGCGCAGGTCGGTCACGCCTCTGCGGGCTGCGGCGCGGGCCTGTTTGTCCCAGCGGCCATCATGCGGGATCCATGATGCGATGACCTCGGTGGGGGTGGGGACGTACTCGTTGGGAGTGGCCATAGGGTCACGGTAGTCATGAGGCGGGGAGCACGGGGCCGTTCGCCGGATTGTGGGACCCCCGGCCCCGCGGGCGGGGTGGGCGGGTCAGGTCTTGCGCAGGCGCACCCGGCTGACGCGGTGGTCGTCGCCCTTGAACAGGACGAGGGTGGCCCTGCCCCTGGTCGGCCGGATGTTCTCCACGAGGTTGACCTCGTTGATGGTCTGCCAGGTGTTGGCGGCGAACTCCAGGGCCTCGTTCTCCTCGATGGTGGTGGCCATGTGGTGGAAGTAGGACCGGGGGTCGGAGAAGGCGGTGCGCCGCAGCTCCCGGAACCGTTCCAGGTACCAGCTGCGGACGTTGTCCACCTTGGCGTCCACGTAGATGGAGTAGTCGAAGAAGTCGGCGACGGCCAGCCGTCCGGCGGTCGCGGGCTGGAGCACGTTGATGCCCTCGACGATGAGGATGTCGGGGCGGTGCACGGTCTGGCGCTCGTCGGGAACGACGTCGTAGTGCAGGTGGGAGTAGACGGGGATGTCGAGGCGGTCGGCCCCGGCCTTCATCTCCGAGACGAACCGGACCAGCGCGCGCCGGTCGTAGCTCTCCGGGAACCCCTTGCGGCGCATGAGTCCGCGCGACTGGAGGACGGAGTTGGGGTGGAGGAAGTTGTCGGTGCTGACGAGCTCGACGTCCGGGTGGTTGGGCCACTGGGCGAGCAGGGAGCGCAGCAGTCGCGCCGTGGTGGACTTGCCCACGGCGACGCTGCCCGCCACGCCGATGATGAACGGTGACGGCCGGTCGGACTCCCCGAGGAAGGCGCACACGGCGGCGTGCCGCTGCTGCGTGGCGCCCACGTAGAGGTTGAGCAGCCGTGACAGCGGCAGGTAGATGTCGCGGACCTCGTCGAGGGAGGTGGGGTCGTTGGTACCTCGCAGGTCGCTGAGGTCGGCCTCGGTCAGGGACAGGGGCGTGGAGGCCCGGAGGGCGGCCCAGGCCGCGCGGTCCAGTTCCACGTACGGCGAGGAGATGCCGTTCTTCGTCGCGTGAGACACGGTTGACCACCTTAGACGAGGCGCTCCCCCACTCCGGGCAGCCGGTCCCCCGATTGTCCGACACGGAGGCCGAACGTGCCGGACTCCACACGTTCACACGCGCGACACGCAAGGTTTTTTGGGTGGGTTCGTCGGAGTGGGAACCGGTTCCACTCGGCGACCACTCCCACCCTCCCACCTGCGTGGTCTACTCTCCATGCACCAAATGGTCTATACCGCCACCTGGGAAAACAACAAGTGGTATGAACCACTGGTTGGTCGATTCCGGACATCTTTTGGCTTACGCTGGCGCCCATGTGCGGAATCGTTGGCTACGTCGGGCCGCAACCGGCGCTAGAGGTCGTTGTGAACGGCCTCGCGAGGTTGGAATACCGCGGATATGACTCCGCGGGTGTCGCTGTGCTGGGTGAAGGAACCCTGCGCTCCCAGAAGCGGGCGGGCAAGCTCGCCAACCTGCGTCAGGCCCTGGAGGAGAACCCGGTCTCGGGTGAGGGCGCCGGGATCGGTCACACCCGTTGGGCCACGCACGGCGCGCCCAACGACGTGAACGCCCACCCCCACGTCGACAACGACAACCGGGTGGCCGTCGTCCACAACGGCATCATCGAGAACTTCGCCGCCCTCCGACTGGAGCTGGAGGAGCAGGGCTGCAAGTTCCTGTCCGAGACCGACACCGAGGTCTCCTCCCACCTGCTCAGCAAGGAGCTGGAGCGGCGCGGCGACGGGGACCTCCCCGGGGCCATGCGCGAGGTGTGCAAGCGCCTGGAGGGTGCCTTCACCCTGGTCGCAGTCTCCGTCGACGACCCGGACCTGGTCGTCGCGGCGCGCCGCAACTCCCCGCTGGTCGTCGGTCGCGGCCAGGGCGAGAACTTCCTGGCCAGCGACGTGGCGGCGTTCATCGCCCACACCCGTGAGGCGGTCGAGCTCGGCCAGGACCAGGTCGTGGAGCTGCGCGCCGACTCCGTGGTCGTCACCGACTACGACGGCAACCCGGTGGACGTGCGTGAGTACCACGTGGACTGGGACGCCTCGGCGGCGGAGAAGGACGGCTACGACTACTTCATGCTCAAGGAGATCGTCGAGCAGCCCAAGGCTGTCGCCGACACCCTCCTGGGCCGGGTCTCGGTCGACGGCCAGCTCACCCTGGACGAGATGCGGCTGACCCCCGCCGAGCTGCGGTCGGTCGAGAAGATCGTCATCATCGCGTGCGGCACGTCGTACCACGCGGGCCTGATCGCCAAGTACGCGATCGAGCACTGGTGCCGGATCCCCTGCGAGGTGGAGGTCGCCAGCGAGTTCCGCTACCGCGACCCGATCCTGGACCAGCAGACCCTGGTCATCGCCATCTCGCAGTCCGGCGAGAGCATGGACACCCTGATGGCGGTCCGCTACGCCCGCGAGCAGCGCGCCCGTGTGCTGGCGATCTGCAACGTCAACGGCTCGACGATCCCGCGCGAGTCCGACGGCGTGCTGTACACGCACGCCGGCCCGGAGGTCGGGGTGGCCGCCACCAAGACCTTCCTCACCCAGCTGGCCGCCTGCTACCTGATCGGCCTGTACCTGGCCCAGGTGCGCGGGATGAAGTTCGGCGACGAGATCAACGCCGTGATCGCGCAGCTGGCCACCATGCCGGAGCAGATCGAGAGGGTCCTGGACTCGGTGGAGCCGGTCCGCGAACTGGCCCGTTCCCTGGCCGACGAGAACACCGTCCTGTTCCTGGGCCGCCACGTGGGCTTCCCGGTGGCGATGGAGGGCGCGCTCAAGCTCAAGGAGCTGGCGTACATGCACGCCGAGGCGTTCGCCGCCGGTGAGCTCAAGCACGGCTCGATCGCGCTGATCGAGGACGGTCTGCCGGTGGTCGTCGTGGTGCCCTCGCCCAAGGGGCGCAGCGTGCTGCACGACAAGATCGTGTCGAACATCCAGGAGGTGCGTGCCCGCGGCGCCCGCACCATCGTGATCGCCGAGGAGGGCGACGAGTCGGTGCGCCCGTACGCGGACTCGCTCATCGAGATCCCCGCGGTGCCGACCCTGCTCCAGCCGATCGTCGCGACGATCCCCATGCAGGTGTTCGCGTGTGAACTCGCCCTGGCCAAGGGCAACGACGTCGACCAGCCCCGCAACCTCGCCAAGAGCGTGACCGTGGAGTAGGTCGGGACACGTACCCAGGTGGTCCGGGGGTGCGTCGCGCGGGGCATCCCCCCGGCGGCGCACCCCGCCTGCGTTCGCGGGCCGGTGCCGCGCGCGATCCCGGGGGTCAGTGCGGGACGTGGGCGGTGTGGCTGGCCCTCGCCGCGACGACGTCGGCGTGGGTGGGCAGCATCCCGTGCAGGTCCAGGACGTCCAGGATGCGGTTCAGCTGCCGGGGCGGGTTCGAGATCAGCAGGTGGTGCTGGGAACCGGAGGCGATCCGCATGGCACCGACCAGCGCGTTGACCCCCGAGGCGTCGATGAAGCCCACCAGGGAAAGGTCGACGATCGTACAGTTCTCGATCACGGAGGAGGCCAGGCGGGCGAAGACGCCCTCGGCCGTGGCGATGTCGATCTCGCCCTCGAGGTGGATGACGGTCATGCCGTCGCAGCGGAAGCGCTCCTGGTCCGGGTCCAGTACGTCCACGCCTTACTCCCGTGTTGGGGGTCGGTGGGGTCTCTGCCGCCGTCGGTCAAATGCCGACATGCATTGACAGCCTACTCGGCTTGGCGGACTCCACACCTGTCCCGGAACACGGTCGCCGTCCGTTTCCCGTGGATATCGGCGTAGCGTCAGAACGGATCAGAACCGCAAATCGCCCAAACGATCTTTCCGTGACCGTCCACGGGATTCCAGCCCCATTCGCGACTGAATGCGGCCACGAGCCCGAGCCCGCGTCCCGACTCGGCGAAATGGTGCGCCTCGACCCGGACCGGTCCGCGCGGCTCGGGGTCGGCGACCATGCACACCACCGCACCGTCCCGGGGGAAGGGCCGCAGCTGGAGGGTGACCCGGGTGCGCTCGGGGGGCTCGTCGGCCACCGCGTGCCGACAGGCGTTGCCGACCAGTTCGGAGATGATGAGCCGGACGTCCTCGGACAGCCGCGTGAGCCCCCACGCGGTCAGGTTCTCGGCCCCGAACTCACGGGCCGACCGGACCGAGTCCGGCACCGCCCCGAAGGAGGCGGCGGCGCCACCAGGCGCACACCGGCTCTCCCCGATACCCAGGCGACCGAGCGACGGGTCCCACCACCCGCCGCGCGTCGACTCGGGCGTGCGTGTCCGGGAGGGTCGGCCCCAGGATGCCCCGGCGTGCAGCTCCGAAGGCACCAGCTCTGTGTTCATCACGGTCCTCACGGATGATGTCGGTTCGCGCGTCCGTCCTGCGCCGCTCCCTGCCCCGCGTACGTGTTCCTTACATACGCAAACCACAGATGCACGTGCAGACCAACGTTGGGCAACACTATAGGAAGCCCTCCCCTTTTCGGTAGGCCCCCTCACGAAGAATTCGTCCGCCCGCCTTACGGGATTCTCGCCGGTACCCTGCGCTGGGGCTCGATTCGGCTCTCGGCCCCTCTGTCCCGGAAGAACGACATCGGTATACTGAGCGGTCGCTCCCGCCAATACCACTCCATAGGGAGGCGAAGTGGTAGCAGACCCGACGTCGAACCACCAGGTCACACAGGATTTCCTGGCCAATTCCAGTGGTGGTCCCACCGTGCTGCGCATTCTGCTCGGCACCCAGCTGCGGCGCCTGCGCCAGGAGAAGGGCATTTCCCGGGAGGACGCCGGATACGCCATCCGCGCGTCCCACGCCAAGATCAGCCGTATGGAGCTCGGCCAGGTCAGTTTCAAACACCGGGACGTCGACGACCTGCTGAAGCTGTACGGAGTGAAGGAGGCCGGGCAGCGCGAGGCCCTGGTCGGGATGATCTCCAGCGCCAACGCCCAGGGCTGGTGGCACAAGTACGGCGACGTGCTGCCGCAGTGGTTCGGTGTCTACGTGGGCCTGGAGGAGGCCGCGTCGGTCATCCGGACCTTCGAGGTCCAGTTCGTACCCGGACTGCTCCAGACCGAGGGGTACGCCCGCTCGGTGATCCGGCTCTCGCGCACGGCGAACTCGGAGGAGGACGTCAACAGCCGTGTGAACATGCGTATGCATCGGCAACGGCGTTTCACCTCGGCCGAGGGCGATCCGCCGCGCCTGTGGGCGGTCATCGACGAGGCGGTCCTGCACCGCCCCTTCGGCGACGCCGAGATCATGCGCGAGCAGGTCGAGCACCTGCTGGAGATGGCCCGCCGCCCCAACGTCACCATCCAGATCGCCACGTTCGCCATGGGCGGCCACCCGGCCGCCGGCGGACCGTTCAGCATCCTGCGGTTCCCCACACCGCAGCTGCCCGACGTCGTCTACCTGGAGCAGTTGAGCAGCGCCCTGTACTTCGACAAGTTCGACGACACCAGCCGCTACGCCCAGACCATGGACCACCTGGCGACCCAGGCTCCCCTCCCGGGCCAGACCCCCGACATCCTCCAGGGCTTCCTCAAGCGCTACGGGGGCTGAGGTTTCCGAGCCGGTCCTGCGGACACCCGTCCGCGCACAGCCACCCACGACCGGCCGCCCTCGGCCCTCGCCGATCCCCCACATCGGCCCGCCACGTCCCGCCCCCCGCACGGACTGGCCGCGCCCGGACCCGCACCCCCCGCGACCCCGTGAACGCCCTGCGTACCCACGGGGTCGCTTGCGTGTCCGACTTCGGCCACGACTGGGAAACAATCGCGGAAAGGCGAACCTTCGGCGGCCCTGGCACGTTAGGTCTGACGTGCGGTTCCTTCGACTTCCCCGTGTGCGCACACGGGGGGTTGATTACCGATGCAATCACCGATGCACGTGCATGGACTACGCTTTGGGCTCGTATGGGGACAAATGGATCACCCGCCAAGAAACCGATCGCCCCTGGACAAGGCGGACGTCCGGGTGGTCAGGTCCGCCACGCACGGCCCGCTTGAGCCGTTCGCGGACACCCCGCTCACCAGTCCCCGAACTTCCAGGAGGTTGAGGATGCAACCGATCTACAACGGCGTCCCCGCGGACCGGTTGGAGGTCGTATGGACCAAGAGCAGTTGGAGCAACCCGGACGGCAACTGCGTGGAGGTCGCGACCCTGCCCGGCGGTGACATCGCCATGCGAAACTCCCGCGACCCTGAAGGGCCCGCGCTGGTCTACACGCCCGCCGAGATCAGGGCCTTCGTCCGAGGCGCCAAGACCGGCGACTTCGACGCCCTCCTCGACTGACCGGAGCGGTGCCGGACCCGCGCACCGCACCCCCACGAACCCCCCGGCCCCGGGCCCTCCTCACCTCCCCCACAGGCAGACCATCCCGGGACCGTGTCCGCGTCGTCGGCCCCGTGGTCGACACCCGTCCCACGGCGGCCTGCATCCGTCCACGACACGGACACGGACGGAGCCCGGCACCCACCAGGGTGCCGGGCTCCGCTGTCCGCCGCCCCGCCCACCGGGGCGGACGGGGCCTCCCGCTAGAGGCGGGCGGGGTCGACCAGGCCGTTGGCGCCGATCGGAGCGTTCTCCCACGGGAAGTGGGTGGCACCGAAGGCGGGCTTGAGGTCGAACAGCCAGGCGGCCTTCTCGTCGTACTTGGCGAAGAAGGGCTGGCCGACCAGCTCCGGGTCGCGCGCCTGGATGAAGTGCAGGACGAAGACCTTCTCTCCCAAGATCTCCGTCACCCCGTCCACGCACACCTTGCCCGGGGTCGCCGACATCGACGGGCCGCGCACGGTCCGGGCCAGTCCGGAGACCTTCTGGTAGGCACCCCGGAAGATGTCGTAGGCCTCCGCCAGCGGCACCGCGAAGTAGTCCTGCGGGCCGGTGTCACGCTCGACGAACATGTAGTAGGGCACCATGCCGTGACGCAGGTGCGTCCGCCACATGTCCTCCCACGTGGCCGAGTCGTCGTTGATCGTGCGGATCAGCGGCGCCTGGGTGCGGATGATCGCCCCGGTGGCGCGGATGCGCCGCACGGCCTCCTGCACGAGCTCGGACTTCATCTCGTTCGGGTGCGAGAAGTGGGCCATGAACGCGAGGTTCTTGCCCGAGGCCACGACCTTCTCGAACAGGCGGAGCGTGTCGTCCGCGTCCGGGTCGGTGGTGAAGCGCTGCGGCCAGTAGGCCAGCGCCTTGGTCCCGATCCGGATCGCCTCGAGGTGCTCGATCTCCAGCAGCGGCTCGATGTAGCGGGAGATGACCCCCTCACCCATGATCATCGGGTCGCCACCGGTGAACAGGACGCTGGTGACCTCGGGGTGGTTGCGCACGTAGTCGACCATCTGGTCGATCTCGCCGGACGCGAACTTGAGGTCGGCGTCACCGACGAACTGCGCCCAGCGGAAGCAGTAGGTGCAGTACGCGTGGCAGGTCTGGCCCTGCTTCGGGAAGAAGAGGACCGTTTCCTTGTACTTGTGCTGGATGCCCGGGATGGGCTCCTCGTTGCCCGTGGTGGGCACGTTGAGGTCCATCTGCCCGGCCGGGTGCGGGTTCAGCTTGGCGCGGACCCCGTTGGCGGCCTCGTTGAGCTCCTTGCGGCCCGCCCCGGCACTGATGAGGTCGGCGATCCGCGAGACGTCGTCCGCGGGGAGCATGTCGGCCTGCGGGAAGACCAGGCGGTAGATCGGATCGTCGGGAGCGGCGTCCCAGTCGATCAGCTCGTCGATGACGTAGCTGTTGACCCGGAACGGCAGCACATGGGCGACCGCCTTGACCGCGAGCTGCTCGTCAGCCGCGAGACCGGCTCTCGCCGTGAGCTCGTCAAGGTGTTTCGTCGTGTAGGCACGAAACCGACGTCCGGCGGACGGGGACTGTGCCACGTCTGGCGTTACGCTCACGCCTCTCCTCTCCTGCGGTTGGACAGGGGCCCGCCCGCGTGGAGCAGGGCAGCCCTGACCCGGTGGCTCCGGCATACGGGTGCCGGGCGACCACCTGGGGATGAAAAATCAGTTATCGGCTGTGACCAGAGTGTTTTCAGCGACTCAGCCAGCGAGCGGATATACCCCGTCTAGGGGCTTTGTACCCGCTCTGCGTAATATCCAGCCCTGACCTGGACATACAGGAAGTATCCTCGCACGGGTACACGAAGGTGCCGTCCGCAGTCAGCGGGAGGGCGACCCGATAGCGTGTCACCACATCACCCCGCACGGCCCCCAAGGGGCGTGTTCATCCGTGCCGTGGGCCCGCGCCCAACCGCGCGAACCACACGCCACTCCCGTCCGTCAGCACCAACCGACCGTGTGAGGAAGCTGTGACTGGCACACCCGACGCGGACGCACCGGTACCGCGCACGTCACCGCCCATCATCGCGGTGGACGCCATGGGCGGCGACAACGCCCCCCGGGAGATCGTACGCGGCGCCGTCATGGCCTTCCGCGAGCTGGGCCTGCGGGTCCTGCTCGTGGGGCGTCGCACCGAGATCGCCGCCCAGCTCGCCGAGGAGGGCGCCCTGCGCCACATCCCGGTGGTGCACGCCGAGGACAACATCGCCATGGATGAGGGAGCCCTGGCCAGCTGGCGTCGGCCCCGCTCCAGCGCGGCGGTGGCCTGTCGCCTGATCCGCCGGGGCGACGCGGACGCGCTGGTCTCGGCGGGCTCGACCGGCGGGATAGTGGCCACCTCCACCGTGCGGCTGCGCACCCAGCCCGGGGTGCTGCGCCCGGCTCTGGCGGTGACCCTGCCGACCGGCCCGGTGCCGACGATCCTGGTGGACGCCGGGGCCAACGCGGACGCCAAACCGGAGATGCTGGTCCAGTTCGCGCACCTGGGGTGCGCCTACGCCCAGACCGCCTTCGGAGTGGAACGCCCCCGTGTGGGCGTGCTCAACATCGGTTCGGAGCCCGGCAAGGGCAACAGACTGATCCGCAGGGCAAGCGAACTGCTGGCGGCCCCGGAGAACTCCGAGTCCATGGACTTCCGGGGCAACATCGAGGGCCACGACCTGCTGCGGGGAAGGGTCGACGTGGTGGTGACCGACGGCCACACCGGGAACGTGGCGCTCAAAACCATCGAGGGGACCGCCGCGTTCACGATGAACGCCCTCAAGGAGGCGCTCACCTCGTCCACCCTGGCCCGGACCGGGGCCCTGCTCCAGCGCGGCGCCCTGCGCCGCGTGCGGGAGCGGTTCGACAGCGAGACCTACGGCGGCGCCGCCCTGCTGGGCCTGAACGGCACCGTGGTCATCGCGCACGGCGACAGCCACCCCGAGGGCGTCGCGCAGGCCTGTCGGCTCGCCCACGACCTCGCGGGCGGCCGGATAGGCGACCAGATCCGCCGCCGGGTGCCCCTGCGCTCCCCGCACTGGCTCCACCGCCGTTCCGAGGAGCGCTGAGCCGGACCCGGGCCGCTCTCCCCCCGGCTCAGCCCTCGGAGCCGCCGAAGGCCCGCACGTAGGCCTCCTGTTCGGGGGTCTCCACCGCGTGCGACGAGTAGTGCTCGCGCACGTAGGCCACGGCCTCGGACGCGGGCACCCCGTCCAGCACCGCCAGGCAGGAGAGCGCGGTCCCGGTCCGGCCCCGCCCGCCCAGGCAGGCCAGCTCCACCCGCTCCCGGTCCGCGCGTTCCAGGGCCTCACGGAGCGCGGCCAGGGCGTCCGCGTCGTCGGCGGGCAGGCCGAAGTCCGGCCAGTGCACCCAGCGACCGGACCAGGTGAAGGTCGGCGGTTCGTGGTCCAGCAGGTACAGCCCGAACACGGGGACGGGGCCCTGCGGCAACGGGTAGCCCAGGCCGCGGCCCCGGACTACGCGACCGGACGGGAGCCTCAACACACCGGGGGCTTCGGGGTTCCACGGTTGGTTCATGGAGGGAGGGTATCCGGCCGCTCCCCGGCGAATCGGCGCCCCGGGGGTCCGTTTGAAACCTGTCGGGAGGGGCAGAGGCGGTCGGTAGTCTTAGGGGCATGGTCGACCCGCAGGAAGTACTCTCGCGACGGGTCCAGTCCGCCCTCGGCGCCGCCTTCGGCCCCGAGTTCGCCGACACCGATCCCGTCGTCCGCCCGTCCCAGTTCGCCGACTACCAGGCGAACGCCGCACTCGCGCTCGCCAAGCGCCTGGGCCGCAAGCCCCGCGAGGTCTCCGCGGCGATCATGGAGCACCTGGACGTCACCGACGTGTGCAGAGACGTCGAGGTCAGCGGGCCGGGCTTCATCAACCTCACACTCCGCGAGGACTGGATCGCCGACCAGACGCGCCAGCTCCTCGACGACCCGCGCGTGGGCGTTCCGGTCCAGGAGCGCATGAACATCCCGCTCGACTACTCCGCGCCCAACGTGGCCAAGGAGATGCACGTCGGGCACCTGCGCACCACGGTGGTCGGCGACTCCCTGGCCCGCACCCTGGAGTTCCTGGGCCACAACGTCATCCGGCAGAACCACATCGGTGACTGGGGCACCCCCTTCGGCATGCTCATCGAGCACCTGCTGGAGGTCGGCGAGGAGTCCGAGGAGTCCGACCTCCTCACCACGGACCCCAACGCCTTCTACCAGGCGGCCCGAACCAAGTTCGACTCCTCCGGCGAGGGCACGGACGACTTCGCCGCCCGCGCGCGCCGCCGTGTCGTGGCCCTCCAGGGCGGCGACGAGGAGACCCTGCGCCTGTGGCGCAAGCTGGTGGGCCTGTCCAGGGTCTACTTCAACAAGGTCTACGCCAAGCTGGGCGTCACCCTCACCGACGAACACCTCGCCGGTGAGAGCAGCTACAACGCGATGCTCGCCGACGTGTGCGACGAGCTGGAGGCCAAGGGCATCGCCGAGGTCAGCGACGGCGCCCTCTGCGTGTTCCTCGAGGGCTTCACCGGCCGCGAGGACAAGCCGGTCCCGCTGATCATCCGCAAGAGCGACGGCGGCTACGGCTACGCCACCACGGACCTGGCCACCGTCCGGTACCGGGTGGACGACCTCAAGGCCGACCGCATCCTGTACGTGGTCGGCGCTCCGCAGGCCATGCACTTCAAGATGGTGTGGGCCGCCGCGCGCGCGGCGGGGTGGCTGCCGGAGAGCGTCGAGACCACGCACGTGCAGATCGGCAACGTGCTGGGACCGGACGGCAAGATCCTGCGTACCCGCAGCGGCGCCCCGGTCCGGCTCGTGCAGCTGCTGGACGAGGCGATCCAGCGGGCGGCGGCCGTGGTGGCGGAGAACCGCCCCGACCTGGACGCCGAGAGCCAGGCGGAGATCGCCCGCAAGGTCGGCATCGGCGCGGTGAAGTACGCGGACCTGTCGGTCTCGCACGACACCGAGTACGTGTTCGACTTCGACCGCATGCTGGCGCTGACCGGGAACACCGGTCCCTACATCCAGTACGCGCAGGCCCGGATCCGGTCCATCTTCCGCAAGGGCGAGGTGGACCCCCGAGCCGTCGAGGGGCGGATCACCGTCTCCGAGGGCTCCGAGCGCGAACTCGCGCTCAAGCTGCTGGGCTTCGGCGCCGTGGTGGAGCAGGTGGGCGACCACCTCCAGCCGCACCGCCTGTCGACGTACCTGTTCGAGCTGGCGCAGAACCTCACCGCGTTCTACGAGCACTGCCCGGTGCTGACGGCGGGGACCGACGCCGAGCGCGAGTCGCGGCTGGCACTGGTGTCCGTGGCGCTGCGTGTGCTGGTCCAGGGTCTGGACCTGCTCGGTGTGGAGTCGCCCGAGCACATGTAGCCGTGTGCGGGGCGCGCCCCGTGGCGCGTCGGCGCGCGTGCAGGTCGGGAGGGTCGGGGCCACGGGCTCCGGCCCTCCCTTCGTGTGTGCGGTGTCGGTCCGGCGCCGACACGAAGCTTCCCGGGTGGGGCGAGTCGAAAGTCTCTCCGCAGGTCAGGGGCGAACCAGGGGTTCTGGTCGAGCATCCGACCTACAGTGTGAGGACTAATGTCCTATAACGGACACAAAGGGAGTTAACACCCATGGCATTCATCCCCACCGAGTACGGCCCGGGCCCCGGAACGTGGCACCTCGACCCGTTGCACTCCAGCCTGATCTTCGTCGCGCACTACCTGCGCTTCGGCCGAGTCCAGGGCACCTTCGGCGGGGCCGACGGGCGGGTCGACGTGATGGAGGACCCCGCGCGTTCCTCGGTGGAGGTCGTGATCGACGCGCACAGCGTCAACACCGGTGTCAACGCGCGCGACGCGCACCTGCGCTCCGCCGACTTCCTCGACGTGGAGCGCCACCCGCGGATCCGCTTCACCTCCACCCGTGTGGAACCCGGCCGGAAGCAGGACTCCTTCCGCCTGCACGGCGACCTCGAGATCCACGGAACGGCGCTCCCCGTCGTCCTGGACGCCGCATGGGTGGGCGAGGCCCCCGACTACGCCTCTCCGAACGACACCTACGGCCACTTCTTCTCCGCCACGACCCGGATCAGCCTGTCCGACTTCGGGGTCGGCGACGGCGGGCCCGTGCCCTGGGGCGGCCGCCTCGTCGGGGACACCGTCGACGTCGTGCTGGAGGTCCGCCTCCAGAACCAGGACCCCGCACCGTTCCTCAAGCAGATCGGGCACACCCCCTGACCCTCGTGGCCAGGGCACGCGCCCGATCCCGTCCGACCGCCCCGATCAGCCCCTGAGCAGGGCCTCGACCTCGTCCCGCGGGGCCATCGACGAGCTGGCTCCGTGCCGTCCCACGGAGATCGCCGCGGCGGCCGCGGCGAACTCCATCGCCTCCCGCGCCGACCGACCCTCGGCCCTGGCCACCGCGAACGAGCCGCAGAACGTGTCACCGGCCGCCGTGGTGTCAACGGCCTCCACCTTCCACGCCGGAACGTGCACCGGCTCCTCGCCCCGGCGCCCGAACAGCGAGCCGTCCTCGCCCAGCGTCAACAGCACCTCCGGCACCCTCTCCAGCAGCGCCGCCAGCGCGGCGCGCGGTTCGGTGTGCCCGGTGATGGCGGCGGCCTCGTGCTGGTTGGGCACGAGCACGTCCACGTTGGCCAGGAGCTCGTCCGGAAGCTCCCGCGCGGGGGCGGGGGTCAGGTAGACCGGCACGCCCAGCCCGCGGCCCAGCCGCGCCCCGGCGACCACGGCCTCCATGGGCAGCTCCAGCTGGAGCAGCAGCGCCGCGGCGTCGGCCACCCGCGCCTGGTCACCGTCGACCGCCCCGGCCTCGGCGTTGGCGCCCGGAACCACGATGATCCGGTTGCCGCCCCGGCCGTCCACGACGATGTGCGCGACCCCGGACACTCCCGGGACCGTGCGCAGACCGGAGACGTCGATCCCGCCGGACACCAGGTTGGCGCGCAGTTCGGCCCCGAAGGCGTCGTCGCCGACGGCGCCGAGGAAGGTCACGTCCGCACCCGCCCGCGCCGCCGCGACCGCCTGGTTGGCGCCCTTGCCCCCCGGGATCTGCCGGAAGCCCGTGCCTGTGACGGTCTCGCCGCCGCCCGGGACCGTGTCCACGTAGGCCACCAGGTCCATGTTGACGCTGCCGAGCACGGCGAGGCGCGGCGCGGATCCCGCTTCGTTGTCCACTTCTCTGCTCATTCCCCAGGTCACTTCTTGGGCCGTTCGGCCGGCTGGCTGTCCGCACCGTCGAGGGCGACGATGACGGGGGCGTGGTCGGAGGCGCCCTTGCCCTTGCGCTCCTCGCGGTCGATGCTCGCACCGGTCACCCGTGCCCTCAGTGCGGGCGAGGCGAGCACGAAGTCGATCCGCATGCCCCTGCGTTTGGGGAAGGCCAGGGCCTTGTAGTCCCAGTACGTGTAGACGCCGGGACCGGGCGTGTACTCGCGCACGACCTCCGAGAACCCGGCGTCGACCAGCGCGCCGAAGGCGGTGCGCTCGGGTTCGGTGACGTGGGTGAGGCCCTCGAAGGCGGCCATGTCCCACACGTCGTCGTCCTGGGGGGCGATGTTGAAGTCGCCGACGTAGGCGATCTGCGCATCCGGGTCCTGCGCCAGGCTCGCGGCGCCCGCCGCGCGAAGGGCCTCCAGCCACCGCAGCTTGTACGCGTAGTGGGGGTGGTCGATCTCGCGGCCGTTGGGCACGTACAGACTCCATACCTGGACCCCGCCGCAGGTGGCGGCGATGGCCCGGGCCTCACGCTCCTCGGGGTCGCCGTAGCCGGGCTGGCCGGGGAAGCCGATCCGGACGTCCTCCAGCCCCACCCGCGAGGCGATCGCGACCCCGTTCCACTGGGAGAGGCCGTGGTGGGCGACCTCGTACCCGCGGTCCGTGAGGACCGACTCGGGGAACTGGTCGTCGCGCGCCTTGGTCTCCTGGATGGCGAGGACGTCGATGTCGCTCCGGTCCAGCCAGTCGCCGATCCGCTCGGCCCTGGCCCGGGCACTGTTCACATTCCATGTCGCGATACGCACAGCCAAAGGCTAGAGGATCGCGCCGACGGACCGCCCCGACCTGGCCGAACACGCGGGGTGAGGGGAGCGGACACGAGGAACCCCGGTGCGGCCGTCCTCCGCACCGGGGTTCGGCGACTCCCGGCACATGCACGGTTGGTTTCAGTCGCGCTTCGTTGGACGGCCTGGCCCCTCCAACGGTTCGCATTGTGCGCAAGGTTTTTCGCGCGGACCGGGGAGGGTGTCGCCCCATCCCCCCGCCCACCAGGGACCTCATGGGTATCAGACACACACCCTTCGGGTAGGCCTGTGGGAGAGGCCACACAGACCCTCCCCCGGTGAGGTGGACGTGTCATGTCGACGGTTGATCCCCGCGAGGCGCGACGGGTGGCCGAACAGGCCAGGGAGAGCGACTGGACCCGACCCAGCTTCGCCAAGGAGCTGTACCTGGGCCGTCTGCGCCTGGACCTGGTCCACCCCCCGTACCCGGGTGAGTCCGAGACGCGGCGCGGGGAGGCCTTCCTCTCCCTGCTGCGGGAGGTGTGCGAGGGCGTCGACGCCCCGCGCGTCGAGCTGGAGGAGCGCGTCCCCGACGAGACCGTCGCGGCGCTGCGCGCGATCGGCGCCTTCGGGATGAAGATCCCCACCGAGTACGGCGGGCTCGGCCTCACCCAGTACCACTACAACCGCGCCCTGATGCTGGTCGGCTCGGTGTGCCCCGCGATCGCCGCCCTGCTCTCCGCCCACCAGTCCATCGGCGTCCCCCAGCCCGTGTCCATGTTCGGCACCGAGGAACAGCGGCGAACCCTGCTGCCGCGCTGCGCCCGGGGCGCGGTCAGCGCCTTCCTGCTCACCGAACCCGACGTGGGCAGCGACCCCGCGCGGCTGAGCGCCACGGCCACGCCCACGGACGACGGGTCGGCGTACCTGCTGGACGGGGTGAAGCTGTGGACGACCAACGGCGTGGTCGCCGAGCTCCTCCTGGTGATGGCGCGGGTGCCCGAGGGGCCCGGACGCCGGGGCGGGATCACGGCGTTCGTGGTGGAGGGCGACTCCCCCGGTGTCACCGTGGAGCACCGCAACCGCTTCATGGGACTGAAGGGACTGGAGAACGGGGTCACCCGCCTGCACCGGGTACGGGTGCCCGCCGACCAGCGGATCGGCGAGGAGGGTCAGGGCCTGCGCATCGCGCTGTCCACCCTCAACACCGGCCGCCTCTCCCTGCCCGCCCTCTGCGCGGGAGCGGGCAAGTGGGCGACCGGGATCGCCCGTGAGTGGTCCCGCGAGCGCGTCCAGTGGGGTCGGCCGGTGGGCCGACACGAGGAGGTCGCCCGGAAGCTGTCCTTCATCACCGCGACCTCCTACGCGATGGAGGCCGTGCTCGACCTGACCGGACGGATGGCCGACGACGGCCGCCACGACATCCGGATCGAGGCGGCCCTCGCCAAGCTGTGGACCTCCGAGATGGCCCACCGGGTCGCCGACGAACTGGTCCAGGTGCGGGGCGGGCGCGGGTACGAGACCGCCGGCTCCCTGGCCGCGCGCGGTGAGCGCGGGGTGCCCGCCGAGCAGGTGCTCCGCGACCTGCGGATCAACCGGATCTTCGAGGGCAGCACGGAGATCATGAGGCTCCTGATCGCCCGTGAGGCCGTGGACGCGCACCTGTCCGTGGCCGGGGACCTCGTCGACCCCGACACCAGTCGCTCCGAGAAGGCGCGAGCCGCCGTCAGGGCGAGCGGCTTCTACGCCCGGTGGCTGCCGACCCTGGTGGTCGGCCGGGGTCAGGTGCCGTCGGCCTTCCAGGAGTTCGGGCCGCTCGCCGCGCACCTGCGCTTCGTCGAGCGCGCCTCGCGTCGCCTCGCTCGCTCCACGTTCTACGCCATGTCCCGCTGGCAGGGAGGGTTGGAGGCCCGGCAGGGCTTCCTCGGGCGCGTGGTGGACATCGGCGCCGAGCTCTTCGCGGCGAGCGCCGTGGTCGTTCGGGCCCGCGCCGACGCGGACGCCCATCCCGAGCGCGGTACGTCGCCGCTGCAGGTGGCCGACGTGTTCTGCCGCCAGTCCCGGCTGCGGGTCGACGCCCTCTTCGAGGGGCTGTGGTCCAACACCGACGCACTCGACGGCAGACTGGCCCGGCGTCTGATGGCCGACTCCTACACGTGGCTTGAGGAGGGCGTGCTCGACCCGTCCGTGCCCGGGCCGTGGATCGCCCCGACCGACCCCGGGCCCTCCCCGCCCGAGGACCTTCACCGCCGGATGGGCTGATCGCTCCCGGAAGTGTCGTCGGCCGCGGATACGGTGATCACATGGCTGCACCGCACCCCCGCCGCGACGCGGAGTTCTCACTGCCGCAGGCCCGCCGGATCGCCCTGGCCGCCCAGGGCTTCCACGACCCCGGCCCCGGTTCCACGCCCACGCTCGCCCACCTGGCGCGCGTGGTCCGCCGCGTGGGCCTGCTCCAGATCGACAGCGTGAACGTGCTCGCCCGCAGCCAGTACCTGCCGGTGTTCGCGCGGCTGGGCGCCTACTCCCCCGATCTCCTGGACCGGGCCACCACCACGAGCGTGGGCGACAGCCCGGCCCGGCTGGTGGAGTGCTGGGCGCACGAGGCGAGCCTGGTGCCGCCCGCCACGCACCGCCTCATGCGGTACCGGATGGAGCACAACCGCGCCCAGCGGAACGTGGGGTGGATGAACGGCATCCGCGAGGACAGACCCGAGCTGGTCAAGGCCGTGCACGAGGAGGTGGCACAGCTCGGCCCGGCCACCGCCCGCGAGGTCGAGGCCGCGCTGGCCCACGACGTGCCGCGCGCCAAGGACCACTGGGGCTGGAACTGGTCCGAGGTCAAGCGGTGCCTGGAGTACCTGTTCTGGATCGGTGACCTCACCGCCAACGGCCGCAACACCCAGTTCGAACGCCGCTACGACCTGCCCGAACGCGTCCTGCCCGCCGAGGTGCACGCCCTCCCGCACCCCACCCCGGAGGAGGCCCACCGGGAGCTGGTCGCCATCGCCGCCCGCGCCCACGGGATCGCCACCGAGCCCGACCTGCGCGACTACTTCCGGCTCAAGGGCGTCGAGTCCCGTGCCGCCGTGGCCGACCTCGTGGACTCCGGCGAGCTGCTGCCGGTCACCGTGCGCGGCTGGGAACGCCCCGCCTACCTGCACCGGGACGCCCGTGTCCCCCGCAAGGTCGACGCCCGCGCGCTGCTGAGCCCGTTCGACTCCCTGGTGTGGACCCGCGACCGCGCCGAGGAGCTGTTCGGGTTCCGCTACCGCCTGGAGATCTACGTGCCCGCCGCCAAGCGGGTGCACGGCTACTACGTGCTGCCCTTCCTCCTGGGGGAGGACCTGGTGGCCCGGGTGGACCTCAAGGCGGACCGCGCCTCGGGCACCCTGCTCGCCCGCCAGGTCACCCTGGAGGAGGACGCACCCGCCGACACCATGCCCGCGCTGGTGGACCAGCTGGAGGAGATGGCGGCCTGGCTCGGCCTGGAGAACGGCGTGGGCGGCGAGGGGCTCACCCACCCCGTCCGCTGACGGACGGCCGCGCACCCGTGGTGCGCGGCCCATCGAGGTCCGTGGAAGGACCCGGGGGCCCGAGGGGCCTTCGCGCTGGGGCGGTGGTCACCTAGTTCGGACTGAGCAGCTTCACCGACGGGAAGTACGTTCGGAATCGCCGGGCGTCTCTGGTCAGGAGGTGATGGCCCTCGATCGCCGCGTGGGCACCGATGTAGAAGTCCGGCAGCGGCGGATGCTTGGTCCCGCCCTGCTTCCGGTAGCGGAGGTGGCACTTCCCGGCCAGGAAGGCCGCCTCCCAGGGCAGGTCGGAGCGAACGAAGTCGCCGCCCAGCGCCAGGTCCAGCTCCTCGATCCGGGTGAAACCGACAGAAACCTCCGCGTAGATGATCGGGTTGATCAGCAGCGGGCCCCGATCAGCCGCTTCCGCCAAGGCCCGTTCCGACCACTCACCCCAGGTGGGATCGCCGGTGAGGACGTCCAGCAGCACGTTGGTGTCGACCATCGTGGAGGAGGGCCCGGATCCGTCACTTTCCAGGCAGGACCTGACGGACTCAGCAGTCGTCATCGTCTCCCCTGGTCAACTCCATGATCTCGTCCGTGCTCATGCTGGTCGTGGTCCTACCGCGCAGTCGCTCGACGAGACGCTGGCCACGCGAGGGCTCGGTCGCCGAGCGAACCACACGCGCACCGTTGCCCTCCAGGACGAACTCGACTTCATCTCCGGGGCTGAGGCCGAGTCTCCTACGCACCTCGACCGGGATGGTGACCTGACCCTTCTCGGTGATCCTCATGGAGCCAGGGTAATACTTCGCAGGTATTACTTCTGGAGAATCCGAACCAACTCCGGGTGTTCCACGACGAAGGGCCGCACACCCGGTGGTGCGCGGCCTTTCGAGGTCGGGGGGATCAGACGCGTTCGACGATGGTGACGTTGGCCTGGCCGCCGCCCTCGCACATGGTCTGGAGACCGTAGCGGCCCCCGGTCCGGTGGAGCTCGTTGACCAGCTTGGTCATCAGGATCGCGCCCGTTGCGCCGAGCGGGTGTCCCAGGGCGATGGCACCGCCGTTGGGGTTGACCCTGGCGGGGTCGGCGCCGAGCTCCTCGGTCCACGACATCGGGACCGGGGCGAAGGCCTCGTTGATCTCGGTGACGTCGATGTCGTCGATGCCCAGACCCGCCTTGTCCAGAGCGATCCGGGTCGCCGGGATCGGGGCCGTGAGCATGTAGACCGGGTCGTCGCCCACCAGCGACAGCTGCACGACACGGGCGAGCGGGGTCAGGCCGTGCCGCTCCACGGCGCGCTCGGAGGCGATGAGCAGCGCACCGGCGCCCACCGAGATCTGGCTGGCGATCGCGGCGGTGAGCTCCCAACCCTCGCGCAACGGCTTGAGCCCGGCCATCTTCTCCAGGGTGGTGTCCGGGCGCACGCCCTCGTCCCTGGTCACCCCGGCGATGGGGGCGATCTGCGCGTCGAAGTACCCGGCCTCCTGCGCGCCGGCGGCCCGTTTGTGGCTCTCCAGCGCGAACTCCTCCAGCTGCTCGCGCTTGTAGCCCCACTTCTCGCACATGAGCTGGGCGCCCCGGAACTGGGAGATCTCCTGGAAGCCGTACCGCTTGACCCACCCCTCGCCGTACAGCGGGAGGTCGTTGTCGAGGGCGAACTGGACGTTGGCGCCCATGGGGACCATGCCCATGTTCTCCACGCCCGCCGCCACGACCAGGTCCTGGGTACCGGACATGACGCCCTGGGCGGCGAAGTGGATGGACTGCTGCGAGGAGCCGCACTGGCGGTCGATGGTGACGGCGGGGACCGACTCGGGCAGGCCGGCGGACAGCCACGCGGTGCGGGCAAGGTCCAGCGCCTGCGGACCGGCCTGGCTGACGACGCCCATGATGACGTCCTCGACGGCGGCCGGATCGACCCCGGTGCGCTCGACGAGCTCCTTGAGGACGTGTGCGCCCAGGTCCGCCGGGTGCACGGCGGCCAGGGCACCCTTCTTGGTGCCGACGGGGGTGCGCACCGCACCGACGATGTAGGCCTCAGCCACTGGGTCCTCCAAGGGGCGTGGAATGTGACGTCCTATAGAACCGAACTGTATTCGGTTTGAATTCCCCGGCAAGACCCCGGCCCCGCCTTCCGGGCGCCCGCACTGGTCGCCGGTGGTCAGTCCGTGCGGTCGCCCCAGCGCCCGCCCTCCCCGTTGCCGAGTGTGGTGCCCGTGACCCGCTCCAGGACGTCGAACACGTCCGGGTGCTCGTCGGGACCGAAGTCGGAGAGCAATGAGCGCAGCGCCGTCCGCTGGGCCTCGTACAACTGCCGCACCGCGTCCTCCCCTCGCCAGTTCAACTCCCAGGGGTCGCTGTCGTCGGCCAGGTAGCCCGCCTCCAGCAGCTCCTGGTGGGCGTCCTCCCACCGGGCGGCGTTCAGGCCCGACATCCGCACCAGGGCGGTCACCCCGAGCGGCCCCTGGACCCCTATGTGGCTCAGCGCCCAGCAGGCCTCCGTCGACACCTCCAGGCCGGAGGCCTCCCGCAGCCGCTGGTACATGGTCTCCGTGCCCTCGGCCCCGCAGGCCGCGTAGATCTCGCGCTCCACCTGCTCCATGGCGCTGCGGCTGGGGGCGGCCACCGGGGACACCGTCTCGTCCAGGTCCGGGGTCCTGATGGTGGTGCGCAGTACGTCCTGCCGCAGGAAGAGGGCGAGCACCAGCCCCACGAGGGCGACCGGTACGGCACACAGGAACACGGTGTCGATGGCGTCGGCGTAGACCTCCAGGAATCCCGCCTGGACCTGTGGCGGCAGGCGGTCGATGGCGCTCGGGTCGCTCTCCAGCGAGGTCGCGTCGACCCCTGCGGGGAGGTCGAGGCTCCCGGCCCGCGCGGCCAGGTTCGAGGCGAGCTGTCCGGCGAAGACCGACCCGAACACCGCCGTGCCGAAGGAGCCGCCGACGGAGCGGAAGAAGGTCGCGGACGAGGTCGAGACCCCCAGGTCGTCGTAGGAGGAGGCGTTCTGCACCACCAGGACCACCACCTGCATCACCAGGCCCAGTCCGGAGCCCAGGACGAAGAAGTAGGCACCCATCTCCCACAGGGAACTGTCCGGCCCCATGCCGGACATCAGGAAGAGCCCGATCGCGGTCAGGGCCATGCCCGCGATGGGGAACACCTTGTAGCGGCCGGTCCGGGTGACCAGGCGGCCACTGGTGATCGAGGTGATCAGCATGCCCATGACCATCGGGAGCAGATGGAGTCCCGAGGCGGTCGGGGAGAGCCCGTGCACGATCTGGAGGAAGAGCGGCAGGAAGGCCATCGAGCCCATCATCGCGAAGCCCACGCAGAAGCCGATGGCCATGGCGACCACGATGGTCGGGTTGCGGAACAGGCTGAGCGGCATCACCGGGTCCGGGGCGCGGCGCGCGGTGAGCCACCAGCCCACCCCGAGGGCCAGCCCCGCCGCGCCCAGGGTGAGGATCTGCCACGAGAGCCAGCCGTAGACCCCGCCGCCCCAGGAGGCCACCAGGGTGAGGCAGACGGCGGTGGCGGCCAGCAGCACGATGCCCGCGTAGTCGATGTCGCGGCGGCCGACCGGGTCCTGCCGGGGCAGCACGGCCAGGACCGTGAGGAAGGCGATCAGCCCCAGCGGGAGGTTCACGTAGAACACCCACCGCCAGGACAGGTGGTCCACGAACAGCCCGCCCAGCAGGGGCCCGGCCACACTGGAGACCCCGAAGACGGCACCGAACAGGCCCTGGTACTTGCCGCGCTCCCTGGGCGAGACGACGTCGCCGATGATCGCCGAGGCCAACACCATGAGTCCGCCACCGCCCACTCCCTGGAGGCCGCGGGCCAGCACCAGCTGGAGCATGTCCTGGGCCAGACCGCACAGGACGGAGCCCAGGAGGAAGATCGCGATGCACCCCAGGAACAGCCGCTTGCGGCCGAACTGGTCACCGAGCTTGCCCCAGAGCGGGGTGCTGGCGGTCACCGCCAGCAGGTAGGCGGTGATCACCCAGGACAGGTGGTTGAGTCCACCGAGGTCGGAGACGATCGTCGGCAGCGCCGTGGAGACGATGGTCTGGTCCAGCGCCGAAAGCAGGACGGCCAGCATGAGGGCGGTCATGATCAGCGCGATCCGCCCTCCGTGGGACTCGCGCTGGTCGGCGGGGCTGTGTGACATCGAATCGCCTCCCGGGGTCGGGCCGCCCGACTCTCCACGGCCCGGCTGCTGGTCCACCCTAGGAACCGGGAACCGCCCCACTCCAGGGAACCGCCCAGGCCACCCGGAACTTTGCTCCGGCTTGCCCCCCGTACTTCAAAACCGAACGTGGTTCGGTTACCGTGTGGGAACACAGTGATCCCCGACACCTCGGAGCAGAGCATGAAGCGGGAACTCTTCGACGCCGACCACGACCTCTTCCGCGAATCGGTGGCCGAGTTCCTCAAGCGGGACGTCGTCCCCTTCCACGCCCAGTGGGAGAAGGACGGGATCGTGCCCCGGGAGGTGTGGGTCAAAGCGGGAACCGTCGGCCTGCTCGGCCACGGGGTGCCCGAGGAGTACGGCGGCACCGGCCTCGACGACTACCGGTACAACCAGATCGTCAACGAGGAGATCTGCCGAGCGCACGCGAGCGGCCTGGGTATCACCCTCCAGAACGACGTCATGGCGCCCTACATGGTGGGTCTGACCACTGACGAGCAGAAGCGACGCTGGCTGCCCGGCTTCGCCAGCGGCGAGCTGATCACCGCGATCGCCATGACCGAGCCCGGAACCGGCAGCGACCTCCAGGGGATCCGGACCTCCGCCGTGCGCGACGGCGACGAGTTCGTCGTCAACGGCGGCAAGACCTTCATCACCAACGGCGTCAACGCCGACCTCGTCATCGTGGTCTGCCAGACCGACCCCGACGCCGGGGCGCAGGGCTTCTCCCTGATCGCCGTGGAGCGCGGTGCCCCCGGGTTCGAGCGCGGCCGCAACCTCGACAAGGTCGGCATGAAGGCGCAGGACACCGCCGAGTTGTTCTTCGACGACGTCCGCGTGCCGGCCGCCAACCTCATCGGGACCGAGGGCCAGGGGTTCATCCACCTGCTCCAGAACCTGCCGCAGGAGCGGCTGTCCATCGCCACCTGTGCCGTGGCCTCGGCGGACTACGTCCTCCAGCACACCATCGAGTACTGCCGGGAGCGGACCGCCTTCGGACGGCCGATCGGGCGGTTCCAGAACACCCGTTTCGTCCTGGCCGAGTTGGCGACCGAGGTCGACATCGCCCGGACCTACGTGGATCGCGGGGTCGAGCTGCTCAACAAGGGTGAGCTCACCGTGGAGGACGCGGCGAAGGCCAAGTGGTGGACCACCGAGATGTGCAACCGGGTGATGGACCGTTGCCTCCAGCTTCACGGCGGGTACGGGTACATGATGGAATACCCCGTGGCACGGGCCTGGCAGGACTCCCGCGTCCAGACGATCTACGGTGGCACCACCGAGATCATGAAGGAGATCGTCGGCAGGGGCCTGGGCCTGTAGGACCCCCCGAACCCCGAAGGGACCGGTCGTGAGCGGATCGTGGGACGGCCTCATCGTGATGGGCCTGCTGGCGGTGCTGTTGGTCATCGCCGTGCGCAAGCTCCGACCGAAGATCCACATTCCCTGGGCGACCAGCGGCATCGTGGTCTTCTTCGTCTTCGTCTGCCTGCTCCTGTGGGCCAACTCCTACCGCTGAGCGCGCCCGCTCCAGCACACAGGAGTCCCCGACGTACACCGAAGGCCCGCCATCCCAGCTCCTCGACTGGGGTGGCGGGCCTTCCGGCGTCCGGGGGGAGGGACGGGCACGGCGCACGATCCAAAGGCGGGTGAGGACCGTGCGGGCGAACCCGGCCGTGATGGTCTGGCGGGTCGGGGGCGGGCCGGTTCTCGTGGCCGGGTCAGGGGGCGTACGGGTCGAAGTCGATCCCGTCGGGCAGGGCCTTGGCCAGGGAGTCGGCGAACCGCTCGTCCTTGAGGTCGAGCTGGGCCGCACCGTAGTCGGCCGTCACGAAGATCTCCCGGATCCCCTCGGGGTAGCCCTCCCAGCCGACCAGGTCCGGGTACTGCCACTCGCCGTAGTGGTTCTCGGGCGGGTCGTCGTGGTCGGCGGCGAACCGGAACGCGTGGGTCGAGGCGCCGTCCTTGTGGTAAACGATCTTGGGGTGCGTGCCCTCCCACAGGAGGTCCTCCGCCGCGCGGGTGTCGTAGCCGCCGTGCGCGGAGGCCGACACGTAGCGGGCCTCGTCCTCGAACACCCAGACGACGACGTGCTCCAGGTCGTGCCGGTGCCCACAGCAGCCGTGCATGATCTGGTCCTTCTCGAAGTAGAGCGCGTACATGTACGCGCACCACCCGCTGCCGTCACAGCTGGACCGGGAATAGGAATTGGTGTTGTCCAGGTCCGACTGGTCCCGGCAGTTTCCGTTCAACGCACCCGAGGTGTTGAGCCCCTCGGCGACAGTTCCGTCCGGACCGATGGCGGGGGTGGAATAGCAACCGTCCGTGTCGTAGTCGAAGGCCGGCTGCCATTTGGCCTCGGCCTCGGAGGAATGGGCGGGTAGCGCGGGCGGCGGTTCCGCGAAGGCCGGTGTGGCCATCGCGACCACCAGGGCCAGCGCTCCCACAAGTGAAACTCCGCCGCGCAGGGCGGACCCCTTCGGGAGGCGAAGCGACCCCGGGAACCTCTTGGGACTTTGTTCCATGAAACCCCACGAGGAACCCGGAGCCACTTTCGCGCCGTCTTCCCGCAATGCGCACACCGCCATTCTCCGCGCCGGCCAGTCCCTTTACCACTGAATAAAGTAACCAGCCGACTACAGACAAACAAGACGGGTGCGCCGCATTTTTTTCACGGCCGGAAACAGGTTTACCGCGACACTGTCCCCGACCAGCGAAAAAGGAGTCGGAGGACGGTCACAGCCGTCCGGCGTCGATGATGCGTTGGAGGAACCGACGGGTGCGCGGCTCGGTCGGATCGCCCAGGACGCGCTCCGGCGGCCCCTGTTCGAGGATGCGTCCGCCGTCGAGGAAGCACACCGTGTCGGCCACCTGACGGGCGAACCCCATCTCGTGCGTGGCCAGGAGCATGGTCATTCCGTCCTCACGCAGCCCGCGCACGAGGTCCAGCACCTCACCGACCAGTTCCGGGTCCAGAGCGCTGGTCACCTCGTCCAGCAGGAGCAGGCGCGGGGAGTTGACCAGGGCCCGCACGATCGCCACCCGCTGCTGCTGCCCGCCGGAGAGCCGGTCCGGGTACTCCCCCGCCTTGTCCAGCAGGCCGACCCGGTCCAGGAGGGCGCGCCCCCGTTCCTCGGCCTCCGCCCGCCGCCTGCGGTGCACACGGCGCGGGGCCAGCGTGACGTTGTCCAGCACGGACATGTGCGGGAACAGGTTGAACGACTGGAAGACCATCCCGATCCGGCGGCGCACGCGGTCCGGGTCCACCCTCGGGTCGGTGACGTGCTCGCCGTCCAGGTGGATGGAGCCGTCGCTGATCGGCTCCAGCAGGTTGGCGCAGCGCAGGAGCGTGGACTTGCCGGAGCCGGAGGCGCCGATGAGCACCACCACACCGTGTTCGGGCACGTCGAGGTCGAGCCCGTTCAGCACCACGTCGCCCCGGAACTCCTTGCGGACGCCGCGCGCCCGCAGCACCGGGACGTCGCCCTCCAGTTGGGAGAGCCGTTCGAGCTCGCTCACCTTGCGCCCTCCGAGGACTGTCTGCGGGCGGCCCGTACGGTCACCCAGTCGGTCACCGCCACCAGCGGGATCGCCATGAGCACGAACAGCACCCCGGCCACCACGTAGGGGGTGAAGTTGTAGGTCTGCGCGGTGGCGATCTGCGCCGCGCGGATGGCGTCGATCGGCCCGGCCAGGGAGATCAGCCCCACGTCCTTCTGCAGGGCCACCATGTCGTTGAGCAGCGGCGGCGATACTCGGCGGACCGCCTGTGGCAGCACCACCCAGCGCATGGCCTGCGTGTAGGTGAGCCCCAGCGAGCGGGCGGCGGCGATCTGGCTGGGGTGGACCGACTCGATCCCCGCCCGGAACACCTCGGCGATGTAGGCGCCGTAGGTGATCACCAACGCGATCCCGCCGAGCACGAGCACGCTCGGCGTGCCCTCCAGGCGGAGCCCGGGCACACCGAAGGTCATCAGGTACAGCACGATGATCAGCGGGGCGCCCCGGAACCCGTACGTGTACGAGGCGGCCAGGGCGCGCAGGGGGAAGAACACGGGCCCGCGCAGGGTCCGCATGATCGCCACTAGCAGGCCCAGGGCCAGCGCGCCGAGCGCGCAGAACACCAGCACGCGCAGGTTCAGCCAGAGCCCGGTCAGGACGGCGGGGAGGGCGTCACGGGCCACGTCGAGGTCGAAGAAGGTCTCCCGGACCCGCTCCCACCCGGGCGAGCCGACCACCACGGTGACCAGCACGGCGCCCAGCAGCGCCGTGGAGAGCGCGCCGACCAGGACCGAGCGCACTCCCTGGCGGCGGCGGAACGTGCCGCGCTCCGTCTCCAGCAGGCTGGGAACGTGCGGCTCCCTGGGTCCGGTCACGACAGTTCGGGGGCGTCGGCGGCGTCGGCGAGCCACTCCTGTTCGAGTTCGGCGAGCGTGCCGTCCTCCCGCAGGGCGTCCACGGCCCGGGTGACGCAGTCCGTCAGGGGTGAGTCGAGGTCCAGGACCAGCCCGAACGACTCGTCCTCGGACGCCGAGTCCGCCTGCGGTAGCTGCCCGACGATCTCGGCGTCCTCCAGTTCGGCGGAGGTGACGTAGAAGGCGGTGGGCAGGTCGAGGACGACCGCGTCCACCTGACCGTTCTCCAGCGCCTGCTTCGCGTCGTCGTTGTTGTTGAAGACCAGGGGCTCCTGCTCCGGGTCGATACTCGCGACCAGCGCGTCGTAGCTGGTGGTGCCCACCTGGGCGCCGATCACCAGCTCCCGGAGGTCGTCCAGGCTCTCGGCCCCGGCCGCGTCGCCGTCCGAGAGCGCCACCACGGCCTGTCGGACGTCGTAGTAGGGCGAGGAGAAGTCGACGGCCGCCCGCCGCTCTTCGGTGATGGAGAACTGGTTGACGTCGAAGTCGTAGTCCTTGGGACCGGGGGCGATGGCGTTGTTGAAGGTCACCACGGTCCACTCGACCTGCTCGGCGGGGTATCCCAGCTCCTCGGCCACCGCGTACGCCACCGCGGACTCGAATCCCTCACCGTTGGCGGGGTCGTCCCCGACGAACCACGGCGGGTAGGCGGGACTGTCCGTGCCGACGGTGAGGGTGCCGTCGGTCAGCGTGGGCAGGGCCCCGGGCTCGCAGGCGGCGGCGTCGCCCTCGGCGACCGGGCCCGAGTCCTGCGGGGAGCAGGCGGTGGCCAGCAGCACGGCCGAGGCCGCGACCGCCCCGAGCCGGACGAAGGGTGAGGCGGTGAGGGGACCACGGGTTCGGGGTCGCAGGGGCATGGGGTGCTCCGGAGGCTCAGGCGGGGGACGATGATTTCCCCACATTAGCGACCAAAGCAGTGGACAACCAGGTCTTTTCCGTCACTCTCACCGGGAGGGGGACGGCCTGGCGGACCGTCGGGCCGCGGTCACCTCGTCGCACGATCCGTCCTCGATCCGCCCCGGCCACGAGGCGTCCTTCACCGGGCCCCCGTGGACGGGCACCGGCCGACAGCCACGCGGCGGGCCGGGGCGCTCCCGGAGCGCCCCGGCTACTCCTCGTCGTCCTTCTCGGCCTCTCGGACCTCGGCCTGCATGGGCATCTCGAACCAGACCGCCTTGCCGTCCGGAGTGGGGCGCGATCCCCAGCGGCTGGCCAGCTGTTCCACCAGGTAGAGGCCGCGTCCACCCTCGTCGTCCGCGGCGGCGCTGCGGATGCGCGGCAGGCGCAGGTCGTGGTCGAAGACCTCCACCCACACCGCGTTGGCCCCACGGCGCAACCGGAGCAGGAACTCCTTGTCTGCGGGGTCCTCGGCGGACTCGTCCTCCTCCGCGACCGCTTCCAGCAGGTCGCTCCAGTCCTCGTCGAACTCGTCGGCCGCACCACCGGCGGCGTCGATCGGGGTCTCCGAGTCCAGGACACCGCTGCCGGTGAACTCGCGGTGCACCGGGTGCGGGGTCGCGTGGATGACCACGTTGGTGACGATCTCCGAGACCAGCAGGCAGGCGAGCTCGGCCTGGTCGCGGTCGACCCCCCACTCCTTGAAGGTGTCGGCCGCCAGGTGCCGGGCGGCGCCCACGGTGGAGGCCTCCGAGGGGAACCAACCCTCGCGCAGCGCCAGCTCCTCGGAGTGGGTGCGCACCACCAGGAGCGCGGTGTCGTCGTCCAGCACGCCGGGCACGCTGTGCACGGCGGCCTCGGCGATCTGGTCCACGTCCTTGTCGGCGACCTCGGCGACGCGTTCGGTCATCCGGGCCAGCGCGCGCTCCGGGTCGGCCTTGCCGCCCACGGGCCGGCGGTCCACCAGTCCGTCGGTGTACATGACCAGGGTGGCGCCCAGGGGCAGGCGCAGGTTGGCCTGGTGGTAGACGATGTCCTCGCCCGAGCCGCCCTTGGCGCGCACGCCCAGCATGCGGTCGGTGACCTCCAGGTCGAGGGTCTCGACCGACTCCGAGGTGATGAGCAGCGGCGGAGCGTGCCCGGCGTTGGCGTAGGACAGCTCGCGGGACCAGGCGTCGTAGACCATGTACAGGCAGCTGACGCTGGGAATCCACACGCCGCCCCCGCTGTCGGGGATGCCGAGCTGTCGGACCCACTCGTCGAGCTCGCGCAGGATGTCGGCGGGCTCCCGGTCGGCCTGGGCGAAGGCACGCAGTGCGGCGCGCAGTTGGCCCATGACGGCGGCCGCGTGCGGGCCCCGGCCCTCGACGTCGCCGATCACGAGCCCGACGCGTCCGGCGGAGAGCGGGATCGCGTCGTAGAAGTCGCCGCCGACCTGGGTCTGTATGCCGTGCCCGTGGCCCTGGAGGGGGCCTGCCGGAAGGTAGCGGTGCGCGACGGTCAGGCCGTCCAGGGCGGGGAAGTCGGTGGGCAGCAGGCTCCGTTGGAAGGCCACCGCGGTGCTGCGCTGCTCCTCGAAGAGCCGGGCGTTGTCGATGGCCAGCGCGACCCGGGAGGCGATGGCGCCGACCAGGTCGCGGTCGAAGCCGCCGTAACTGCTCTTCTGCCGCGGTGAGAGCCCGGACAGGGCCAGGGTGAGCACGCCGAGGACCTCGCCGCGGGCCCGGAGCGGGGCGGCGATGGCGGAGGTGACGCCGACCTGGCGGGAGACCCTGTCGGAACGGTCACTGGGTGAGTTCTCGAAGAGGTAGTCGCTGGTGACCACCGTCTCCAGGCGACGCATCGCCTGGGTGACGAAGTGGCGTTCGGGGTAGCGGACCTCGTCCCCGACGTCGAACCACGTGTTGGCCGGGGGCATCCAGCCCTCGGCGTGCACGGAGACCTGTCTGACCAGGCGGTCGCGGTCGTAGAGGTCGATGAAGCAGTGGTCGGCGAACTGCGGCACCAGGATCCCGGCCACGCCCCTGACAGTGGAGTCGAACTCCAGGGAGCTGGCCAGACGGCTGCCGATGCGTTCGAGCAGTCCGTACTGTTCCTCGACCCGGCCGCTGCGCAGCGCCTCGCGGGCGATGAGCGTGATCCCGTCGATCTCGCCGGACTCGTCGCGCATGGGCACCGCCTGGGCGCGCACGTGGATCCACGTGGAGTCGCCCTTGAGCACGGCGAACGTGCCCTCCCACGGCTCGCCGCGCAGCACACGCCGCGCCAGCTGCGAGGCGTGTTCGCGGTCGGACTCGTGGATGCCGATGTCGAGCAGCGACAGGCCGACGTAGTCGCGCCCGCCGACGAACCCGAACAGCTCGCGGGCGTACGGGTTCCAGTAACGAAGGAGGCTGAACCGGTCGATGACGACGATGGCGATCTGGGCCTGGTCGACGACCTCGGCCGTGGCGAGCGCGTCGCTCTCCCGGAAGGGCTCACCCCACCGTGTCATCTAGCCGCCACCTCGCCGTCATGAGCTGCATACATGCCCGCTCCGGGTACCCCGAACGACCGCACCTTGGGGCGAGCGTAGCAACACCGTCAACGTTCCCGCAGCGCAATGAGACAATCCCGATGAGCAACCAATCAACGTGGACGAACGCTTCACGGCTTGGCGACGAAGATGTGCCCGGCGACGTCCGCCGGGAGTTCGGTGTTCTCGACCTCGCCGATGACCCGCACACCGTCGTCGGAAGCCTGAAGCACGACTTCCTGTCCCGGTTGTACCCCGGATTCGCGCAAGGTGAGCATGATGTCCGCGTCCGGCTGGAGTTGTTCGCTGATGCGCCGCACCGTCACGGTGGTCTCCGTCTTGGAGGCGGCGTCGATCATCGGCACGATGGAGTCGTCGGTGAAGGGCTCGGGGGAGTATCCCTCCAGGCCCAGCTCCTCCAGTCCCGGGATCGGGTTGCCGTGCGGGCACACCGAGGGGGCGTTGAGCAGCGTCACCAGACGCTCCTCGACGGCCTCGGAGATGACGTGCTCCCAGCGGCAGGCCTCGATGTGGACGTCCTCCCACGGCAGCCCGATGACGTCGACGAGCAGACGCTCGGCGAGCCGGTGCTTGCGCATGACGTGGGTGGCCAGCCTGCGGCCCTCGGCGGTCATCACCAGGTGACGGTCGTTCTCGACCTTCAGCAGGCCGTCGCGCTCCATGCGAGCGACGGTCTGGCTCACCGTGGGGCCGCTCTGGTGCAGGCGCTCGGCGATCCGGGCCCGAAGCGGGACGATGCCCTCCTCTTCGAGCTCGAAGACCGTACGGAGGTACATCTCCGTGGTGTCGATCAGCCCGTGTGCGGTCAAGACTCCCCTCCCAAGGCTCTGCGCCCGACGCGCGGTCGCGTGCGGGCACGGCAGGTCTCTCACAACACAGGCCGGGACCACGTGATTCCCTGGGGCCGAGTGGGGACCGGGGCGTCCGCAGGACCGCGGGAGCGACCACCGATGCGTCCAGCATATCGCGGCGCGACGGGCGTGGATTTCGACACTGTCTCACGATCCGGACACCATGGGTCCCCGCGGCCCCGACCGCGCAAGGGTCCAAGGTCACAGGCGTGCAGGTGATCCGGTCGATACAAGAAGTATCCGGAAGACCCTTGCCAAACCCTCTCACGAACCCCACTCCCACCCGAAACCGAGTCCGACGCGACCAACGTCACCTCGGGGCCGAGATCCACGGAACCTCCGGTCCGGGCCCTCGATCGGCGGGCCGAGCGGGGGCGCCGCCTCCCGGCGCCCAAGCCCCGGGACACTACGGAGCGAGCCGTTCGATCTCCCAGGCCCGCCCGGTCCACAGGTAGCGGAACCGGTCGTGCATGCGGTCCTCGCCGCCCTGCCAGAACTCGACCTCGCCGGGGATCAGCCGGTAGCCACCCCAGTAGGAGGGCCGCGGGATGGCCTCGTCCGCGCCCCAGACCACGTCGAACCCGTGGAACAGCCGGTCCAGTTCGGGACGGTCGGCCACCGGCTGCGACTGGCGCTCGCTCGCCCAGGCGCCCAGCTGCGAACCCCGGGGGCGGGAGGCGAAGTAGAGGTCGTTCTCCTCGTCACCGAGCCGCTCCACGCGTCCGGCCACCAGGACCTGGCGCCGGATCGCGTGCCAGGGGAACACCACGCTCGCGCGGGGGTCGGCCTCCAGGGCCCTCCCCTTGCGCGAGGTGTAGTTGGTGAAGAAGCGCAGCCCCGTGCCGTCGTAGCCCTTCATCAGGACCGTCCGCGACCTGGGCATCCCGGAGGGCTCCACGGACGAGAGCACCATCGCGTTGGGTTCGGCGAGGCCGGACTCGTGGGCCTCGCCGAACCACACGTGGAACTGGGCCATCGGCCGCTCGGCCAGGTCGCGGCGGCGCAGGGGTTCACCCAGGTACGGTTTCCGCAGTTCCGCGGGGTTCTGGTGGTCCACACGACGCATACTCTCATGTCGGTCGTCCCCCGATTCCGGAGCCCAGAGGCAGGCACTCCTCACCTGGTTCGATGGTGTTGGCGTTGCGCATTCCGCACCTCTGGACCACGTGCTGGCGCTGCTCGTGTCCGGTCTCCGGATTGACCACCTCCGGGCCCACCAGCACCAGCTGCACCATGCGGCCGTCGTACCAGTTCCCGTCGTTCCCGGCGTCGAACTCGATGTACCCGGAGACCCCGGTCAGGTTCCGGGTGCCCTTGATCCCGCTGTGCAGGTCGTCCCGCTGCTCCTCGTACTGTTCCTGGGTACGGAGGAAGGGGTGCCGGTCCATGCCGACCCACCTCAGGGGACTCTTCGCCTCGAGCTGCTCCTGGGTCAGACCGGTGGTGGGCAGAGCCTCGGAGACCACCAGCAGGGCGTCGCTGGCCACGGCCGCGTGCGCGATGGAGGGGTACTCCTTCCTGGACGCCGACCGCTCCTCCTCGCCGTCCTCCCTGAACAGCTCCTCCTGGAGCGTCGCCATGTCGCGGTAGAAGCCCTGGTCGCCGCCGCCGGGGCGACCGCCCGGACCGCCCCAGGGACCGCTGGGCGCCAGGGGCGTGTAGAACACCGAATGATAGGCAGCGTTGTTGCCGATGAGCTCCTCCTCGTCCGAGACGAACTTGGAGACGTCGTCCCCGCCCAGGATCGTCATACGGCCGTCCACGCAGTCCTCACCACCGGTCCGGGTGAACCGGCGGTAGAACTCGGTGAAGTCGTCGGAGCGGCCCGCGTAGTAGAGCAGGTCCGGCGGGTCGTCGTCGGTGCACAGGCGCTCCAACTGCTGCTCGTAGGTGGTGTCGGTCTGCGCATCACCGTTCTGGTAGAGCAGCACGCCCTGCCCGTCGTACTCGCCCCGGTCCAGCCCCTCGGCGCCCTGCCACACCCGGCCGCCACGGTCCTTGAAGGCGGAGATGAACTCTCTCGCCAGGTGCGGTCCGTACTGTTCGTGCGGCCCGCCCTCGGCGTCCGTCTCCCCGCTGGCGATCGCCACGGCGGTCTCGTGCGGCCGCAGCCCGCGCTCCGCGCCGTCGGCGTCGCGCCAGGACGCCCCGTACCGGGCCCAGTGCGCGGACTGCTCGGCGATCCTGGTGTTGGCCGGGGAGACCGGGAAGTAGAACTCGCTGTGCTCGCGCGCGCCGGACTGGGCGACGTCGTCGAAGGTGGCGGTGGTGCCCACCATGGTGATCGAGGCGTCCCCGACCTCCTTGATGGCGTTGCTGTTGGGCACGACGCTGTGGCCGAAGCCGACCGCGGCGATCGGTCTGTCCATACCGAGCCGCTCGTCGTCGGCCCGGTCCACGATCTCCTTCGCGGCCACCAGTGAGTGCTCCCAGTTCCGGCCCGCGTTGGCGATGAGCAGCCTGATCCTGGGGTACCTGGAGTCCTTGATCCGGTTGTGCTGGCCCTGCTGGTAGGCCAGGCCGAGGAGTTCGCCCTGGCTGCCGGAGAGCGAGGGGTCGTCGGGGTCGGCCACGTCGAACTCGGCGAGGTGGGCGATGGTGACGTAGGGCTGGCCGCTGGCCTCCACCTCCTTGTTCTGCTCGTGGACGAGCTCGGTGACCTCGGTCAGCCGCTCGTTGAAGACGAACGCGCCGTCGGTGACGCCGACGCACTGGTCGCCCTTCCTCGTGATGCCCTTCGCCTGCCAGACCCCGTCCTGGACGCACGGGTTGCTGGCCTGCGCCAGCGAGGGCAGGAAGACCAGTCCGAACAGGACCAGGACGGCGGTGGCACCCGCGACCCCGCCGGTCCACAGGCCGGCGAGCACGGGTCCGCTGAGGACCCACTCAGGGGTGCCGCGCCGTGTGAGCTCGCCACCGCCCTCGGGCAGCGGCGCGATGTGCCTGGTGATGACGCGTTCGACACCGAGCACCCCGGCCAGGTAGCGGCGCCGGGTCCACGTCCGCACCGGTTCGAGCGCCTGCTTCTCTTCCTCCTCCTCGTTCTCCTCCCCGCCCTCGATGAACTCGGGCATCGCCTCGTTGCGGGTGGAGTCGAGGGCGCCCTCCACCAGGGGGCCGAGCCCGGCGTCACGCACCTGGACGAGCAGCAGGGGGTCCGGGAAGGCACGGCGCAGGCGCTCCTGCTCGATCAGCCACACGAAGTACCGGCCGACCCGGTCCAGGCGTCGCTGGTCGTAGACGAGCACCGGGCGGGCGCCGCCGCCGCGCCGGAGGCGGTAGCTGCCCGCGCCGAACTCCCGGTGGAGGTCGTCCAGGAGCGCGTTGACCGCGATCTGGTGGGTCCCGGGCGGGCGGATCGACCCGTTGATCCGGGCCCGGTCCATGGCGAGGTTGTTGAGCTGGTTGAGCAGGTGCACGCCGTGCGCGCGGTGTCGGCCCCGGCCGCCCGGGGACGCGCCCTGTTCGGGGCCGCGCCCGTCCAGGTCCATGACGTAGCGGTGCCGGTACAGCCACAGGTAGGGGCGCCACGGGAGCAGGAAGAAGAACACCGTGAGCACGTAGACGGTGACCAGGAGCGTGCCGACCAGCAGGGACACGAGTTCGTCGGCCTGCTGCGCGAGCAGGCCGAGGTAGGCGACACCGAAGGGGGTCGCCGCGAGTACCAGCGAGAACACGAAGGACAGCGGGGTGAGGATCTTCTCGTCCGCGGCACCGAAGGTGATCACCCTGGAGGCCGCGTCGACGAATCGGGAGAACCCGGCCGCGCCACGGGCGAGTCCGCGCCAGTAGACCGTGCACCGGCTGCGCAGCAGTTCCCAACGGCTGGGGGCCGTCACCGTGCCCGGTTCCTCGGCGGCCCGCTCCGCGCGTTCCAGGAGCTCGTCCCTGCGCTTGAGCGCGCTGTCGAGTCGCGCCTCCCGCAGTGCCCTGATCACCTCGACCTGAGTGCTGCTGGTGTTGAGCAGGGTGCCGTGCTCGGAGACGCCCGTGCCCTCGGAGAACTTGCCCCTGATGACCTGGAAGTTGCAGCGCCGAAGCCACAGCAGGGAGCGGACCTGGGAGAAGCGCGGCGGGGGTGGCGGCTTTCGGCCGCGGGGCGCCGCGGGCGGATCGGCCTTCCACGCGAACCCGCCGTCCACCAGGCGTTCCAGGAGTTCGTACAGCTCCTGGGTGGTGACGTCGCCGTCGGCGTCCCCGGAGGACGTGCCCTCGCGCGGCTCCCGAACGGGTTCGGCCCCCGGGGGCGGGGCGTCGGTGTCCCCGGGCCACGGCCAGCGGCGGCTCCAACCGTTGGTGCGCCGCGCCGGCGGGCGGGGGGTGTCCTCGGTCTCCCGGGCCGGGACCTCCCCGACCTCCCGGTGGTCCTTCTCGGGGAAGCCTTCAGGGAGCAGCCACACGGGGCCGACCGCGCTCGCCCGCACCAGGGCCCGCAGGACGGCGGGGCGGTCCTCGCGGCGCTCGGTCACCAGGTCCAGGACGGGAGGGGGCTCGGCGATGTCACCGCGCTGCCGCTTGCCCCTCCGAGCGGGCCGACGCCGCGCCACCGTGTGCTCCAGGTTACGGACGGTGAAGTGTTCGGAGCGCGAGGGGCGTCGGCGCAGGTTCTCGAAGACCCGGACGAAGGCGGGTCTGCTCGGCTGGTCGTCCTGGGTGTCGGGTGTCTGATCGGACACTCGAAGCATCCCTCCACGGTCTTGTTGTGAGGTTCGGCCCCCGGCAGCTGCCCCATTAGACAGCAAAAGGCAGCGGGCCGACATCCCTTTTCCCCGAATTGGGACTGGCCCATACCGGCCAGAACCACCGACCTGTGATGATTCGTTGCACGGGTCACGTGGTTTCACTTGCACCAATTGCCAACCTGACCGGCGCCGCCACGATGTCCACCACTACGCTGGTCCGCGTGACCGAGATTCAGATTCCCGCGAACCTGCTGCCCGCCGACGGCCGTTTCGGGAGCGGCCCCTCCAAAGTCCGCGCCGCCCAGCTCGACGCCCTCGCCGCCTCCGGCTCCCGCTACCTGGGGACCTCCCACCGGCAGAAGCCGGTCAAGTCCCTGGTCGGCCGGGTCCGCTCCGGTGTGAGTGAACTCCTGTCCCTGCCCGACGGCTACGAGGTGGTTCTGGGCAACGGCGGGACCACCGCCTTCTGGGACATCGCCGCCCACGGGCTGCTGCGCTCCAAGTCGCAGCACCTGGCGTTCGGCGAGTTCTCCAGCAAGTTCGCGAAGGTCGCCAAGGGCGCCCCCTGGCTGGACGACCCGACGGTCATCACCACGGACCCCGGCACCCACGGCGAGGCCGTCGCCGAGGCCGGTGTGGACGTGTACGCCCTCACCCAGAACGAGACCTCCACCGGTGTGGCCGCCCCGATCCGCCGGGTCGCCGGGGCCGAGGAGGACGCACTCGTCCTGGTCGACGCCACCAGCGGCGCGGGCGGTCTGCACATCGACATCTCCGAGACCGACGTCTACTACTTCGCGCCGCAGAAGAGCTTCGCAGCCGACGGCGGCCTGTGGATCGCGGTCATGTCTCCCAGGGCCCTGGCCCGGGTGGAGGAGATCGCCGCGAGCGGCCGCTACGTGCCCGAGTTCTTCTCGCTGCCCACGGCGGTCGCCAACTCCGCCAAGGACCAGACGTACAACACCCCGGCCGTGGCCACGCTGCTGCTGCTCGCCGAGCAGCTGGAGTGGATCAACGGCCAGGGCGGCCTCAAGTGGGCCGTGGCCCGCACCCACGAGTCCAGCTCGATCCTCTACAACTGGGCGGACCGCTCCCCCGTCGCGTCGCCGTTCGTCGTCGACCCGGCGCAGCGGTCCCAGGTGGTCGGCACCATCGACTTCGCCGAGGAGGTCGACGCGGCCCGGATCGCCCAGGTGCTGCGCGCCAACGGCGTGGTGGACACCGAGCCCTACCGCAAGCTGGGCCGCAACCAGCTGCGCGTGGCGATGTTCCCGGCCGTGGAGCCCAGCGACGTCAACGCCCTCACCGAGTGCGTCGACCACATCGTGAGCCAGCTGTCCTGACGGGGATCACCCGGAGACCGTCCTGAATCGGTCCACGGACACTGGAGAATGGAGGCCGACCCGCCGCGCGTGGGTCGGCCTCCTTCTCCTACTTCCGCTCATCGTTTCCCAGGACGGTCCCACTGTGCGCAGGAACAAGAAGACTGAACTCCCCATCAAGATCATCTCCCACCGGGGGGCCTCCGGTCACCGACCCGAGCACACGCTGGCCTCCTACGAGCTGGGCGCCCGGCACGGCGGCGACTTCATCGAGATGGACCTGGTCGCCACCAAGGACGGTCACCTGATCTGCCGCCACGAGCAGGAGATCGGTGAGACCACCGACGTGGCCGACCGCCCGGAGTTCGCGGACCGGCGCACCAAGCGGACCATCGACGGCCGCACCGCCGAGGGGTTCTACGCGCAGGACTTCACCCTCGCCGAGATCAGGACGCTCCGGGCCCGCGAGCGCATGGCCGAGGTCCGCCCGGACAACGCGGTGATGGACGGGACCTACGGGATCCCGACCCTCCAGGAGGTCATCGAGCTGGCCCTGTCCCTGACCAAGCAGCTGGGCCGCCCGATCGGGATCTACCCGGAGACCAAGCACCCCGCCCACCACGTGGAGCAGGGGTTGGACCTCGAACCGCCGCTGATCGCCGCACTGCGCGAGGCCGAGCTGGTCGGCGAGGAGCCCGCGGTCCCGGTGTTCCTCCAGTCCTTCGAGGCCGAGAGCCTGCGCAAGCTCGCCGAGACCGGGCTGCCCCTCGTCTACCTGATGGGCACCGAGGAACACTGGCTGCACCACACCACACCGGACGGCCTGGCCGAGGTGGCGACCTTCGCGCACGCCATCGGCCCGCACAAGAGCCTCGTGATCCCCACCAACGAGGACGGTTCCCTGGGGGAGCCCACCGACCTGGTGAAGGATGCCCACGAGGCCGGCCTGGTCGTGCACCCCTTCACGTTCCGCAGTGAGAACCACTTCCTGCCCACCGACCTGCGCTCGGACGGCGACCCCAAGGACTACGGCGGCTTCGCCGCCGAGTACGAGGCCTTCTTCGACGCGGGAGTGGACGGCGTCTTCACGGACTTCTCACGCCACGCGTTCCTGTGCCGCGAGCACTACCTCGACCCCCAGCCCGAGAAGTAGGGGTTGTTCGATGGCTCCGGAGCCCGTCCCGGTCTCCGGAGACGTGGCGCCGGGTCACTGGACGTCGAACTCGTTGCCCTCCGGGTCGAGCATGCACACGTGTGAGGCGCCGGGTTCCTCGATGACCGTGACGACCGTCGCGCCCAGAGCCTCCAGCCGGGCCACCTCGGCGTCGCGGCCCTCGGGCCCGGAGCGCAGGTCCAGGTGGACGCGGTTCTTGACCGTCTTGGGCTCGGGCACCTGTTGGAAGAGCATCCGGCGGCCCAGACCCGCGCCGGTGAAGGCGTGCACCGGGTCGTCGGGGTGGCGGATGGCCGCGAGCGTGATCCAGGCCCTGCGCCCGTCCACGACGGTGTAGTCGTCCTCCGTCGCCAGCCCCTGGGCGGCCACCTGTTCGATGAGGGCGCTGTTGTCCTCGGCCAGGTAGCCGAGCGCGGACGCCCAGAACCTGGAGAGTTCCAGGGGCTCGGCGCAGTCCATGGTGATCTGGTAGTCGAGTGCCATCGGTGTCCTCCTGAACGGGCCCGGTTCCGTGATGCCAGTTCTACTGCCTGGCTGCGACATCCCGCCGGAACGGGCCGGGCCGGAGTGTTGGCGCCTCGGGCCCGGGAGGTCCCGCAAGGGGCTCAGGTGCGGCGGACCAGGAGGACGATGGCGCCGATCAGGACCACGGCCACGACGGCGCCGCCGAGGATGAGCGGGAGGGCGCCGCTGGCACCCGACTCCTGGGGCTCCTCGCCCTCGTCCTCGTCGGAGGCCGGGGAGGCCTCGGCCTCAGCCTCGGCCTCGGCCGCCATGTCGGGCAGCTGTTCCCCTGACAACGGGACGCGCCAGACCGGGGAGTTGGCTCCCTCCGTCCCCGCCATCAGCGCGGTGCCGTCCGGGGTGAAGGCCACAGACTCGCCCTGTTCCATCTCCGGAAGGTCGAAGGAGCCCACCGACCGGCCCGGTACTCCGTTGGTCCCGTCGTACACGCTCACCCCCCAGTAGGTACGGACGGCGTAGCGGCTCCCGTCCGGACTGAAGGCGGCGTCGGTCGCGAAAAGCGGCGCGGAGTCCACCCTGGTCAGGACGTTCTCCCCGAAGGGGTCGAGGTTCTCGGGTGCGGCGTACACACTGCCCGCGAACTCCTTGGACACCACGTAGAGGCGGCCGTCGCGCGGGTCGATCATCATGCCCTCCGCGTCGCGTCCGCCGTCCTCGTAGGTGAAGGTGAACACCGACGGGTCCAGGGCGGAGTCGCCGAGGACCTCGGGTTCGGTGAAGTGGTAGACGCGGATGTTCGGCCACCCTCCGCCGAAGTTGTCGCCGATGTCCCCCACGAAGACCGTGGGCACCCCCTCGGGGCCCTGGGCGAGGCTGATCGCCTCCCAGTCGCGGCGCTCGACGTTCAGGGTGACGGTCGCGAGCGTCTGGCCGTCCTCGTCGACCGCGTAGACCTCCGAGGGGTGGTCGCCGCTGTCGTTGTGCGTCCACCACACACCCTCGTGCAGCAGTGAGGGGGCCAGCCCGCTGGACTCGGAGATGCGGTCGTCCTGGAACTCGAAGGCGATCTCCGAACCCTCGGGGCCCTCGCCTCCGCGCGGGTGGTCGATCCCGCCCGCCCCCTCCCCCGGGTCCACGGGGGCGGCCGTGGCGGGGGCCGTCGGGGCCAACGCGAACAGGGCGGCCGCGACGAGGGGCAGGGATCTTCTCATGCCCGCCATCCTGCCAGGGCGAGCCGCCGGGGGCTTGCACCCGGGTACGAGCGGGCACATTCGGCATAGAGAGCGCCGCAAGGAGAGACCTCATGAGGATCGTCGCCTGTCTCAACGGTGACCGCCGTCCGGGTGCGCACCCGGCGTTGCCCGTCTCCGTGGACCAACTCGTCGCCGACGCGCACGCCGTGGTGGCGGCGGGCGCCACCGCCGTGCACGTGCACCCCCGTGACTCCCGGGGGGCGGAGTCCCTGGAGCCCCAGGTGGTGGGGCCGCTGATGGAGCGAATGCGCGCTGAGGGGCCCGACGTTCCGGTGTCGCTGACCACGTCCCTGTCGGCGGAGTCCGACCCCTGGCGGCGCTACGACCTCGTGCACAGGTGGGCCTCCCTCGCGTTGCCCGACTCCGTGTCGGTGAACCTGCACGAACCGGGCTCGGTGGACCTGATCCAGCTCCTGGGCGACCGCCGCGTGGCGGTGGAGGCGGGTGTGTGGACGGTGGACGCGGCCCGCATCCTGGTCGCGACCAGGGTGGACGTGGCGGCGGTGCTGGTGGAGCCGACCCAGGTGGCGGTGGAGGACGCCCGCCGCAACACGGAGGCGATCACCCGGGTGCTGGACCGCGGCCGGGTGAACGTCCCCCGGATGCTGCACGGTGTGGACGCGACGGCCTGGCCGATGCTGGGGCAGGCGCTGGAGGACGGTCTGGACGTCCGGATCGGTTTGGAGGACACGATGCGCCTGCCGGACGGAGAGGAGGCGCACGACAACGCGGCCCTCGTGGCGCACGCGGTCTCGCTGGCCGGTGCCTCGGCCTAGGTGTACTGACCTGAGAGGTTAGGAACACCCACCCCGCCTGACACAAGCGAAGAGGGCCACGGCCTCGGCGCAGGCGGGTTCGCGGATCAGGTCGATCTCCGGGCAGTCCTGGAGTTCCTGGACGTCCTCCGAGGTCAGCCCGGACTCGAGGAGCAGGCGGATGTTGCGCAGCCGCTCCACCGCCCCTGGCCCGTACTCGCGGTAGCCAGCCGGAACGGAGCGTGTGAGTGGACATGCGCCGCACGCTAGGACCCTGACACAGGCGTCAGGGTCAAGCCCGACGGGCTCAGCCCACGAGGGCGCCGAGGATCACGATGAGCATGATCGAACCGAGCACCACCGGCAGGAGCCAGCGCTGCTTGCGGTTGTTGGTGAGCATGCTCATGACGTGCCCCGCTCCGGTGTTCGTTGGGATTCGCTACCCCAGGGTAGTCCCCAGCTCCGGACGGTTCGGTAGCGGTCCGGCCCCTTCGGGCGGCTCTCGACAAGGTCGACCCGGTCGGCCCGCCAGCCGGTGGTGAGCGCCGGGCCCAGGGCACGCAGGGTCCGGGAGACGTCGTGGCGTCGGCGGGCGCGGGCGAGGGTGACGTGCGGCACGAAGGGGCGTGACGAGATGGGCACCCCGGCGTCCCGGGCGGCGTCGGCCAGGGCTTCGGCGAGTTCGGGGAGTCCGTCACCCGTCACCCCGGCCCACACGACGGAGGCACCCGAACCCGGCTGGTCCGTCTGGGGGAAGACGCCCCAGCCGTCGAGTGCCAGGTCCAGGGGCGGGCGTCCCTCGAGGGCGCGCTCCAGCGCGGCGGCCAGGCCGGGGAGCGGTACGGCGGGCCCTCCCAGGAAGACCACGGTGAGGTGCCACCTCTCCGGCGGGCTCCAGCGCAGCTCCGGCGCGGTGGGGCGGGCGGCTCGCACGGCCCGCTCCAAGGGCTCCCGGACCTGGTCGGGCGGCCAGAGCGCGACGAACAGCGTCATGACATCATCTTCCCTTCGACACCCGCCGCCCGCCACCTTCCGGAGGAGCGCCGGCCCCACCCGCCCTCGTCCTGTGAGTCGCCTCCGTGTACGTCCTCGCCTGTGTTTTCGTGGTCCTGACCCTCGCGGCCCTGATCCGCATCACCGCCGGGTTCGGGTTCGCTCTGGCGGCGGTGCCACCGCTGGCCCTGCTCCTGGACCCGGTGACGGCGGTGGTGGTGGCAGCGACCCTGGCGGTCCCGTTGAACCTGTGGGTCGCGCTGCGCGACCGCGCCTATGTGGACCGGCGCGCCGCGCTGCTGCTGCTCGTGTGCGCCCTGGCGGGGGTGCCGTTCGGGCTGTGGGCGCTCAACGTGCTGTCAGAGCAGGTGCTGTTGGTGTTGATCGCGGCGACGGTCGTCCTCGGCACGGTCCTGGTGTGGCGCCGGGTACGCATCCCGGGCGGGATGGGGGCGGTGGCCGGGATGAGCGCGCTCTCGGGCGCCGCGTTCGCCTCCACCGCGATCGACGGCCCACTCATGGTGGCCGGGCTCCAGGGTTCGCGGCTGGCCGAGCTGGAACCCAGGGTCCAGCGGGCCACACTCGCCGTGACGTTCTCCGCGACGAGCGTGGCGACGCTGGTGGGGTTCGGGTTCGGCGGCCAGCTAACGCCGCAGGTCGGCGGCTTGCTGGTGGTCGGGGCCCCCGCCCTGCTGATCGGAACCCTCGTGGGTGAGAACCTCTTCCGCAGACTGAACGCCGAGCTCTTCCGCCGCACCGTGCTGGTCCTGCTCGCGGTCAGCTCCGTCTCCATGGTCACCCGGGTGGTCACCGCCTGAGGCCACCGGCTCGGGCGCGCGCCCGCGTCGGGGCAGCAGGTCGCGGACGGCCACGCCCCTGGTGCGCATCAGCAGCAGGGTGAGCACGCCGACCACCACGGTGGTCACGGCTCCGCCCGTCAACAGGCTGGCCTGCGGCCCGAAGGCGTCGGCGATCAGGCCCACCACGGGCGCGCCGATCGGGGCCACACCCATGAACACCAGCAGGAACATGCTCATGACCCGGCCGCGCATCTGGGGGTCGACGCTCAGCTGGAAGGTGGCGTTGAGCGTGGTCACGAAGGTCATGAAGAGCACGCCCATCGGGACCAGGATGACCACGAAGGCCACGTAGCCCGGCATCAGCCCCGCCACGAGCTGGGCGACGCCGAACCCCATCGCACCGACGAGCACCAGCTTCAGGCGCGGGTGCTCGCGGCGCGCGGCCAGCAGGGCACCGGCCAGCGCGCCCACGGCGAGCGCCGCAGCGGCCACACCGAAGGCGGTGGCACCGGCCTCGAAGACGTTGTTGACCATGAGGGCGATCTGGTTCTGCGCGTTGGCGCCGAAGAACTGCACGGAACCGGCGAGGACCAGCAGCAGGACCAGGTCGCGTCTGCCCCCGATGTAGCGCAGGCCCTCGCGGATCTGCCCCTTGCCGCGCGGCACGCGTTCGGTGGGGTTGAGCTCGGCGGCGCGGATCAGCAGCAGCGCCACGATCGTGAAGGCGAACGACAGCCCGTTGATCATGAACACCGGTCCACTGCCGACCAGGCCGATCAGCACACCGGCGACGGCGGGGCCGGTGACGCGGCCGAGCTGGAAACTGGCGCTGTTCAGGGCGATGGCGTTGGGCAGCAGATCGCGGTCGACGATCTCCGGGACGAAGGCCTGGCGTCCCGGGTTGTCGAGCACGGTGATCATGCCGAGGCCGAAGGCGAACAGGTAGACGTGCCAGACCTCGGCGGCGCCGAGCGTGGCCAGGACGCCCAGGCCGACGGCGAGCACGCCCATGCTTGCCTGGGTGATGACCAGGAGCTTGCGCTTGTCGAAGCGGTCGACCATGGCGCCGCCCCAGAGACCGAGGAAGAGCATGGGCAGGAACTGGAGCGCCGTGGTCATCCCCAGCGCGATCCCGCTGCCTCCGCTGAGCTGGAGGACCAGCCAGTCCTGGGCGATGCGCTGCATCCAGGTGCCGGGGTTGGAGACCAGCTGGCCGAGGGCGTAGATGCGGTAGTTGCGCACGGCCAGCGAACGGAACATCGCGATGCGGCGCATCAGTCCCTCCCCGTCGGACGGCGGGAAGGGACGGAGACGACCACTGGTACGTGGTTTCGGGGGCGGAGAAGTAAACGGCGTTGACTCATCAACTGACGCAACGCCGTCCACCCCGCCGCGCATTCCCCACGACCCGCCCATGACAGGGGCCGACGTCCCCGTGGAGGGGAGGCCGACCCGTGTCGGAAGCGGTTCAGCGCATCAGGAGGTCACCCGATCAGCGCGTAGATCGGCGCCTCCGCGAAGTGGATCAGGAAGATCACCGAGATCAGCCACAGGAGCGGGTGCACCCGGCGGCCGCGGCCCGTGACCAGCATGACGAAGGCGAAGGCGAGCAGGCCGAACCCGATCCCGTTGGCGATCGAGTAGGTGAACGGCATCATGATGATCGCCAGGAAGGAACCGATGCCGATGGCCGGGTCCCTGAAGTCGATGTTGGTCACCTGGGTCATCATCATGAAGCCGACGATCACCAGGACCGGGGTGGCCGCCTCGAACGGCACCAGGGTGACCAGCGGCGTGAACAGGGTCGCGACCAGGAACATCGCACCGGTGACGATCGGGGCGATACCCGTGCGGGCGCCCTCACCGACACCGGCGGCGGACTCCGCGTAGAGCGTGGCGACCGACGCGGAACCGAGGCCGCCCAGGACCGTGCCGAGGGAGTCGGCGACCAGGACCTCACGGGTGCCCTCGATGTTGCCGTCCTCGTCGGCCAGGCCGCCCTGGTGCGCGACGCCGACCATGGTGCCCATGGTGTCGAAGAAGTCGGCCAGCAGCAGGGTGAAGATCAGCATGACGACGGTGGCGACGCCCACGTCGGAGAAGCGACCGGCGAGCCCGCCGTCGAGGAACAGGCCCAGGAGCGAGACGTCGGGGAGCGCGACCAGGTCGGCCGGGCTGTTGGGCAGGCTCGGGACGGTCAGACCCCACCCGAGGCCGTCGGCACCGTCACCGAGGAGCGTCTCGACCCCGATCGCGACGAACGTGGTGGCCACGATGCCGATGAGCAGGGCGCCGCGCACGTTGCGTACGTAGAGGGCGATGCTCAGCAGCAGGCCGATGACGAAGATGAGGATCGGCCAGCCGTTGAGGCCGCCGTCGCCGAGCTGCACCGGGGTGCCCTCGCCCGCCTGCACGAACCCGGCGTTGACCAGGCCGATGAACGCCAGGAACAGACCCACACCGACCGCGATGGCCACCTTGAGACCGGGCGGGATCGCGGCGAAGACCGCGGTACGGAACCCGGTGAGCACCAGGATGAGGAGCAGGACGCCCTCGATGATGATCAGCAGGAAGACGTCGGCCCACGACATGAGCGGCGCGATGCCGTAGGCGACCACGGCGTTCAGGCCCATGCCCGCCGCGATGGCGAACGGGTAGCGGCTCACCACGCCCATGAGGACGCAGGAGAGGGCGGCGACCAGGGCCGTCATCGCGGCGACGCCGGGGATGCCCAGGGTGTCGCCGTTGACGTCCTCGGCGGTGCCGATGATCAGCGGGTTGAGGACGACGATGTACGCCATGGCGAAGAAGGTCGCCATGCCACCGCGGATCTCGGTGCCGATGGTGGAGCCGCGTTCGGTGACGCGGAAGTAGCGGTCCACCGCGTTCCTGGGTTGTCTCTGCTCGTCAGTGGGGGATGGTGTCGGTGCGTTCACGTCGTCAGCCTGACCTGGTCGTGTTACTGGACAACAAGGATTCTGCGCCAGGTTAGTTGCATCTTCGTACAACACCAGACACCTGATTCACATGATTTTCATAGAAACCACCACATGATGGGGACATCGGATCTTTGGGTGTGACCAAGGCATCTCCCCGCTGACCTCGGCCCACCGCACCGCTCCCCCGTGCTCCGGACACCAGCGGATAGCCTGGGGCCGTGCCCAAACCTCGCCAGCCCGATCCCGAAGTCCACGAGAGCGACTACCGAGTCCCGGCCGCCATCGGCACGGGCGCCTGGACGATCGCGCTCGTCGTTCTCCTCGCCATGGGAGACGGCCTCCCCGCCTCGGAGCAGTGGTGGATCGGCGTCTGTGTGACCGGGATCGCCCTGGGCGTCTTCGGGTTCCTCTACATCCCCCGCCTGCTCCGCAGACGCGACGAAGCGGCGGATCGGGCGGCCGAACGGTTCACGGAACCGGACACCCGGGAACCCGGGACCCCCTGAACTGCGCCACCTCCCCACCGGGGCACCTCGTCACCTGACCGATAATGGGCGAGTGTCTGAGACAGAATTCCCGCGAGGACTCGCCGACCGGCTCCGTGGCACCCTGATCGACGCCGACTACACGGTGTCCGGGGTCCGCGACCGCCTCGGCGACGCCGCCGCCAAGGCCCTGGCCCGCGAGCAGCTCGTGCCCGCACTCCGCGCCACGGGCGGGGAGGAACGCCTCGGACTGCTCCTGCGCCTGTGGTGGCTCCAAACCCCCATCCCGGCGCGCGCGGCCCGTGCCATCCTCCCCGTCGACGAGCTCGCCGACGCCGGACTGGTCACCGTCGAGGAGGGGGCCCACGGCACCGTCGTGCGTGCCCTCGTCCACCTGGGCCCCTGGGAACTGGAGGACGGCCGCCCCGGCTTCGTCGTCTCCGATCCGAAGGTCCGCCCGGGCAGCGGGGACGTCCCACGCGTCGACCACGTGGTCGGCGCGGGCGGCGCCTCCGCCAACCTCTCCCGGCTGATCGTCGACGGCCCCTACGAACGCGCCCTGGACCTGGGCACGGGCTGCGGCGTGCAGGCCCTGCACCTGGCGTCCCGGGCCCGCGAGGTGGTGGCCACTGACCTCAACCCCCGCGCGGTGCGGCTGGCCGGGATCAGCCTCGCCCTGTCCGGGATCACCGGGGCCCGGCTGGCCCAGGGCTCGCTGTACGAACCGGTCCGCGACGAGCGTTTCGACCTGATCGTGTCCAACCCGCCGTTCGTGATCACCCCCGAGGCGGCCCGCTTCACCTACCGGGAGTCGGACCTGCCCGGCGACACGGTGTGCGCGGAGCTGGTCCGGCAGGCCCCCGCCCACCTCACCGAGGGCGGCTGGGGACAGTTCCTCGCCAACTGGACGCACACCGACACCGACGACTGGCAGGACCGGGTGGGCGGCTGGATCACCGGCACCGGCTGTTCCGGCTGGGTCGTGCAGCGCGACGTCCAGGACCCCGCCGAGTACGTGGAACTGTGGCTGCGCGACTCCTGCGAGCACGGCACCCCCGAGTACACGCGCCGCTACGACGCCTGGCTGGACTACTTCGACCGCGAGGGCATCAAGGGCATCGGCTTCGGCTGGATCAGCCTGCGCAACGACGTCGCCCAGGACGCCACCGTGCGGGTGGAGGAGCTGCGGCACGACGTCCAGCAGCCGGTGGGCCCCTACCTGCCGGACGTGGTGGACGGCGCGATGACGGCGCACCGCCTCACCGACGCGGCGCTCCTGGCGGCGCACGTTGCGCTGGCGCCGAACGTGGTGGAGGAGCGCGTGGCGGTGCCGGGGGCACCCGACCCGGAGAAGATCCTGCTGCGCCAGCGCGACGGCCTGCGCCGTGTGGCGCGGATCGGCACCGTGGAGGCGGCGCTGGCCAGTGTCTGCGACGGCACCATGCCGGTCGGTCCGCTGCTGGACGCGATCGCCGACCTCATGGGCGAGGACCCGGTGATGATCCGCGAGCGTACTCCGGAGGCGCTGCGCACGCTGATCTCCGAGGGGTTCTTCCGCGTCGCCCGCTGACGAACCGCCGTGACGGGCGGCGGCGATAGGACGCAGGGAACGGCCCCCGCTGGAGACCTCTCCGCGGGGGCCGACGCGTCCCGTCGACCACGCCCCGAGGACCCCGCCGTGACCACGAACTGCACCGGCGCAGACCAGCGACCTCCCGAACCAGGACTGGGGCCCTGGCCTGGACCCGGGCCTCAACCCGGGCCTGCGCCTGGACCCGGGCCTGGACCCGGGCCTGGACCCGGGCCTGGACCCGGGCTTGTGCCCGAACCCGAACCAGGACTCAGACCTGAACCCGGGCCTGGACGCGGACTTGAACCAGGACCCGGACGCGGACCTGAACCCGGGCCTGCGCCCGAACCCGAACCCGTACCCGGGGTGCGGTCCGCGCCCGCTTCGGGCCGGTCCCCGTGGTTCTCCCTGGCCGCCGCCGTCGGGGCGGGGCTGCTGGTGGGGGTACTGACCTCGTTCGGGCAGGGCCTGCTCCCCGAGGTCCTGAGCCCCCTGGCCAACTCGTCGGGATCCTGGAGCCTGGTCGCCTTCCTGCTCGCGTACCACTCCCCCCGGCGGGGCTTCGCGGTCGCGACCGGTGTGCTCGCGCTGTTCGCGATGGTCGGCGGGTACGACCTGGCCGCGGCTCTGCGGGGCTTCTCCCCCTCGCTCGGCGGATCACTCTTCTGGTGCACGGCCGCGGTCGTGGTCGGCCCGTTCCTGGGCTGGGGAGGCCACGCCCTCAGAGCAGGTACCCGGTTCGCGCCCCTCGCGATGGGCGCGGTGAGCGGTCTCCTGGTCGGTGAGGGCCTGTACGGCCTCACCATCGTCGCCACCACCACGCCCGCCGGGTACTGGTGGGGGTCGATCACCGTCGGCGCGGCCCTGCTGGTCTGGGCCGTGGTCCGGCGGTTCCCCCGCCTTCCGTCCGCGCTGGCGGCGGTGGCGGTCACCGCGCTCGTGTCGGCCGTCTTCCCCCTGGTCTACTCACTCGACCTGATCTCGCTGTTCACCTCACCCCTCACCCCCTGACCGGGAGTGGCGCGGGCCTCCTGAGCGGAGGTGGCACGGGCCTCCTGAGTGGAGGTGGCGCGGGCCTCCTCGGCGTTCCAACCGCGCTTGTGGAGGAAGGCGAACGCGGCCGCGGCGAACAGCACACCGGCCGCGATGACCAGGGTGACCAGGAACCCGTTGTCGAAGGCCCTGGCGGCGGCCGCCAGGAGTTCGGCGGAGCCCGCGGGGTCCAGGTCCCGGGCTACGGCGAGTGCCTCGTCCATGCCCTCGGCCGCGGCCGGGGGCACCTGGTCGGGCAGGGAGACGGTCCGTGTGAACACAGCGGCCATGAGGCTGCCCAGCACCGCGACCCCGGTGAGGCTGCCCAGCTCGTAGGAGACCTCCTCCACGGAGGCGGCCATGCCCGCGCGGTGCGCGGGGGCGTTGCCAACGATCGCGGCGGAGGCTGCTGTCATCGCCGCACCGGTACCCGCACCGATCACCAACAGCCCGGCGACGGTCCAGGCCAGCGGCGCCGAGGCGGCCAGCACCACCACCACGGTTCCGACGGCGGAGGTCAGCAGACCGGCGACGATCATCGGTCGCGTGCCCACCCGGTAGAGCAGCGCTCCTACGGCCACGCCCACGGGCAGGGCGCCCAGGGCCATGGCGGCGACGGTCGTCCCCGCCTGCAAAGGGGTGAACCCCAGGACCAGCTGGAGGCGCTGGGTGAGCACCAGCTGCACTCCGGCCAGCGCGAACATCGCCATTCCGGCCGCGAGCACGCCGACGAGGATCCGGGGGTCGCGGAAGAGCGAGAAGTCGATCAGCGGGTAGGTCTGGCCGCGCTGGCGCCGCACGAAGCTCCAGAAGCCCAACGCGGCGGCGACCACGGCCACCGCCACGGCCAGGACGGAGGGATCGGGGCTGGTGAGCTCCTTGATCGCGTAGACCGTCCCCACCAGGCCGACCATGACCTGCACGGAGGCCAGCAGGTCCCAGGGGCGTTCGGAGCTGCCCGATCCGCCCGGCGCGACCACGGCGGCCAGCACGAGCGCCACCAGGACGATCGGCACGTTCACCAGGAACACCGAGCCCCACCAGAAGAACTCCAGCAGCGCTCCGCCGACGATGGGCCCGACCGCCGCGCCCACCATGGCCATGGTGCCCCAGACACCGATCGCGATCCCGCGTTCGCGCTCGTCCACGAAGGTGATGCGGATCAGGGACAGCGTCGCGGGCATCATCGCGGCGGCGCCCACCGCGAGGAAGGCACGCCCGGTGATCAGCATGGCGGGGTTGACGGCGTAGGCGGCGACCAGCGAGGCCACTCCGAACAGCACGAGCCCCACCAGGTACATCCGCTTGTGTCCGACCCGGTCCCCGAGGGTTCCGGCGCCCAGCAGCAGGCCCGCCATCACCAGCGGGTACGCGTTGATGATCCAGAGCCGTTCCGAGGCGGTGGCCTGGAGTTCCGAGCTGAGGGTGGGCAGCGCCGTGTACAGCACGGTCATGTCCACCGAGATGAGCAGCAGCCCGGCGGAGACGGCGGCCAGCACCAACCAGCGTCTGGCCCGGGAGACCGGCTGGGTTCCGGGGGATCCGGGGGATCCGGGGGCGTGGGCGTCCTCGTGGGCGTCCTGGTGCGTGCGCTCGTGCGGGTCTTCGTGCGCGTCATCGTGCACGCCGCTCATCGGTTCTCCCCCTTGGTCTCGGTCACGGGAGTGTTCTCTCCCTCGGTCTCGGTCACGGGAGTGTTCGCCCCCTCGGTCACAGTCACGGGAGAGTTCGCCCCCTTGGTCTCGGGAGCCTGCGGCCCTCCGACTGTCAGTTCGGCAACGCGCGCCCGCAGAGCTCGCGCCACCTCCTCGGGGAGTGCGTTGCCCGAGGTGGCGTTGAAGAGCCAGAGCCCGTCGACGGCCAGGCGGGCGAGGAAGAGATCGAGCCCCTGCGGATCGGGCGACTGCGGGGTGGGGGCCCAGCGCTCCATCAGCTCGTTCCAAATCTGGGCCAGGTCAGGGTTGGACTCGGCCTCCACCATGAAGGCGAGGTCGGCGTGGCGGACCTCCCCGCGCATCATGACGCGCACGTAGGCGGCGCCGCGCTCGGTGGGACTGGCCTGCGTCCAGGGTCGGCCGAGCTCGGCGAGGAGCCGTTCCTCCCAGCCCTGGACGAGGTGGCGCTGGATCGCCAGGAGCAGGTCCTCCCTGGTCCGGAAGTGGTAGAGGAGGCCGCCCTTGGTCAGCCCGGCCTCCTCCGCGGTGGCCTCGAGGGTCAGCGCGGTGATGCCCTGCCGGTCGGTCACCCGGACGGCGGCATCGAGGATGAGGGTTCTCGAACTGGGTCGCATACGAGTAACTGTACCTTCCGGAAGGTACAGTTACTAGCTGTGAGGCTAACCACGTCGCTTCGTGGGGCCGCAAGGTTGTGGGTGGGGGGTGGGTCGATCGGTCAGCTCCCGCCCAGAGCCAGCGCGCCTTCACGGACCCGGGCGCAAGCACTGTGGGTGGGTCAGGGCGGTCAGGTGGGTCGGGGCGGTCGGGTGGGTCGGGTGGGTGGGTCGGGGCGGTCGGGTGGGTCGGGGCGGTCAGGTGGGTCGGGGCGGTCGACACGAATAAGTCCCGTTGAACGGGTGCGCCAATCGGGTCCCGACGGAAGGGTCTGGTGGGTCGGATGGACCGGGTCGGTCGGGTGGGTTGGGGCGGTCAAGTGGGTTGGGGCGGTCAGGTGGTCGGGGCGGTCGACACGAATAAGTCCCGTTGAACGGGTGCACCAGTCGGGGTCCCGTCGGAAGGGTCTGGCGGACGGATGCGGTGACGGGCCGGTAGCGTCTTCGACATGAGCCCTACTCCGACCGCCCGCGTGTCCTCCCTCGTCGTCTATCCCGTCAAGGGATGCGCCGGTCTCCCCCTGAGCACCGCAGAGTTCACCCCCGCCGGGATCACCCACGACCGCTCGTTCATGGTGGTCGACGACTCAGGTGACTTCCGCAGCCAGCGCAGGGACCCGCGCATGGCTCGGATCGTGCCCGACCTCACCCGGGACGGCTCCCGGCTGGTCCTGAGCACCGAGGGCCTCTCACCCGTCAAGGTCGACGTGGACCCCGAAGGTCCCCGAGTGGACGTGACGGTGCACAACAACCCGCTCGTCGGAGTGGACCAGGGCGACGAGGTGGCCGGGTGGCTGAGCGAGTTGTTCGGCCGCACCAGCCGTCTGGTGCGGGTCCCCGACGACAACCGGCGGGTGACCAACGGTGTCACCCCCGGCACCGCCGGGTTCGCCGACGGCCACGCCGCCGTGATCGGGTCGACGCGCTCATTGGAGCAGCTCAACGAGCACATCGTTGCCAACGGCGCCCAGGCCGTGCCGATGGCCCGGTTCCGGCCGAACGTCGTCGTCACCGGGTGGGCGGAGCCGCACACGGAGGACCTGATCCGCCGGGTCCGCGTGGGCACCACCGAACTGAGTTACGCGAAGATGTGCACCCGCTGTGCGGTCACCACCGTCGACCAGGAGACCGGGGACAGGCGCGGGCCCGAGCCGCTGCGAGCCCTCGCCGCCTACCGCCGCGTCGCCGACGGCGGCGTGGCCTTCTGCACCAAGTTCGCGGTGACCGGCCCGGGTGTGGTGTCGGTGGGTGACGCCCTGGACGTCACGGAGTGGGCCGAAGCTCCCGAGGCGTAGGGGGTGTTGTGGATGCTTTCGCTGTTGGTGGGAGAGCGGGAGAGCTGCCATCCATGTGAGCGGGCCTGTCTTCCCTAGTGTCCGGGGAAGGGGGTTTCGCTGTGTCGCACAGGTCGCTCAGGTCGCTCAGGTCACGCGCGTCGCGCAGGTCCGGCAGGTGCGCAGGTCGGGCAGGTGCGCAGGTCGCGCAGCGGGCGTCCGGGGTTGGGTGTCGGGGCTTGATCGGCGCGGACAGAGGCAGCCTGGTGGTAACGCGGGGACATCGGGGCGCAGGGGTTAGTTCGGTTGAGGGTGGTGGCGCGCGAGGGGTGGGAGGAAGGGTCCAAGAACTCGCCATAGGGGTGGGTGGGTCTGGGGGGCTGGGTCGGGTGCGCTTGGATCTGGTGGTCGGGTGCGGGGTGAAGGGGTCTGCGTGGGTTCTTCGTTCGAGCGTCTGTGATGAGGGTTCGGGCCACCCCCCGGTACTGGCGGGAGCCCGGTATTCATCCAACTGAGCCAGATGGAGGTTGCTGTGGCAGCCATCAGTGGCCGCTACGCACCTCGCTGGACGTGCCCTCGGCCTCTACCACCGGCAGTATGAAAAAGCGCGAGGAACGCAGCCGGCCCACCCCCCAGGACAACCGACGCGCTCTAGAAGAACGTGTCCCCAGCACCGGCGAAAACCCCCGCCGCCCCAGCGCCGCCCCACCGCACTCCCGCCAACCCGCACACCCCAACCAGGGCACACACGTGTCCGTTTCTAGACCCCCAGAGTCTGAGGGGAACTGCGCCGTGCGGGCTACTACAGCGCACGGCGGAGCTTCCAACCCCCAAGGGGTGCGGGGCGCTGCGCGTCTGTACCTCGCAACAGCGCGTGGTTGACCCCGGGGGGTGTGGGGCGTTCCTCTTTGCGGCTCGCTTCGAACCCCCAGGGGTGCGGGGCGCTGCGCGTCTGTACCTCTTCGCCCCCTTCGGGGGGCGCTTCTCGTGGGTGCGCTTCTGACTCCCTGGGGTGCGCGCTGCGCGTCTGTGCCTCACGACAGCGCGTGCCAAACCCTCGCGGGGGCGCGGGGTGTCGCTCAACGCGGCACGGGAACTGCTGAGATGCGGGTCACTACGGCGTATGACCCCCTGGGGCTACTCCAGGTCGGCTTCGGCCAGCAGGTGCGCGGCGGAGGACGGGTCACGGAGCACGGCCGCGAGCAGGTGGCGGCGGGACCACTGGCCGGCCCGCCAGCACAGGGCCCGGGCCAGCCCCTCGGTTCCGGAGGCGTGCACCGAGCCGTCGCCCGTGTACCAGTCCACCTCCACACCGTCCACGGTGAGCTGCTGGTGGTGCAGGTACGTGCGGTCCGGCTCCCGGTCACCGGCGAGGAACAGGGCGGCCTCGTCCGGGACCGCGCGGATACGACCGGCCGAGTTCACCTTGCCGGTCACGCTCTCCGAGGCCAGGTCCAGGTCCAGCACGTCGGCCAGCCGCTCGGCGGCCACCGCCTCGGCCAGCACCAACGGCCGGTCCGCCACCAGGGGCAGCAGGTCCGGGGAGTCCACCACCACGGCGTCCTCGGCGTCGGCCACCACGATCGACCCGTCCTTGACCGCGCGCACCAGTGAGGGCGGGGTGACGAGGTCCGCGTCGGCCTCGGCCAGCACGGTCCACAGGCGGCGCAGGGAGGAGCGGCTCGCGTGCCGGGCGGGGTCGGCCAACCGGTTGAGCAGGTCGTCCGCGCCGTCCGGGTCCGTCAACAGCTCGGCGAGGGTCGTGCGCACACCGAGCGCGCGGGCGAACTCGGGGTCGACGTCGGCGGGCACCTCGTCGTAGAGCCCGGCCAGCGCCGGATCGGCGTCGGCCGTGCGCAGCTCGACCGGGGCGCGGCCGTCCAGGAGCGCCCGGGTGCGCAGCCACCAGGCGGTGTAGGAGGGAACGTCGATCACCCGACCGTCCGGCATGACCAGCCGGGCGGGTTCGGTGACGGCCTCGCGCAGCGGCTCCCGGGAGAGCATCGCCAGGGCCTGCGGCCAGGCGTCGTCGGCGACGTAGTCGAGGTCGGCCACGCACACCAGTTCGGGGACCACCGGCGGGAGTTCGGGGTCACCCACGCGCTCCAGGACCTCGTCGGTCCAGTCGTCCAGACCGTCCGGTCCCTCGTCACCGGCGCCGTCGAAGGCCAGCGACGCATCGCCGAGGGCGGCCTCCTGCGTGCGCACCACGGTGAGTTCCCACAGGGCTCCTACGGCGCGCAGGGCGTCGGTGCCGTGCCGTCGGACGAGGTCGTCGTGCACGGTGCCGAAGGGCGCGTCGTCCACAAGCAGGTCGGCCAAGGGCGCGCCGGGCACGAGGAGTTCGGCGGCGATCGAGTAGCCGTCCTCGTCGTCGCGCAGGGCGAGTTCGGACAGCCAGGGAGCGTCCCGGACCGTCGTGCCGGAGGCGGCGACCAGGTCCAGGACCGCCTCGGCGACGGGTTCGGGGTCCTCGGCGTCCAACGACTCCCGGACCGCGGCCTCGGTGTTGGGGTCGGCCAGGACTGTGGCGGCCCCGGCCTCCACGGCGCCCAGGCGCAGCAGCAGCGGGTGGGCCGCCTCGGGGTGCACCACGCGCACTCCCAGGGTGGCCAGGGCGGCGGGGTCGAGCCGGTGTCCGTCGACGTCGGTGACCCTCGCCCAGTCCTCGGTGGGCACCAGCAGCGAGCGCGGCCCCCGGACCAGGCGGTCGTCGGCCAGGGGGACCGGAAGGGATCCGAGTTCGTCGAGGTCGGCGCCGCCGTTCCCGGCGCTGCCCAGGGCCGCGTAGAGCCCGCGCCACCACTCCGGCGGGCGCTGCGTGTCCCCGAGCAGGTCGGCGAGGTCGGCCAGGCCCAGACGGCGCACGCGCAGGGCGGCCAGGGCCGGGTGCCGTGGGCTCCAGGAGCCGGGCAGCAGCGGGGGGACGAGTTCGGCGAGCAGGTCGACGAGGTCGGCCGCGCCGCTGGCTCCACCGCTGTCCAGGAGGACGGCGTCACGCGGGGCGAGGGGATGACCGGCCGCCGTGACCAGGAACGGGGTGTCCTGGAGCGGCTCGGCCACTCGGGTGCGGAAGACCGCGTCCACGGCGCCGCCGCCCACCCGGGTGGCGGGCACGAGGTCGAGGGCGGCCGCGGGTGTGAAGCGGCGCAGGAGCGCGCAGTAGGCGTCGGCCGCCTCCATGAGCAGCAGGTCCGTGGCGGCGCCCGGCTGCACGGAGCGCCGGTCCGCCCCCAGGGGGAACGTGCCGATGAGCACGGCGGGCAGGTCGAGCTCGGTGTCAGTGGGGGTGGGGGCGTGCACGACGTGTTCGACGTCGGCGGGCAGCGCGCCCACTCCGCCGTCGGCGGAGACCGGCGCGGCCCAGGTCAGCGACCACGCGGAGCGTTCGCGTTCCTCGGTGGGGCGGTCCGCGAGCAGGTGCGGGGCGAACTCACCCGAGCGGCGCAGGACGCGCCAGGGCGTGACCCGGCTGCCACCGGCGTCGGAGTGGGTGGTGACCAGGTCGGTCCCGGCCTCCTCGTCACCGCCCGAGCGGGTGAGCGTGCGCTCCTCGCCGTCGACGACCACGCGAACCTCGGAGAGCCCGTCCAGGGCGAGGAGCAGCGCCTCGCCGGTGCGGTCCAACAGCTCCACGACGCGGTCACGGGTCCCCTCGCGCAGGGACAGCGTGACGTAGGTGTCGTAGTCGCCCTCGGGGCGGTCCGGCACGACGTCGGCGGGGAAGGGCAGGCGCAGCATGGGCACGTGCCCGGCGCGGCGGCCCACCTCGTCGGCGAGGTCGGCGTGGGTGCCGTCGGCGTCGAGCAGGTCCGTCACCACGGCACGGGCCCGCTCGGCGGAGAAGTGCACGGCCGTGCCGCCGGAGACCACGGTGACGTCGCCGCTGAGCGCCACCACGGCGGAGAACCCGACCCCGAACCGACCCGCCGAACCGTGGTCGTCGCGTTTGCTGGAGGCCCGCAGCGTGGCCAGCGACTCGACGCCGTCCGAGGTCAGCGGCGCACCGGTGTTGGCGGCGGTGAGGCGGTCACCTTCCAGGGCCAGGAGCAGACGGCCGGGCACCCCCGCGCGGCGGGCCGCGTCTGCGGCGTTCTGCGCGAGCTCGACCACCACCCGGTCGCGGTAGCCGCCGAGGGCGAAGTCCTCCTCCGCGTTGGCGTCCTCACGGAACCGGGCGGGTGCGTCGGCCCAGGCCGACAGCACGCGACGGCGCAGTTCGGCCGTGTGGAAGGTGTCAGCCACCGAAGCGGTCACCGGATCGGCCATGGTGGGTCTCCTCCTGCGCTGCGCGCGGTCCGATCAGCCCGACACGTGTACGCGGCCACGGGACGGGAGCGACAGGGCGAGCTTGATGGTAGGTCGACCCTAGCCCACGAGCGCGGCGGTTCGGGTCCGGGCGGCTCGCGTGGCGCGGGGGTGGGGGCACGCACGGGAACGGGCCCCGCCGCGTGTGCGACGGGACCCGTTGATCAGGTGGATCGGCCCGTGTGGCGGGCTCCGCGACGGGTGTCGTCAGGAGTCGCTGGAGACCAGTTCCAGTTCCGTGGTGTCGTCGAAGACGATGTGGTCGTACCCCATCTCGTCGACGACCGGTGCGACCGGCTCGTTCTGCGGGCCGGGGCGACGGACCTCGGAGTGGGCTCCGCAACCGTGGTCGAGTGACACGACCCTGCCGTCGTCGGGGGCGTACTCGTTGGTGCACACGCCGAACATCTGGCGCAGCTCACCCGCGAGCGGGGTCAGGAACCCACAGGTGGCGCAGGCCGCCGGGGCGGCCGTGGCGATGGGGCTGCGCGGTCCGGGATCGCCGTTGTACCAGCGCTCCGCGGCCTGCTCGCGGCCGACCTCGGAGAGCACCTGGCGTCGGCCCAGGCCCAGCTCCCACACCATCTGCTTGTCCATGCCCTCGGCGTCGAGTTCGCTGTCGGGCACCTGCGCGTAGCCGGGGACGAGACGTTCGTCGTCCTCTTCGGTGGGGAGCAGGTCCCCCACACCGACGTCGCCGGGGCGCAGCCGTTCCTTCCAGGGCACCCAGTTGGGAGCGACCAGGGCACCCTCGCCGGGCAGCAGGACGACCTCGTTGACCGTGACGTCCTTGGCGCGCGAGGCGCGGACGACGGTGACCGAGTAGGTCCATCCCGGGTAGGAGGGGTCCAGGCACTGGAAGTAGTGGGTGACCAGGCGCGTGTCCTCGACCTGGGCGATGAGGTGCTCACCGACCCATTCGGGTCGCCCGACCTCCGCCGCCACCGAGCGGGCCAGATCCACCGCGTCGACACATGCTTTGTCTGGTACAGGAGAACGTCGAGAAGGGCTCACGTTCACCATTCTCACTGATCGCGGGCACCGATTTGACCATAACGCGGGTCAAGGTTCGCCCGATACGACCTCTTGACGGAGTCTTGTGCCACCGGAGACGGCGGATACGGGCGATCTGGGCACTCACCCGCCGTGATTCCGGGGGTTCAGGACAGGAAGTCACACGTTTTTTCGGCCAGCCCACCCCCAACGCGAACGAAGGGCTCCGAGAAGGAGGGAAGGCCGTGGCGCACGCCGAACACGTACACCACGGCCCTGACCAGGCCTCACGGGTCGATCCCCGGAGAGTCAGGCCTCCAGGTCGTCGGCGACCACGCGCAGCACGGCGGCGACTCTGGCCGCCTCGCGCTTGTCGGGGTGGTGGCCCCGGCGGTAGCCGTTGGAGACGTTCTCCAGGAGTTTGATGAGGTCCTCGGTGATGAGCACCATCTCGTCGGGCTTCTTGCGCCGCGCCCTGGCCACCGAGTGCTGCGTGTCCAGGAGCCTGACCTGGAGCGCCTGGGCGCCCTTGCGCCCGTCGGCCACGCCGAACTCGACCCGTTGGCCGGGCTTCAGGGTGGTGGTTCCGGCCGGCAGCGAGGTGGAGTGCACGAAGACCTCACCCCCGTCGTCCTGGGTGAGAAAGCCGAAACCCTTGTCGCCGTCGTACCACTTGACCTTGCCGGTGGGCACGTAGAGACCTCATGCTTTCACTGACGGGCGCGCGCGACGTCGGAAACGGTGCCGTCCACCTGTTCCCCCGCCCCGGGCGGCCCCTGGTTTCCATGGGTGGTCCCCCAGGTTAGTGCCCGAGGCCCGGCCAAGGCGAGGGGTTATGTGCGGGACCGATTCCCGCGCGCCACCTGTGCGACCAGGGGCGCAGGGGGCACGGAACGAGGCCCGGATACGGCTCACCCGGGCCTCGCGGTCGACGTCGTCCCCGTCACCGCTGGGTGCGGAGTGTGGGACGGGACTCGGCGGAGTCAGGGACGCCGTCGACGAGTCGGCGCCCGGGCTGGAGGCCGGACCACCCATCGTGCACCGCCCAGAAGCGACAGCGGCGGTGTACCGACATGAATACCCGACGCACCCCAGGCGGATACGCGGCAACGGGCGGGCCGGAAGAGGTTATTCCCCAGGGTTTGCCAACCAATGACGAAACGGACCGGTTCGGGGTGATCGGGCACCCCGACGGGGTCAGCTCCGCGCCGCCCGGTCCGCGACCCGGGCCGCGCGGGCGGCCTTCGGGAAGAGGTACACCACGCACGCCAGCGAGGTGAGAGCGAGGGCGGGGACCCCGGTGGCCGGCAGTGCCTGCTGGATGTACTGGTCGACGAACTTCGCCTCCCCGGTCCACAGGGCCGTGCCGACCACGCAGGCCAGCAGGGGGAGTCCCACGCCGACCCACTTGTCCAGGGTGCTCCACACCTGGCTGAGCAAGACGAGGGCGGCGCCGAGGACCCACAGGAAGGCCACGTCCCACCACACGCCGGTCAGGACGAGCATCACCAGGGCCACGGCCTCGGGCGCGTGGTGCCGGACCAGCATGAGGCTGTTGCGGGTCACCCCGGGCTTGCGGGCGACCCGGCCGTCCATGCGCAGGTCGGTCTGGCTGGGACCCTCCAACAGGGACATGAACCCCTGGTTGGGGCCGCCGCGCCAGGGCGGTGCCGGACGGTCGGCGTGACGTGGCTTGGGCGGGATCATCTCGTCGTCCTCGAGGTCGACCGCCCGGCCGGTGAGCTCCTCCTGCACGATGTGCTCGGGGGAGCCGAAGCCACGGAGGACGCGCCGCACGGTGTCGACGTCGTCGCCCTCGGCCTCGCGGCGCTCGTCGATGCGCGCCCGCAGGCTGCTGAGATAGGCGGTCCGTTCCCTGGCCGTCACACGACCGTACAGCGCGAGTCCGACCTCGGAGAGATAGTCGAGTACGAGTTGTTCGGAGCGCTGGGTCATGGCCCCATATTGGCCCACATTGACCTGCCTTTTAACCCCTCCCCCTCCTTTTCGGTCGCAGACTTCTCCTCCGATACGGTTCGGCTCGCCGTGAAGGGGGAGGCACCGGGAGCGGGTGTGCTCCGCCCCGGTCCATCACTTAGCGTTGATCCGATGACCGACTACGCGCCACCCGGGTCCGGCCGGGGCACGGGCGACCCCGGCGACCCGCCGGGGCGGCCCCCCACGTTCACCTCCTGGCTGCGCTCGCGCTCCGACGAGGAGCTGACCGCCCTCCTGGACGCGCGCCCGGACCTGGCGCAGCCGGTCCCCGCCGACATCGGCGCCCTGGCCCACCGCGCGACCTCGCGCAACGCGGCGCTGCGCGCCCTGGAACGGCTCGACCGGTTCACCCTCCAGGTCCTGGAGGCCGTGGTCGCGCTGGGCGACGACCGGCTCTCGGAACCGGTGGGCGCCCAGCCCGCGGAGCTCGCCCACGGGCTGGACCTGACCCCTGCCGGTGGCCGGGGCACGGAAGCACTGGACGCGGCCCTGGACACCCTGCTCTCCCTCGCGCTGGTCTGGCCGGACCACGGGCGGCTGCGCCCCGTCCAGGTCCTGCGTGAACTCCTGCCCCACCCGGCCCAGCTTGGACCGCCCGCACGGGCCCTCCTGGCTGCGCTCCCCCACGAGGCCGTCCGTCGGCTGGCCCGCGACCTCGTCCCGCACAGCACCGCCAGTACCCCGGTGGAGACGGTCGCCACCGCGCTGTCCGACCCCGCGCGGCTCTCCACCCTGACCGCCCAGGTGGAGGCACCCGCGCGGCGTCTGCTGGACAACCTCGCGTGGGGGCCGCCCAACGGCACCGTCACCGACGCCCGCCGGGAGGTCAGCCTGGCCACGGCGGCCTCACCGGTCGAGGAGCTCATCGCCCGGGGTCTGCTGGTGGCCACGAGCGACGACACCCTGACCATGCCCCGCGAGGTCGGACTGCACCTGCGCTCCGGCGTGCTGTTCCGCGAGGTCGACACCGCGCCGCCCGCCTTCGAGGGGCGCCCGGTCCCTCCCGAGGCCGTCGCCCGCGCCGCCGCCGGGCAGGCCTTCACCGTGCTGCGCGCGGTGGAGGAGCTGCTGGAGCGCTGGACCCAGGAACCCGCCGCCGTGCTGCGCAACGGCGGCCTGGGCGTGCGCGACCTGCGCCGGGCCGCGCAGGCCATGGACACTGACGAGGACACCGCCGCCCTGTACCTGGAGGTGGTCCGCGCCGCCGGGCTGATCGGGACCGACCACCGGGTCGCCGGTGAGTGGCTGCCGACCCGCGAGTACGACCTGTGGCGCGAGCGCGCGCCGGAGCGCCGGTGGCTGCTCCTGGCCCGGGCCTGGCTCGGCTCGGACCGGGTGGCCGCGCTGACCGGTTCGCGCGACGCGGGCGGACGCGTGCGCAACGTGCTCGGCCCCGGGCTGGTGCGGCCCGCGGCCCCGCAGTCCCGCCGCGATCTCCTCACCGAGCTGGGCGAGGCCGAACCCGGCCTGGCTCCCGACGAGGACTCACTCATGGCACGGCTGGCGTGGGGCCGCCCTCGCCGCCAGTCCCCCGTGTACTCGGAACTGGTCGGGGCCGCCCTGATCGAGGCCGCGGCGCTGGGACTCACCGGGATGGGGGCGCTGGCCGAGCACACGCGGCCCCTGCTCACCCTCGACGAGGACGCCGACGAGACCGCCGCCCGCGTGCTGTCCACCGAACTCCCGCAACCGCTGGACTACGTCCTCGTGCAGGGCGACCTGACCGCCGTCGCGCCGGGTCCGCTCGTCACCGACCTCGCCCGGGAGCTGGCGCTGGTCGCTGACGTGGAGTCCACCGGCGGCGCCACCGTGTACCGCTTCACCGAGGACTCCGTGCGCCGGGCGCTTGACGCCGGACGCGGGGTCGCCGACATCACCGGGCTGCTGGAGCGCCACTCGCGCACCCCTCTGCCGCAGGCCCTGCGCTACCTGGTGTCGGACGCGGGTCGCAGACACGGCAGACTGCGCACCGGAACGGCCTCCAGCTACCTGCGCTGCGACGAACCCGCGCTGCTCACCGAGCTGGTCTCCGACCGCCGCGCCGCCGACCTCGAACTCCTGCTCCTGGCTCCCACCGTGCTGGTGAGCGGGCTGAACCGCGCGGCGCTCACCGAGCGTCTGCGCCAGCTGGGGTACCACCCGGTGCCCGAGAGCGGTGACGGCACGATGCGGCTGGGCCGCCCCGAGGTGCGCCGCGCCGACCCGGAGCCCTCCACGGCCGTCGAGGGCGCGCCGACTCCGGAGCTCACCCGGGCCGCCGTACGCGCGCTGCGCGCCGGGGACGAGGCCGCCACCGTGGCCCGTGTGCCGGTGTCGCTGCCGGAGGGAGGCACCGCCGGGTCCCGCGCCTCCGCCGTCATGGAGGTCCTCGCGGAAGCCGCCACGGCCGAGCGCAGGGTGTGGATCGGGTACACCGACACCGACGGCCGCCAGGTCAGCCGGATCGTCGAGCCCTCCCGTGTGGACGGTGGCTTCCTCACCGCCTACGACACCACCCGCGACGCCGTGCACCGCTTCGCCATCCACCGCATCACCGGTGTCGCCGAGCTGGCCCCCTCCGACTGACCCGCCCGGGCATGGTCGGAGACCGCATGGCGCCCGGGCCCTCGACTGGCGGCTCGGCTGACGCCCGGCTCAGTTGACGCCCGGCGCGGAGAACACCGACGGGGCGGGCGGGCTAGAGTGGCGTAGGTCGATCAACGACGGCGAGAGACACCCCATGAGCAACGCACCGCTGCCCCCCGGAGCCTCCTCCCCCCGCGACCGGGCGCGCGAGGACCGCACCGTCGAGGGGCGGGACCGGGCGCCCGAGCGGGATCTCGACGACGACCGCCGCACGCCCGGCCCCGCGGGGTCGACGGGTGGGGCCAACAGCTCCACCATGGCGCTCATCCTGCACGCGGTGACAGCGCTGTGCTGCATGAACTGGATCTTCGGGATCGCCGGGATCACCTTCGCGGTGCGGGCCGCGCACGCCCGGGACCGTGGGCGCCCGGACCAGGCCGAGGTCCTCACCCGGTACTCCTGGTACTGCCTGGGCGCCGCGGGAGTGATGTTCTTCGTGATGCTGGTGCTGACCTTCGTGATGTTCACCCAGGCGGGAAACTGGATCCAGCAGATCGTTCCCGTGGTGAACTTCTGACCCCGGTTTGGGGCAACGAGTACGGGATCGTCCGCGTCCCACCCGGGTGCGGCGGGTATGCGACCACAGACGGTGTTCGGCGTAAGGGGGCACGGACCAGCGGTGAACGGCGACCGGAGCGACCCCAGGGCCTTCTGGGAGCGGGGACGGACCTCCGTCCCCCGGTCCGGCGTGCCCGCGCGAACCCCCGTCGCGCGTCCGGCGCCACCGCCGCCTCCCGGACCGGCGCCACAGGCGTACCAGCCCGTCGCTCCGGCCCACCGGCCCTGGACGGGACCGCCGCCACCCTCCGGTCCGCCGCCCCGTGTGGGCGGGGCGGTCGCGGCTCTGATCGTGGCCGTGAGCACGCTGCTGGTCCAGGTCCTCGGCGTCTCCCTGGGCCTGTGGTTCGTCGTGCTGTTCGCCAACGTCCCCGGGATCGTCCTCGGCGTCCTGGCCCTGACGAAGGTCCCGGACACCAACGCGGTGGAGCGGTACATCCGCTACACATGGACGGCCACCTTCGCCTACACGGCGTTCTCGGTGGTCTTTCTGCTCCCGGTGATGGTGATCGCGTCCCTGATCCTCTATCTGGGGGTCTGACACCCGCGACCGTAACGAACCCCACCCGGGTACGGGCATGATCAGAGGGGTTCCCGTGTTGCACCTGGGGCGACCCTCGTCCCCGTGTCAGTGCCCGTACCCGCCGGAAGGCCCCGTGTGTCCTGCCTGATCGTCCAGTCCGACAAGACGCTCCTGCTAGAGATCGACCACGAACTCGCCCCGGAGTGCCGCCGATCCATCGCGCCGTTCGCCGAGCTCGAACGCGCCCCCGAACACGTGCACACCTACCGGATCACGCCGCTGGCCCTGTGGAACGCGCGCGCGGCCGGGCACGACGCCGAGCAGGTCGTGGACTCGCTCCTGCGCTTCTCGAAGTTCCCGGTGCCGCACTCGCTGCTCGTGGACATCGCCGAGACCATGGACCGCTACGGGCGGCTCCGGCTGGTCGGCGACCCCCGGCACGGCCTGGTCCTGGAGTCCTCGGACCGCGCCGTCCTGGAGGAGGTCGTCCGGGCCAAGAAGGTCAAGGGCATGCTGGGCGAGCGGATCAGTGAGGACTCGGTCTCCGTCCACCCCAGCGAGCGCGGCAACCTCAAGCAGGCCCTGCTGAAGATCGGCTGGCCCGCCGAGGACCTGGCCGGGTACGTGGACGGCGAGGCCCACAGCATCGACCTCGCCGACGGCGACTGGGAACTGCGCGGCTACCAGCAGGAGGCCGCCGAGAGCTTCCACGCGGGAGGCTCCGGCGTGGTCGTGCTGCCCTGCGGCGCCGGGAAGACCATCGTCGGCGCGGCCGCGATGGCCATGACCGGGGCGACGACCCTCATCCTGGTGACCAACACCGTGTCCGTGCACCAGTGGAAGACCGAACTGCTGAAGCGGACCTCCCTCACCGAGGACGAGATCGGCGAGTACTCGGGGACCCGCAAGGAGATCCGTCCGGTCACCATCGCGACCTACCAGGTGATGGCGGCGCGCCGGAAGGGCGTGTACACGCACCTGGAACTGTTCGACGCCAAGGACTGGGGCCTGGTCGTCTACGACGAGGTGCACCTGCTGCCCGCGCCGATCTTCCGGATGACCGCCGACCTCCAGGCCCGTCGTCGGCTCGGTCTGACCGCCACCCTGGTCCGTGAGGACGGCCGGGAGGGCGACGTGTTCTCGCTGATCGGGCCGAAGCGCTACGACGCCCCGTGGAAGGACATGGAGAACCAGGGGTGGATCGCCCCGGCCGACTGCGTGGAGGTCCGGGTGGACCTGACCGACTCAGAGCGGCTGGCGTACGCGACCGCCGAGCCCGAGGACCGGTACCGGTTCTGCGCGTCCTCGGAGACCAAGACCGACGTGGTGCGGCGGATCGTGGAGCGTCACCCTAAGGAGCAGGTCCTGGTGATCGGCTCCTACATCGACCAGCTCGACGAACTCGGCGAGCGGCTCGGCGCACCGGTGATCAAGGGCGAGACCCGCAACAAGGAGCGTGAGCGCCTCTTCGACGCCTTCCGCTCGGGTGAGCTGCGCACCCTGGTGGTGTCCAAGGTCGCCAACTTCTCGATCGACCTCCCCGAGGCGGGGGTGGCGGTCCAGGTGTCGGGATCCTTCGGTTCGCGACAGGAGGAGGCGCAGCGGCTGGGCCGTGTGCTGCGGCCCAAGGCGGACGGCCGCACCGCGCGGTTCTACGCCGTGGTCGCCCGGGACACCCTGGACCAGGACTACGCCGCGCACCGGCAGCGGTTCCTGGCCGAGCAGGGATACGCGTACCGCATCGCCGACGCGGGCGACCTGCTCGCCGGTGAGGAGATCTGACCGGAGCGGTGTGCCACCACGCCGGTCAGAGCGAGGGCAGGACGCCGATCACGTAGGTCCCTGCGGCGATGCCCCAGGCGATGAGGGAGTAGCTGAGGGTCCGGGTGCGCAGCAACCGGTCGCCCCGGACCGAGGGCGCCGTGAAGGCGGCCACCAACAGGGCGAGGCCGAGCAGCGCGGGGATCACCGAGGCCAGCGCGAACAGCTGGGACTGGGCGGCGCACGCGGTGTAGCCGGGACTGCCGGGATCACCACAGAACACGTCGTCCCCCGATCGGATCGTTCAAGCGGTCGTACTCCCAAGACCGTACCGTTTCGGCGGTGCCGGATCGCCCCGGGTCACGACCGCATCCAGGTCGTGACCGGGCCTTCCAGCCAAACCGAACCACGTTCGGAATTCGGGTGATCCAGGACACCCCAAGGCTTCGCCCGGTTGCAGACCTGAGCGCGCGGCCCGGCACGCTCCGGGGGTCACTTCCCCTCACGCAGCACGAGGTCGATGGCGATCGCGCAGGCCACCACCAGGGTGCGCAACGGCTCCGGAAGGGAGGGGTAACGGTGGTGCAGCGCGTAGCTGTCCGCCGCCGTGAGGAACTCCCCGAGGTCGGGCAGGCGCCGATCGACCCTGGCGACCTCGTGGCCGTTGTGGTCGCTGATCCTGAAGTCCCGGCCGACGAGGTCGCCCTCGATCGTGCCGAGCCGGCGCTTCCACGCGTCCACCAGGGTGAAGCTGGCCCGGAAGAACGTCAGGTCCTGCTCGATGGTGCCCACCGGCTGGCCGTCGGGCAGGCTCACGCTGGTGGTCGCGGTCATCCAGGACCAGTGCTTGCGGATGACGAGCCGGAGCGCCCCGTTCGGGTCGGTGACGTGCACCCGTCTCTCGAACCCTTCGGTGCTGCCGGACAGCTGCCGCAACACCTGCACGCCCCCGCCCGCGCCCTGCTCACGCGCCCAGGCGATCCGCCGACCGGACTGGTCGTGGATCTCGTAGTCGGAGACGTCGACCATGAAGCGCCTGGGTTGGCGTACCAGGAGGGGGTTCGCGGTGAGGAGGTCCATGGGGCACGACCCTAGGGCGTGTCCTCGCGGCGCCACAGCTCGCGTCTGCCCCTCTCGGCCTCCAGCGCGATCCGGCCGAAGGGCTCGGACCGCCAGGCCCCGTCCCGCTGGTGGTTGGCGTACAGGACCTCGCCCTCCCGTGAGAGCACGTACACCGAGTCCGCGAGGTGGTGGGTCTCCAGGAACTCGACGGTGTTGGGCACCCCCAGGTAGAAGCGGTCGTGGTGGATCTCCGGCAGCCAGCGGCCGAACCCCTGGTCCCGGGTGGCGCGCTCGTGGCGGTCGAAGATCGAGAACCGGCTGTTGGTGGTGTGCGTGGCCATGAAGGCGACCTCCACCCTGTACCCGGCCTCCCTGAAGCCCAGCACCCATGAGGCGGCCCAGTCCGCGCGGCCCAACGGGTGGCTGCACACGACGTCGTGGCGGCCCCGGCGCACGTGCTCCATGGCTCGCCCGTGTAATCCGCCGACCTGCATGGACACCGAGGTGGAGGCGGCCCTGTCGTCGGCGGTCATGGACCACTCGTAGTCGGGCGAAAGCCTCAGCAGGTCGTCGCCGTCGTAGCTGACCGTCCCCGGCGGCAGGACCGGCAGCAGGAGTCGCTGGAGGGTGGACTTGCCGGAGCCGGGCTGGCCTCCGAGGAGCAGAAGCCGGGGGCGTTCACGCGGGGCGCCGGTGAGCCGGTCCCGCAGGGCGAGGTCGAAGAGCGAGTCCAGTTCGGCATCGGTGAGCTGACGTCCCAGTTCACCGGGGGTGGCACCGGCTGTCGGCTGCGCGGGGTCCGCCCGGAGTTCTCCGATGGTCCGGGGCAGTTCGGCGTTCGCGCGGGCGACCTCGTCGGGGGTCATGAAGGGCAGCCGCGCCTCCTCGGAGAGCAGTCGCGCGGCGCGTTCGGACAGCTCGGGGTCCTTCTCCAGACGTGCCGTACAGGCGCCGATCGCCGCGCTGTACAGGTTGTAGGTGCGTTCGCGCTCCTGGCGCTGCTCCGTCGTCTGGGGCGGGACCCCGCCGCTGGAGCTCTCCGCGAGGAGGGGAATGACCTCCGCCCCGGCGCGATCGGCCGAGGGGTCGGGGCCCATGCCGGGGCCGGTTCCGGAGGGGGAGGGTGCCATGTTCGTCCGCTCTCGCCGTGGCCCGGCCGGTGCGCGGGGCCGTGGGTGTACGCAACCGCCTACCCGACGAGGTTAGTGTCTCAGGTCACCCGGAAGCGGCCGTTCGCCCCAGCACGCCGCGACCTAAAGTGGCCACATGTCCGCGAACTCACTTCCCTCACCCCCCACCGTCATCGAGGCCCTGGCCTGGGTCCACGTGCGTGACGGCCGCCTGCTGTGCGTGCGCCCCAAAGGCAGGGACCTCCTGTACATCCCCGGCGGCAAGCGTGAGCCCGGCGAGAGCGACGAGGAGGCGGTGGCCCGCGAGACCCTGGAGGAGGTCAGCGTGGTCCTGCGCCCCGGCACCTTCCGCCCGGTCGCGGAGATCGACCAGGAGGCGCACGCACAGGCGCCCGGGACCCGGGTGCGGTTGGTCTGCTACGCCGCCGAGCACGACGGGGAGATCGTGCCGGACAACGAGATCCAGGAGGCGGTGTGGGTCTCCCACGCCGAGCGCGACCTGTGCGCCCCGGCCGTGCGCGAGCTGGTCGAGCTCCTCCACCAGCGCGGTGAGCTTCCCTAGGACGCGCTTCCTGGATGCTTCGCTGGTGGCGGAGCCGCTATTCGATGTGAGCGACCCCCTGGGACACGGAACCACAGCCCTGGCCGGTAGTCCCGAAGTGCGGCGACTCCGTGTGGGGGACCACCGGGTCATCCACACCTTGGAGAACGATCGGCTCATCATCTGGGTGGTGCGCGTCGGACACCGTTCCACCGCCCATGAATGAGGCAGGCCGTTGCGCCCTCCCCAATGAGCCGTGCCGCGTTCAGGACGACGGGTCGGGGACCCGCCCGGTCCAGCTGCCGGTGTCTCGCAGGATCAGCATGGCGACGGTGACCCCGAGTGCGAACGGGAGCAGGAACACGGTCGCCATGACGGTGTCGACCCCGTTCACCTCGAACAGGTCCCAGCTCAGCACGGCCTGCGCCGCCACCTGGAAGGCCAGGTGGAAGCCCACGCAGGCCCAGAGGTTCCCGGTGACCACCCGCAGGCAGCCCAGCACCACGCTCATACCGAGGAACAGCGGCACCCTCTCGGCGACGACCTCCCACCCGCCGGTGAGGACCCACAGGCCGGTCCCCCACAGGGTGAACAGCGCCGCCTGCGCGAACACCGCCAACCAGGCGGACATCGCGGTGTTGAGGTTGCGGAAGAGGTACCCCCGGAAGATCAGCTCCTCCGGCAGGGCCTCGTAGAGCAGCACCAGCACCGTGAGCAGCACCAGGGAGAGCACGATCCGGCTCGCGGGAACGCTCGGGGTGATCGAGGCCCCGAGGGCGAGGGCGAACCCCAGCCCGAGCGCGGCCGGGAGCAGCCAGGCGAGCGCGCCCACGAGCAGCGGCCACCAGGCCTCGCGCGGGCCGGTCAGCCCCAGACCGGACCACGGGCGGCGATCCAGGTGGCGGCGGGCCGCCCAGACCAACGCCGTCCCCAGGACGACGGCGATCCCGGCGTTCGTCCAGTGGGTGAGGTTGCCCCGGCCCCCGGGTTCCACGAACAGCAGGTCGTTGGCCAGGGTGATGGCGACCCAGATCAGCACGGCGCCGACGGTGACGACCGCGATCCGCAGGGGGAGACCAGGCCGGGCGGGCCCGACCTCACGGAGGGTTGTGTCGTTCATGGCACCAGCCTCCCGCTCCGGGGCCGCCTCGCACCATCCGGGAACACCCGGAGAACCCCCTGAACACGACCGCCGACGGGTTCTCCGCCTGCCGGAAAAACCAGTGGTCTCCTCCGGAGGACCTGGTTAGGGTGCGGTAACTGTGCGCGTACTTCCCCAGCCCCCGGGCATTCCGGACCACCGCTCCGCCAACCGCTACCTCCTCTGGCTCGTCCGCAAGGAGTGGCGCTCACTGCTGTGGGCCTCTCTGGTCGCCTCCGCGTACTACCTGAGCACGATCCTGGTGTCGTTCGTGCTCGGCGCGGCGCTCGACTCCGGGCTGGACGGCGGCGGATACGGCACCCTGATGTACTGGTTCGCGCTCATCGGACTGTGCGCCGTGGCGGGCGCGGCCCTGACGCCCCTGTTCGAACGCGCGAGCTGCTTCAACTGGTACGCGTCCGCGTACCGAACGATGCAGCTCATCACCCGCCACTCCTCACGGCTGGGGCCGACGCTCACCCGTCGGCTGCCCACCGGCGAGGTCGTGGCGGTCGGCACCGACGACATCGACCGGCTCGGCGCTTTCTACGAACGCTCCAACCTGGCCGTCTCCTCCATGGTCGCGGTCCTGATGGTCGCCTTCCTGATGCTGACCTCCCACGTCACCTTCGGTCTGATCGTCCTGGTGGCGGTACCGCTGATCGTCGTCGGCATGGTCCCGCTGCTGCGTCCGCTCAACCGCCGCACGCACGCCCACCGCGACCGGCAGGCCGAGCTCACCACCCGCGCCACCGACCTCGTGGCCGGGCTGCGGGTCCTGCGCGGGGTGGGCGGTGAGCGGTCGACCGGCGAACGGTACCGAGCCGAGTCCCAGAGGGTACGGGCCGCGGGCGTCCGGGTGGGCTGGATGGACGCCGCGCTGGAGGCCGTCCGCACCCTCTACCCGGGACTGCTCCTGGTCGGGATCGTCTGGTACGGCGCGCGGCTGGCTCTGGTCGGCGAGATCACCGTGGGCCAGCTGGTCTCCTTCTACGGCTACACGGGCGCGCTGGCGAGCTCCGTCCGCTACTTCATGCTCTTCTCCTCCGACCTGGTGACCGCCCGGGTCGCGGCCAGCCGCGTGGTGCGTGTGCTGGGATTGGAGCACGACCTCACGGAATCCGCTGCCCCGGCCCAGGCGCTCACCGGGCCGCACGACCTGCACGACCCGACGAGCGGGGTGCTCCTGCACCACGGGAGGGTGACCGGCGTGGTCTGCGCCGACCAGGCCGACGTGGGCCCGCTGGTCGAGCGGCTGGGCCGCTACCGGAACGGCGCCGCCGAGCTGTCCGCCGTCCCCTTGGACGATCTGCCGCTGCGGGAGGTCCGCCGCCGCGTGCTGGTCGCGGGAAACGACGCCCACCTGTTCTCCGGCCGGTTGCGCGACGAACTCGACCCCGACGGCACCGGCACGGACGAGCACGTCACCGCCATGCTCCGAGCCGCGTCGGCTGAGGACGTGCTCGCCCAGTCCCCCCTGGGGCTGGAGGTCGAACTCACCGAACGCGCCCGCGAGTACTCCGGCGGACAGCAGCAGCGCCTGCGCCTGGCCCGTGCCCTGCTCAGGGACCCCGACGTGCTGGTCCTCGTCGAACCCACCTCGGCGGTGGACGCCCACTCTGAGGCCGCCGTCGCCGAACGGCTCCGAGGGGTCCGCGCCGACCGCACCACCGGGGTGGTCACCACCAGCCCGCTGCTGCTGGACCGCACCGACCACGTCCAGTTCGTGGTGGAGGGCCGGGTGGCCGCAGAGGGTGCCCACCGGGACCTTCTGCGCACCGAGGAAGCCTACGCCGCCACCGTCCTGCGCACGACGCTGGAGGAGGAGAGGGTATGACCCAGACAGCCGACCCCCGGCACCCTGCCGAGGAACCCGCGCCGCCGCCCTCCGTTTCCGGGGGTCCGCCCACCGTCGCGGTCGACCCGACGGCCCTCCCGGTGGCACCCGTCCCCGTGGTGTGGCGGCGGATGCGCCGCGCGGGCCGCGACCACGGACCGCTCCTGATCCAGGTCGTCGCGCTGTACGCGCTGGCCACGGGGTCGGCGCTGGTCGCCCCGTGGGTGCTCGGGACGGTCATCGACGCCGTCCGTGACGGCGCCGCGCCGGGGCGCGTGGACGCCATGGCCCTGGTCATCGTGGCGTCCCTGCTGGTCAACGCCGCCCTTCTGCTGGCGGCCGTGGCCCAGTCCATCCGCTTCGGCGAGGGGCTGCTGTCCGAGCTGCGCGAGGAGTTCGTCCGGTCGGTGCTGCGGCTGCCCCTGGGCACCGTGGAGCGCGCGGGCACCGGCGACCTGGTCTCGCGGACCGGCCGCGACATCAACTCGCTGAGCGTGATGGTGCGTGAGTCGCTGCCGGTGTTCGCCACCGGTGTGGCCACGGTGCTGGTCATCATGGCGGCCCAGGCCTTCCTGCACCCGGCGCTGTTGCTCGCGTGGGTGCCGTCCGCGCTGGTCATCTGGGTGAGTACGCGTTGGTACGCGCGGCGGGCCCCGGACGGGTACCTGGCCGAGATGGGCACCTACTCCAGGCTCACCCAGGGTGTGTCCGACACGGTGGAGGGTGCGCACACGCTGGAGGCGCTGGGCCGCCAGCGGTGGCAGGACCTGCGCACGGACGCCGACGTGCGCCGCGCGTACCTGGCCGAGCGGTACACGCTGTGGCTGCGGACCGTCTGGTATCCGCCGCTGGAGTTCTCGTACATGTTCGCCTCGGCCACGACCTTCCTCGTCGCGGGAGTGCTGCACGTCCAGGGCGAGCTCTCCCTGGGACAGATCGCCACGGCGGTGTTCCTGACCGTGCAGATGTCCAGGCCGTTGGAGCGCATGATCGACCAGATCGACAACATGATGGTCGGCTTCACCGCGATGCGACGCCTCCTGGGGGTCCAGGAACCAGACGGGCCCGCGTTCCCCGGTGCCGAACCCGAGGCCCAGGCAGGTGAGCCCGGCACCGTGGCCGTCCACGGTGTGCGGTTCGGCTACTCCCCCGGCACGGAGGTGCTGCGCGGGGTGGACCTCGACCTGCGCCCCGGGGAACGGCTCGCCATGGTCGGGCCGAGCGGAGCCGGAAAGTCCACCCTCGGAAAGCTCCTCGCCGGGGTGTACCTGCCCGGCACCGGAACCGTGCGCGTCGGCGGCGCGGACCTGACCTCGCTGTCCCCCGAGGAGCGCCGGGAACGGGCGATCCTGCTCAGCCAGGAAAGCCACGTGTTCCGGGGCACGATCGCCGAGAACCTGGCCCTGGCGCTGGACGACGAGAGCGTGGACCGGGACCGGCTGTGGCGGGCGTTGGAGGCGGTGGACGCCGACGCCTGGGTGCGCGCGCTGCCGGACGGCCTGGACACCCTGGTGGGCTCCGGGCGCGACGCCCTGGACCCCGCCCACGTGCAGCAGCTGGCCCTGGCCCGGGTCGTGCTGGCCGACCCCCAGGTCCTGGTGCTGGACGAGGCCACCTCGATGATCGACCCCCGTTCGGCCCGCCGACTGGAGGGCTCGCTCGCCGGAGTCCTGGCGGGCCGCACCGTCGTCGCGATCGCCCACCGCCTGTACACCGCGCACGACGCGGACCGCGTGGCCGTGGTGGACGGCGGCCGGATCGTCGAGCTCGGCACCCACGATGAACTCATCGCCCGGGGCGGCTCCTACGCGGCACTGTGGAACGCCTGGCACGGGGAGGGCTGAGCCCGGGGCAGGGGCCGGAAACGGGGCGTAGGAAACGGGGCGCGGGAAGCGGGCGCCGGAAAAGCGTTGACAGACCACCCTCGCACGAGTGATCCTCCTCCGATGACCACCCCCGAGGTTCCCCCGCTGTACCGCGACGTCGACTTCAACGGCCCGCTCAACGACGAGCGGGCCGTTCGTCTGATCCGTTCACTGGGTCCCCTGACGGATCGCCACGTGGTGGACGTCGGCTGCGGCTGGGCCGAACTGCTGCTCCGCACACTGGCGACCGAACCCACCGCGACCGGGTTCGGCATCGACCTCAGCGAGGACTACGTCCGGCTCGGCCGGGCCAACGCCAAGGAGCGCGGGCTGGCCGACCGGGTCGAACTGGTGGCCGGGAACGTCGGCGCGTGGCGGGGCGAACCCGCGGACGTCATGCTCAACATCGGCGCCAGCCACGTGTGGGGCGGTGACCCTGTGGTGCACACGGCCAACGCCCTGGCGGCCCTGGCCGACCTGACCAGACCGGGCGGCCGGGCGGCGTTCGCCGAGTGCTTCTGGAAGCGGCCGCCGACCGACGCCGAGATGGCGGCCATGCCGTTCATCCCGCGCGACCAGTACCGTTCCATGCCAGAGCTGGTGGACTTCGCTCTCTCCCACGGCTTCCGGCTGATCGCGCTGGCGGAGACCACCGTGGACGAGTGGGACGAGTTCGAGAACCGGCACTGCCTGGGCTGGGAGGACTGGCTGCGGGAGAATCCCGACTCCCCCGACTTCGACGAGGTCCGCGACCGCGCCGACCGGCACCGCCACGCGCGCGTGCACGCCCAGCGGGAGACGCAAGGGTTCGCCTACCTCACCCTGCTACGGGTCTGAGGCGAGTCGACCGCGCACGACACCGGGATGACGTTCGGCTGCTCCCGGCGTTCGTGCGCCCGACCGGGCGGCGGTGGTGTGGACACTCGGCGCTCACGGTCGGGGCACTGGCACGGCACCCGTGGCTTGCCGGGCACGCCGAAGGGGAGGGTTCAGAAGAAGCGCAGGCGCTCCCGCTCCTGGGTCTCGGCGTTCTCGACGTAGACGCGGTCGCCCTCGGCCATGACGGACTCAAGGTAGGCGTACACCTGAAGGGCGCGGTTGATGACGTCGGTCTGGGTGTCACCCGTCGCGGCGACGGCCTCCTCCATCGCCTTCGTGGAGCGCGCGGTGAGGTTGACGGTGACCCGCGCCGGGGATCCGGCGACCCTTCTCCCGGCAGGGCGGCCCCGCCCCTGGGAGGCGTCGGTGAGTTCTGTTCCTGTGCCCTTGGGTGACATGGCGCGACCTCGTTCTCTGGCTTGACTGCGGTGGGCTCGATCCGCGAGGAGCCGCGGGAAACACGAACTCGGAGCGTGCCGGAGACACCGCACGCGGGACGGCGCGGTCGGCACGGGGAAACGACGGGGCTCGCACGGAGGGTCGAACGCCTCGACGCGGAGATCCCTCCGACAGCGGCACGGGCCGGGGCACGTCCATGAGCTGAACCCGGCCATCGGCATCTCCCCCCAGCACTTCCGCGACTTTGGTAAGGCTAGGGAAAGCTTAACAGACTGATATGAGATGCGGTCAAGGCATCATTCGTCATCACATCACATGCACCAAAAGACACCCACATGGTAGGCTACGGAGCGTGGACACTCGGCGCTTCGGCGTCACCAGGTGCCGGCCTGGCCCCCATCGAACCAGGGAGCGGCACCACCCCCCCTGTACGCCAACGGCTGGAGGTTCGTTCATGGGAGATCCCCCGGGGCAGCCCCCGCAGCAGCGGGAGACTCGGGAAGAACCACACGTGAGGGAACTCCGTCTGGACGCCGAGTCCCCGCGCTCGCGAGCGGACGTCGACATCGACCGGACCCCCTTCACCTACGGGATGGAGGCGCGTCTCAGCTCGGAGGGGCTCTCGGCCCGCTTCAAGGGCAAAGCCCGAGCCGGTTCCCCCGCCGAGCGGGCCTCGGCCTCGTTCCTCGCCCTGAGCGGAACCGTCCTTCCCCCTCTCGCGCTCGGCGGCCTGGCCCACGTCGTCGGAGCCCCCGCGGCCGTCACGCTGATCGTGGCCGGGGTCGCGTGGATGCTCGCCACCCTGGTGGCCCTGCGCATTACCGGCCCACGGTAGAGCACGGGTGTCCGGTTCCGGTGTCGACCGGAGCCGGACACCGACGGCCCGCCCCGCCGCTCGGTACGGTCACCCCATGGACACCACGGAACCGACGGCCTTCGATGACCTGGCCGACCAGGCCCGAGCGGCGGGCGTCGAACGGTACGCGGCGGGCGCGATCGTCCACCGGGACTCGGGGCGGGAGATCCTGCTGCTGCGCCGCCGCGACGACGACACCTCCTTCCCCGGCGCGGAGAGCCTCCCCTCGGGCGGGGTGGACCCCGGGGAGGCCATCCTGGAAGGCCTCGCGCGGGAACTGCGGGAGGAGATCGGCCGGGCACCCGGCGCGCTGCCCCTCGAACCGTTCGTGACCTGGTTCGACTACGTCTCCCGGCACGGGGTGCGCAAGCGCCAGTTCACCTTCGCGCTCCCCCACGACGGCGCGGAGGCGGTGCTCTCCGAGGAGCACACGGACCTGCGCTGGATACCGGCCGAGGAGTACGCGGACAGCGACCTCACCCCGCAGGTGAAGGCGGCGGTCCGCGCCTGGCTCGACGGCCGGGACGCGGGGTCAGCCCCTCTTTAGCCGGTCCGAGGACGCCCACGGCACGGACCCGCACCGCCCACCTGCGGCATCCGTGGAGCCACGACGACCGCCCCTCCCCCTGGGTGGTGCGCCGGACGGCGGCCCGCGGGGCGCGCGACGTCCTGGACGAGGGCTGCGGCATCAGCTGGCCCACCTGCACCGGATCGCCCAGGGCTCCTGGACGCTGGCAGGAGCCCCCGGCGCGGACGCCCCAGGTCGGCCCGGTCACCCTTTCTTGGCCCTTCCTTGGGCACGTCAGCGGCCCGGACCGGGTACCCCCGCCAACGTGCGCCGCCGCGCACCGGCCGCCGACGAGGGGACAGCATGACCACAGGACCCAACGCCGACACCCTGGTGATCTTCGGAGTGACCGGTGACCTCGCCCGGAAGTACCTCATGCCCGCCCTCTACCACCTGGCGGAACGGGAGGAGCTGCGCACCCGGATCGTGGGGGTGGCCAAGTCCGACTGGGACACAGAGGAGTTGCGGCGGCGGACCCGCGAGGCCGTCACCGAGCACCTCGCCGAGACCGGTTCCGAGGCCTCCACCACCCTGGACGAGTCCGTCATGCGGTCCCTGACCGACCGGATGACGCTGGTCACCGGCGACCTCAACGACCCCCGCACCTACGCGGACCTCGCCGCGACCCTGCCCGACGGTTCCCACACCGCCCACTACCTGGCGGTGCCACCCGCGCTGTTCACCACGGTGGCCCGCGCCCTGGCGGACGCCGGGCTCAACCGTGACGCCCGCCTGGTGGTGGAGAAGCCCTTCGGCCACGACCTCGCCTCGGCCCGCGAACTCCACCGCGCGCTCCTGGAGTGCTTCCCCTCGGAGAGCCTCTACCTCGTCGACCACTTCCTGGGCGAGGAACCCGTCCGGGGGCTGCCGGTGACCCGGTTCGGCAACACCCTGCTGGAGCCCGTGTGGAACCGGACGTTCGTGGACAACGTGCAGATCACCATGGCCGAGGACTTCGGGGTGGACGACCGGGGGTCGTTCTATGACGCCGCAGGGGCGGTCCGGGACGTGTTCCAGAACCACCTGCTCCAGCTGTTCGCGCTGCTCACGATGGACGCGCCGGTCTCCACCGACCCCTCGGTGGTCAAGGACGAGACGCTGCGCCTGCTGCGCGCCGTGCGCACCATCGAACCGGCCGACGCGATCCGGGGCCGCTACGACGGCTACCTCAGCACGGAGGGGGTCGGCCCCGGCTCCACCACGGAGACCTTCTTCGCGCTGCGCATGTGGGTGGACAACCGCCGCTGGGCGGGCGTGCCCTTCTACGTTCGCTCGGGCAAGCACATGCCCCTCACCTCATGGGAGGTGGTGGCCGAGCTGAAGCGCCCCGCCGCCGACCTCTACCCGGGGCCAGCCAACCTGGTCCGGTTCCAGCTGGAACCGTGGTCCGGGGTGACCTTCGAGATGCTGCTCAACGAACCCGGCGCGGAGAGCGACTCGGCGGCGCGCCTCGTGCTCGCGGCCGACGTGGAACGCCAACTGGGCCGGGGGCACGAGGCCTACGACCACGTGCTGCACGGCGCCGTGGTGGGCAGCCCGGAGCAGTTCGTGCGCTTCGACGTGGTCGAGGAGTCGTGGCGGATCGTCGACCCGCTGATGGACTCGGCGACGGAGCCCGAACCTTACCTTGCGGGCTCCTACGGACCGGAGTCGGCGCAGGTGCTCCCGGGACCGCAGGGCTGGCACCAACTGGCCGACGCGATCCGTCCGCACGGGCCCGCCCAGGATTGACCCCCGGGGGTCCCGGAAAGAGCGAAACCGGGCGGTCCCCATGGGGACCGCCCGGTCGTCGCGGGCGAGGTCGCGTATCCGGACCTCAGGCGCCTACGGGCTCACGCCCGGTGTCACGGACCTGCTAGAAGTCCATGCCGCCCATGCCACCGGTCGGGTCGCCGGCGGGAGCCGAGGCCTTCTCCGGCTTGTCGGCGATGACGGCCTCGGTGGTCAGGAACAGACCAGCGATGGACGACGCGTTCTGCAGAGCGGAACGGGTGACCTTGGTCGGGTCGATGACGCCGTCCTTGAACAGGTCGGTGTACTCGCCGGTGGCGGCGTTGAGGCCGAAACCGGGCTCCAGGTGCTTGACCTTGTCCGCCACGACTCCGCCTTCGAGGCCGGCGTTGACCGCGATCATCTTGAGCGGCTCGGCGATGGCGCGACGCACGATGTCGGCGCCGATGGCCTCGTCACCCTCGAGGTCCAGCTTCTCGAACGCGGGGACGCTGGCCTGCAGCAGCGCGACGCCACCGCCGGGCAGGATGCCCTCTTCGACCGCGGCCTTGGCGTTGCGGACGGCGTCCTCGATGCGGTGCTTGCGCTCCTTGAGCTCCACCTCGGTGGCGGCACCGGCCTTGATGACGGCCACGCCGCCGGCCAGACGCGCGAGGCGCTCCTGGAGCTTCTCGCGGTCGTAGTCGGAGTCGGTGCGCTCGATCTCGTTGCGGATCTCGTTCACGCGACCGGCGATGGCGGTGGCGTCACCGGCACCGTCGACGATGGTGGTCTCGTCCTTGGTGACGACGACCTTGCGGGCGCGGCCCAGCAGGTCGAGCTCGGTGTTCTCGAGCTTGAGGCCGACCTCCTCGGTGATGACCTGGCCGCCGGTCAGCACGGCGATGTCGCCGAGCTGGGCCTTGCGGCGGTCACCGAAGCCCGGAGCCTTGACGGCGACGGACTTGAAGGTGCCGCGGATCTTGTTGACCACGAGGGTCTGCAGGGCGCCGTCGGCGACGTCCTCGGCGATGACCATCAGCGGACGGCCGGACTGGAGGACCTTCTCGACAACGGGCAGGAACTCGTTGTTGTTGGAGATCTTCGAGTTGACGATGAGGATGTAGGGGTCCTCGAGGACCGTCTCCATGCGCTCAAGGTCGGTGGCGAAGTAGGGCGAGATGTAGCCCTTGTCGAAGCGCATGCCCTCGGCGAGCTCAAGCTCGAGCCCGAAGGTCTGCCCCTCCTCGACGGTGATGACGCCTTCCTTGCCGACCTTGTCCATCGCCTCGGCGATGGTCTCACCGATCTGGGTGTCACCAGCGGAGATGGAGGCGGTGGAGGCGATCTGCTCCTTGGTCTCGACGTCCTTCGAGAGGTTGCCGAGCTCCTCGTTGATGCGGGCCACGGCGGCCTCGATGCCGCGCTTGAGGCCGATCGGGTTGGCGCCGGCGGCGACGTTGCGCAGACCCTCGCGGACGAGAGCCTGGGCCAGGACGGTGGCGGTGGTCGTACCGTCACCGGCGACGTCGTCCGTCTTCTTGGCGACCTCCTTGACCAGCTCGGCCCCGATCTTCTCCCAGGGGTCCTCGAGCTCGATCTCCTTGGCGATGGAGACACCGTCGTTGGTGATAGTGGGGGCGCCCCACTTCTTCTCCAGGACGACGTTGCGACCCTTCGGGCCGAGCGTGACCTTCACGGCGTCAGCGAGCTGGTTCATGCCGCGCTCGAGGCCGCGACGGGCCTCCTCGTCGAACGCGATCAGTTTGGCTGCCATTGAGTTCTTGTCCTCCCGTGACCGGGCTGATACGCGATGGGACGAGGCGTGCGCCCGCGACGGACGACCGCGTTCGCACCGGCAACCCTGCTGCCGGAGGACCACGATCTCGCAGCCTCGATCCGGTTAGCACTCGGTATAGGTGAGTGCTAACCACTCCCTTTTTTAGCACTCGGCCATGGAGAGTGCAAACGATGTGGTCACGATTTCCCCAGCTTCGGAAACAGCCCTGAACAGCGCGGACTTCCCTCCACAGGGCGGTTTGAGCGCTCGGCGAACAACGGACGAACCCCTGGTGGAACCGGGTGGCCAGGTCCCGCCAGCCCGGTAACCAAGGGCCCGCCCACCATCTGGTTGAACGTTGGCGCGCAAGCGGGCCCATCCCCGCGTGCGCGGGGGGCAGCAGGCCTCCCGGCGCGGCCGCAGGGTGACCCTGGGTCCATCCCCGCGCACGCGGGGAGCAGGCCGGGGCCATGTTGGAGAACATCCACGCGGTGGGTCCATCCCCGCGCACGCGGGGAGCAGATCACGCCGTTGACCAGGTCGGGGATGATGCTGGGTCCATCCCCGCGTGCGCGGGGAGCAGGCCACCGAGTACGCCAGTTTGACCCGAGACCCGGGTCCATCCCCGCGTGCGCGGGGAGCGTTTGACCCGAGACCCGGGTCCATCCCCGCGTGCGCGGGGAGCAGGGTGGACGGCGGGCGTACCTGGGGGGCTGGTCGGGTCCATCCCCGCGTGCGCGGGGAGCAGACTATTTGAACAGGAAACTTACCAGCGGCAAGGGGTTGTTTTTCCAACTTCTCAGAAGTTGGACACCGAAGACAAGAGACCCCAAAGGACCCACGTGATTCATCTCTTCTCTCTCCGCACCAACAACCGCGTCGCCGACATCGCCACCCTCGTCCCCTGGAGAATCTCCCTCCCAGGTTACGAGGGTCCGGGCACGCGGCGGGGCGGGCACCGACCGGCGCCCGCCCCGTGGTTCGCCACTGCCCGTGCGTCAGCAGCCCCCGGCGACGGCGGGGATGATCGAGATCTGCTGGCCGTCCCGGACCTCGGTCTGTAGGCCCTTCTCGAAGCGGACGTCCTCGTCGCCGACGTAGACGTTGACGAAGCGGCGGACCTTGCCGCCGTCGTCGAGCACGCGGGCGAGGATGCCCGGGTGGTTGGCCTCCAGGTGGTCCAGGACCTCTGCCAGGGTGCCGCCCTCGGCGGTCACCTCGGACGCGTCGTTGGTGTAGGTGCGCAGGATGGTGGGCACGCGGACGCTGACGCTCATGGTGTTCGTACTCCTGGGACGTGGGTGCTGCGCGGGGTGGTGAACGTGGGGCGGGCCCGGATCAGGCCAGGCCCTCGGCCTTGAAGGCCTCCAGGGACGGCTTGATGGTGGCGGTGACACCCGAGTCGACGGCGTTGAGGGTCTTGAGCCCGTCGCCGGTGTTGACGATGACCGTCTCCGCCTCGGGGTCGAGCCTGCCCTCGCGGACCAGCTTGCGCAGGACACCGGTGGTCACGCCGCCCGCCGTCTCCGCGAAGATCCCCTCCGTGCGGGCCAGCAGCTTGATGGCGTCGACGATCTCGTCGTCACCCACGTGTTCGATCGCCCCGCCGGTGCGGTTGGCGATGTCCAGCACGTACGGGCCGTCTGCGGGGTTGCCGATCGCCAGCGACTTGGCGATGGTGTCCGGCTTGACCGGCTGGATGACGTCGTGCCCGTCGGCCCAGGCGCGGGCGACCGGCGAGCAGCCCGTGGCCTGCGCGCCGAACACCTTGTAGGGGCGGTCCTCGACGAGGCCGACCCTGATCAGTTCCTGGAAGCCCTTGTCGATCTTGGTGAGCTGCGATCCGGAGGCGATCGGAATGACGATCTGCTCGGGCAGGCGCCAGCCGAGCTGCTCGGCGATCTCGTAGGCCAGCGTCTTGGAGCCCTCGGCGTAGTACGGCCGCAGGTTGACGTTGGTGAAGCCCCAGCTCTCGCCCGCCTCGTCGCCGATGAGCTCGGAGCAGAAGCGGTTGACGTCGTCGTAGTTGCCGTCGATGGCCACGACCTTCCCGCCGTAGACGGCGGCCATCACGACCTTGCCCTCCTCCAGGCCGGCCGGGATGAACACGCACGAGTCGAATCCGGCACGCGCGGCGGCGGCACCCACGGCACCGGCGAGGTTGCCGGTGGAGGAGCAGGAGAGGGTGGTGAACCCGAAGGTGCGGGCGGCCTCGACGGCGATCGCGACCACGCGGTCCTTGAAGGAGTGCGTGGGGTTGGCGGAGTCGTCCTTGACGTGCAGGGAGCGCAGGCCGAGTTCGGCGGCGAGGCGGTCGGCCCGGACGAGGGGGGTGAGGCCGGGGTTCATGTTGGGCAGGTCGGCCACGTTGTCGGGGACCGGGAGGAGGGAGCGGTAGCGCCAGATGTTCTTGGGGCCGCTCTCGATCTGCTCGCGGGTGACGGGCCCGAAGTCGTAGGCGATCTCCAGGGGGCCGAAACAGAACTGGCAGGCGAAGCTCGGCGAGAGTTCGTAGCGCTCACCGCACTCCCGACAGGACAGCGCGGTCCCGGGACCGAAGGCGCGAACGGAGGTGGGTTCAGCGGCGGCAATCGCCATGGCGAGGCGTCTCCCCTCATCTTCCCTGGTGGCCACCTTGACCCCAGGCCGGAGTTGGCACCTGCCTCGACGGGTCGCGTTGATCGCGGTTCCACATGCCGAGATGGTTGCCGGGGCTTCGCAGGGCCGGTCCCTCCACCCCTCTGGATGAGCAATATGAAGTTGTGGCGGTTCTTCTCCGAGAACGCACCGTCACTGTAACTGAGGTGCTGACCGATTTTCCACGCCGGGTGATCCGGATTACACAAAGCGGCTCGAATGCTGAGACGACACCGTCCACGTGCGGCGCGACCCGAGTACGGAACCGGCTCCCCTGTGACGGTGTCCACCGTTGCCCGCGAGGGGGTTTGGGGCGACTGTCCCTAGGCGAGACCTAGGAGGAGTGCGTGATCCCCAGAGCATCCTTCGTCGAGAGGACGACCACGTGGACAAGGCTCAGATCCTCATAGCCTCCAACAGGGGCCCGGTCTCCTTCTCCACCGCCGACGACGGCTCGCTTGAGCACCGTCGGGGCGGCGGAGGACTGGTCTCGGGGATGATCTCCGTGGCCACCGAGATCGACGGACTGTGGGTGTGCGCGGCCCTGTCGGACGCCGACCGCCGCGCCGCCACCGAGGCGCCGGGGGCCCGTCTGGACCTCGCGCACGACCTCGACGGCATGCGAGTCCACATGTTGGACATCCCTGAGACGACCTTCTCGGGCGCCTACACCGGGGTGGCCAACTCGACCCTGTGGTTCGTGCAGCACATGCTGTACGACACCCCGAACAAGCCCTCCTTCGGCTCGGAGTTCCGCAGCCAGTGGGAGGACTACGCCGCCTACAACAACGCCTTCGCGGAGGCGCTGGTCAGCGGTGCCGCCGAGAACGCGCGCGTGGCCGTGCAGGACTACCACCTGGCGCTGGTGCCGCGCATCCTGCGCGCCCGCCGACCGGACCTGCGGATCGCCCACTTCTCGCACACTCCGTGGGCCCCGCCCGAGTACTTCCGGATGCTGCCCACCCAGGTGGCCCGGGAGCTGCTGGAGGGGATGCTCGGCGCCGACCGGCTGGGGTTCCTGAGCCCGCGCTGGGCCGACGCGTTCCTGCGCTGCTGCGCCGAGATCCTGCGCGCCGACGTCGACCTCGAACGGCGCACCGTGGAGCACGGGGGCCGGATCGTCGAGGTGGGCGTGCACGCCCTGGGCGCGGACGAGGAGGGGCTGCGGGAGAGCGCGTCGGAGCCCGCCGTGGCGGACCGCAGGCGGACGCTGGGTGAGGCCGTGGGCGACACCCGGCTGATCGTCCGGGTGGACCGCACGGAGCTGTCCAAGAACATCGTGCGCGGTCTGGAGGCGTACCGGGAGCTGCTGACGGCGCACCCGGAGTGGCGGGGCCGGGTCACCCACCTGGCCTTCGCCTACCCGAGCAGGGGCGACGTGCCGGAGTACCGGGAGTACACGGACTCCGTGCTACGGATCGCGAAGGAGATCAACGAGGAGTTCTCCACCCCCGAGTGGACGCCGCTGGTACTGGAGGTCAACGACGACTACCCGCGGTCGCTGGCCTCGTTCCAGATGGCCGACGTGCTGCTGGTGAACCCGATCCGGGACGGTATGAACCTGGTCGCGAAGGAGGGCCCGGTGCTCTCGGAGCGGGATTCGGTGCTGGTGCTCTCGCGTGAGGCGGGGGCGGCGGACGAGCTGGGCGGGGACGCCCTGCTGGTCAACCCCTACGACACCGTGGAGACCGCCGAGGCGCTGCACCGGGCGCTGTCGATGCCCGAGGGGGAGCGCAAGGAGCGCCGGGGACGGCTGGCCGAGGCCGCCGTGGCACTGCCGCCGCGCCGCTGGTTCCAGGACCAGCTGCGTTCCCTGGACGGCTGACGGGGTTCGACGTGGGCCGCTCGGCCTCGGCGGGGCCGGGCGGGTGCCGGGCGTCGGGACGCGCCGGAACACCAGGAGCGACAGGACGCCAGGAACAACGCGAGGGCGTGTCCCGTGCTGGACACGCCCTTCGGCGGGGTCGCGTTCCGGTCCACGACCGGCTGGCTCTCGGTCGGACTCCGGTCATCCGGTAAGTCACCGGGCGCCCGACCGGTATCCGGTCAGTGGTTCCGGGAGGTGGCCGCCTTCCAGGCCTCGGCCTCGGCGAGGAGTTCGGTGACGATGCCGGACTTGGCGTCGGCGTAGTCCTGGATGCGCTTCCAGGTGCGCTCGGAGAGTTCGCGCTTGACCGCGGTGTAGCGTTCCCGGGCCCCGGCGTCCGCGATGAGGTAGTCGCGGAAGAGCCGCATGCGGTCGATCTCCTCGCACCCCTGGCCGAACACGTGGAGGTTGAGGTTGACGCTGGGGCCCTTGAGGACCCGGTGTTCGTACCAGTCGGGTTCGGCGATGACCAGGGTGTATCCCACCTTCTCCAGGTCGTTCAGGTAGGCGGCCTCGTCGGAGGGGTCGGCGACGGCCATGACCAGGTCCACGCAGGGTTTGGCCGCGAGGCCGGGCACCGAGGTGGAGCCGACATGGTCCAGGGACAGCACGCGGTCCCCGAGTGCACCCCGGATACGGGATTCCTCCTGGCGGAACAGGTAGGGCCACTTGGGGTCGGGTTCGGAGAGGCGCACGCGACCGTTCACCAGGTTGCGTGCCATGGGGTCGGAGGCGACCCGCCTGTCTCCTCGTGAGGGCAGAGAGGGCGTTTCGAGAGGCGACATTCCACAAAGCCTTGCCGTCCGGCGTACCCGCGTCAAGGCTTTCGACGTGCCTTACATATGCACGCGCATACGTGACACTACCGACCGTCGGATCGGCATGACCGAACGCGACGGTCAGGCCTTGGAGCGCCCCTCGGGGGTGGAGACCACCAGGACGAGCGAGCCCTCCCACTCGGGGAGTTCGCGCAGGTGGCCGTGGCGCGCGTCCCACGTGCCGTCGCGGAGGTCGCGGGAGAGGTGCTCGTGGAAGCGGGTGTGCGCGGCCTCGTCGACGAAGCTCCACGCCGAACAGGCCTGCCGGGCCCCGGGGTCGAGCAGCACCTCGGGGCGCGCGTAGTAGGCCTCGTTGAAGCCGTCCGAGCAGTCGAGCGGGATGGGCACCCGGGTGACGGTGGTCGTGCCGCCCAGCCCCTCGGCCAGAACCGACGGCTCCGGGTAGCGGCGCGCCTCGGTGTCCAGGACCTCCGGGCAGTAGTCGTACAGCCAGAAGTCGCGTACCAGGGCGGGGTCGCAGGTCAGCACCACGACGGGGCCCGTGGTCACTCGCCGGACCTCCGCCAGGCCCCTGGCGAGGTCGGACCACTGGTGGACGCTGAAGGTGGTCATGGCGGCGTCGAAGGAGTCGTCGGGGAACGGCAGCGACTCGGCGGTGCCGTCGACCGCCGCGGGCAGGTGCCCGGGGCGCCGGGCCCGCATGCTGGCCGAGGGCTCCACGGGAGTGACGTCGCGGTCGGCGGGTTCGTAGGACCCGGCCCCGGCACCGACGTTGAGCACCGTCCGGGCGTCTCCCAGGGCGGCGTGGAGGAGTTCGGCGATCCTCGGTTCCGGTTGCCGGTGGTCCGTGTACGTGCGGGCGATGACCCCGTAGTCCGCGTCGCCCGCGCTGCCGTCCCGCATCCGAACCATGCTGTCTCCCACCGTCGAGGTGTCGCCGAGCCGAGCTAAGTGTGGTGCCGCAAGGACCCTAACCAACGAAAAGCCGTGGCGTCACGGGCTTTTCGCCCGATCCGCCACGGCTCGCCCCGCCAGGGGGCGTGTGACCTCAGCCGACTCGACGCCGCGCCTACTTCTTGCGGCGGCGGCCGCCCTTGCGCCGGGAGGGGCGCTCCTCGGCCCGGGCCTGCTCGGCCCGCTCTGCGGCGAGCCGCTGGTCCTCCTCCTGCCGCTCGGCCGCCACCCCGTAGGGGTCCTTGCTGGTCCGGCGCACCCACAGCACCAGCACGATCACGATCAGCGCCAGCACCACGCCGACCAGCGCGAACCACATCCACACCGGAACGGTCGGGGAGTCGTCCTGCACCAGGTTGTCGTCGACGAGCGGCATGTCCTGGGCGTTCCCTGAGGCCTGCGCGACGGCCGAGGGCAGGTACAGGGACGCCAGCCCCTGCCCGCCCTGCTGGGAGCCCTGCACCAGGGCCTCACGGAGCTTCTCGGCGCCCAGCTGCGGGTACTCGGAGGTCAGCAACGCGGCCGCACCCGCGGCCACCGCGGCGGCGTACGGGGTGCCGGTCACGTCGGTCTGACCCATGTCCGGGCCGGCCGTGGACAGCTCGGCGCCGGGCGCGAGGAGGTCGATCGACTCGGACGGGGGCGAGTCGGGCAGGAGCACGCCCTCCTCGTCCACACCGCCCACCGCCAGGACGTTCGGGTCCGCCTCGCCGCCCGCCGGGGCGACAACCAATGTCCCGCTCCGCGCGGCCGACGCGGTCGCCGCCTGGAGGTCCTCGTCCTGTTCGACCTCGTCCTGGAGCAGGACGACCTGGGCCCCCTGCTCCACGGCGTAGCCGATGACGTCCGCGGGGCCGTCGTCGGTGGGCAGGACCAGCAGCCTCGCGGCCGGGGCCACGCCCAGCACCCCGCCGTCCGCGTCCATGCCGTGGCCGTGTCCGACGACCAGCGCGCCCGCCGCCGTGCCGGGATCGGTGTCGTTGCCGTTCGTCCCGAACTCGGTGTCGACCACCAGGTTGTCCCGGAGGTCGGGGTGGTCCTCGTCCACGGAGACCCCCGGAAGGGCCACGGTCACGCCCTGACCCTGGCTGGTCTCCCAGGCCTCCTGGGCTCCGATGGAGGTCAGGGCCCACTGCTCCGGGCGGAAGTCGGGTACGTCGGCGGCGGCTGGAACCGCCGTCAGTCCCAGTACGGTGAGCGCCGCGCAGGCGCCCGCCGTGGCGCCCAACACGTGGCGCTGGTGTGTCCTGCTACGGCTGTTGCCCCCGAGCACGTCAGGCTCCCTCGAACGTTGCGGTCGGTGCTGCGCCGGGCCCTCCCCGGACCCTCGCGATTCTGTCATGCGCACAGGATCCAGGCTTGGACAAGTGACCCGGGGGGTAGGACACGTAACTGTATCCCTGGTGCCAGTCCTGGGTTTCGCGCTCCTCATCCGGCATGGCGAGTCGCTAGCATGAGTCGCGCCGATCCGGACAAACCAATGACCCGTCCAGGGGGTGTCCCATGCCGAACATCGGTCCGTCCGACGACGGTCAGTCGGCCCTCGCCGAGCGCGAACAGCGCATCCTCGCCTTCGAACGCCAGTGGTGGAAGTTCGAGGGATCCAAGGAACAGGCGATCCGTGACGAGTTCGGGTTCTCCGCGACCCGCTACTACCAACTGCTCAACGGTCTGGTCGAGCGCCCCGAGGCGCTCGCCTTCGACCCCATGACCGTCAAGCGCCTGCGCCGCCTGCGCGCCGACCGCAGACGTCAGCGCAACGCCCGCCAGCTGGGCATCCACCTGTAGGGCGACCGAGCGGGCCACGGGCTCCGGAGAACCCGCGGAGCAGGCCACCGACCCGGGCAGCGCACCCGCCTGGGAACTCCACAGTGCCCCCGACAGCGACAAGGTCCCCGTATGCCCCCGTCCACAGCAGACGACCGTCCCGTGCCCACCACCGACGCCGGTCGCAGCGCGCTCGACGCACTGGTCTCGGACCCCGACCGGGCGCTGGTCGCCTTCGACTTCGACGGCACCCTGGCGCCCATCGTCGCCGATCCGCGTGACTCCGCTCCCCAACCGGGGATCGTGGCCGCGCTGGCCGAACTGGCGTCCCTGGTGGGCACCGTCGCGGTCATCACCGGCCGCCCCGCGGAAACCGTCGTGCGGCTCGGCGGCCTGGAGCGGGTCCCCGGGATCGTCGTGCTCGGCCACTACGGCGCCGAACGGTGGACGGACGGCCGCGTGGTGGCCGCCGACCCGCCGCCCGGAGTGGCGCTGGTCAGGGAGGAGCTCCCGGCCCTCATCGACTCCTCCGGCGCGCCGGAGGGCACGTGGGTCGAGGACAAGGGCCGATCCCTGGCCGTGCACACACGTCGGGCCACCGACCCCGAACGGGCCCTGGAACTACTGGCCGGTCCCCTCACCGAGCTGGCCGAGCGGGCCGAACTCCAGGTGGAGCCCGGTCGGCTGGTGATCGAGCTCCGTCCACAGGGTGTGGACAAGGGCGCCGCCCTCACCTCCCTGGTGGAGGAGAGAGCGGCCCGGAGCGTGCTCTTCGCCGGTGACGACCTCGGCGACCTGCCCGCCTTCTCCGCCGTGGCGGCCCTGCGCGGACACGGGATCCCCGGGCTCACCGTGTGCTCCTCCTCCGACGAGGTGACCGAGGTCGCCGACGCCGCCGACCTGGTCGTCCCCGGACCGGCCGGGCTGACCACCCTGCTCGGCCAGCTCACGGCGACGATTCGTGGGCTTGCGGGGTGAGCGCCGAACGCGCGGCCGAGCGCAGGTCCACCAGACCGGTCCGGTCGCGCCCGTAGTGCACGGCGTTGGTGAGGACACCCACGTAGCGCCCGCTCTCGGGGTGCAGGAACAGGCTCGTGCCGGTGAACCCGTTGTGGTAGACCACGCCCTCCGGGGTGACCAGCCAGGCCAGCCCCCTCGACAGCCGGGCCCCCGCGTCCACGTGTGGTGACCAGCTCTCCCGGATGAACGACGACGGGATGATCCCACTCCCGCCGTCGTGCAGGCGCAGCATCTCCCGGGCGAAGGAACCGAGGTCGATGGCGTTGCTGAACACACCGGCGTGCCCGGACACTCCGCCCATCAGCGCGGCCGCCTCGTCGTGCACCACGCCCCAGGAGGGCGCCGCGCCGACGAGGCGCCGCTCGGTCGGCGCCACACTGGGCGACCTCGCCAGCGGCCCGTAGGTGGTGGAGCGCAGACCGAGATCGGTCCACAGGTCGTCGGCCAGCCGATCCAGGGTGCCGCCGTACAGGCGCTCCAGGAGCAGGCCGAGCAGGATGAACCCGCGGTCGATGTACTGGTAGCCGGGTTCCTCCAGCGGGTCCGACAGGATCGCCTCGGCGAGGTCCTGGTCGGTGCCCACGTACCGCTCCATCCAGGACACCGGGTTGAGGCGGCTGGTGTGCGTGAGGATCTGCCGGGTGGTCACCCAGGCCCCGGGGAGGTCCTCACCGGGAAAGTATTCGGACATCGGGGCGTTGATGTCCAAAACCCCCTCGGCGATCGCCCGTCCCACGAGCGGCCAGGTGGCCATCACCTTCGTCAGGCTCGCGACGTCGTAGGAGACGTCGGGAGCGGTGTCGTGCTCTCCGTCGGTCCGGCCCACGGCCACGAACTCCCACATTCCGCCGGTGCCGACCACGGCGGCCCCGCCTGGCAACCAGTCCGCGTCCACCATCACCTTCAGGACGCCACGTATCCGCGCCCCAGTCTCCGTGAGCCAGTCACCATCACGCACAACACGCCTCCCCCCGAGCGGTCTCCCCCACTTCTCGGCGGATACCCCGTTCACTCCGGCTTGTCACACCCGTGCCGTCTCCGAACAGTACGAAACCCTCGCAGGTCATGGCCGTAACCACACCGCTGTGGCGTGGCGTTGCCCAGGGCCGTACGGAGGGGTGAGCACGGGGGGTGGGCTCGGGGCTGAGCAGGGGGTGAACAGAGGGTGAGCACGGGCTCCTGAGCACCACTCCGGCCTCGGACTCCGCGGGTGGGGAGAAGTAGGCTGGCGCCCACGAAGTTCCGAGGAGGACGATGAGCAGCAAGACCCCCGTTCCCGCCGGTTTCGTCGGTGTGGCCGGCAACATCGGGATCAAGGACCCGCAGGACGACTTCTTCACAGTGGTCTCCCAGGTCCCCACGGCGGTCTCCGCCGTGTTCACCCAGTCGCGGTTCGCCGGGCCCAGCGTCCAGCTCAGCCGTGAGGCGGCCGCCGACGGCCGGGCCCGAGGCGTCACCGTGATCGCCCGCAACGCCAACGTGGCGACCGGCCAGATCGGGACGGCCGACGCTCGCGAGGTCCAGGAGGGCGTGGCCCGCGCCGCCGGGGTCGACCCCGACCAAATCCTGATCGCCTCCACCGGGGTCATCGGCCGCCCCTACCCCATGGACAGGGTCCGCTCCTACCTGGAGGACCTCCCTGCCGAGTTCCCCCCGGCAGACCTGGACCGCTCCGCGGCGGCCATGATGACCACCGACACCCACCCCAAGGTCGCCACCGCCAAGGTCGGCGACGCGACCCTGACCGGGATCGCCAAGGGCGTCGGCATGATCGAACCCAACATGGCGACCATGCTGACCTGGTTCTTCACCGACGCCGAACTGGAGCAGCCCGTCCTTGACGCGGTGTTCCGGCGGGTGGTGGACCGGACCTTCAACGCCCTGAGCATCGACACGGACACCTCCACCAGCGACTCCGCCGCGATCTTCGCCAACGGGCTGGCCGGTCCGGTGGACGTCGCCGAGTTCGAGGACGCCCTGTACGAGGTCGCGCTGAGCCTGGTGCGGATGATCGCCTCCGACGGTGAGGGCGCGGGCAAGCTCATCGAGGTGCGGATCACCGGTGCGCGCGACGACGCCCAGGCGAAGCGGATCGGCAAGGCCGTGGTGAACTCACCCCTGGTCAAGACGGCCGTGCACGGTGCCGACCCGAACTGGGGTCGGGTCGCGATGGCCGTGGGCAAGTGCTCGGACGAGACCGACGTGTTCCCCGAGAACGTGCGGATCGTGTTCGGGGACGTGGAGACCTTCCCGACCGAGGCCACGGAGGAGACGCTGGAGCGCGCCGCCCAGCACATGAAGGGCGACGAGGTGGTGATCACCGTCGACCTGGGCATCGCCGAGGGCGCCTTCACTGTCTACGGCTGCGACCTGACCGAGGGCTACATCCGGATCAACGCCGACTACACGACCTGAGCCACGACGACTCGGGAACGTGTGAAGGCCCTGGTGGGAGCACCGCCAGGGCCTTCACACGTTCCATGGGCCTGATCCGATCAGATGTGCACGGCGGGGCCGTCCGTCATCCGGCCCGCCTTCATGAAGAGGGAGAGTCCGGCCGCCACCAGCATCACCACGGCGGCGATCCCGAAGGCCAGCTGGAGCCCGTCCAGGAAGGCGAGGTTGCTCGCCTGGGTGATCGCGGCGGCGGTGGCGGCGTCCGCGCCCTCGGGCAGGACCGCCCCGCCCTGCGCGACGGTGCTCTGCATGGCGGAGAGGTCGTCGGCGGAGGGTTCGGCCAGACCGGCGACGGCGTAGTGCCCGGGCAGCCTGGAGACGATGGTCGCGGACATCACCGCACCCAGGACCGCCGTTCCCAGCGATCCCCCGAGCTGCATGGCGGCCTGTTGGAGCGCGGCGGCGACCCCCGCGTAGCGCACTGGGGCGTTGCCGATGATCGCGGCGGTCGCGCCGGTCATCACCAGGCTCAGGCCCACGCCCAGCAGCACGAAGGCGATCGAGACGTACGGGACGCCGGTGTCGGCCTCCAGCCGGGAGAGCAGGAACATGCCCGCCGAGGCGGAGAGCAGCCCGGCCGTGGTGGGCGGGCGTGCACCGACCCGGTCCAGGAGGCGACCGGCGATGGGTGAGGTGATCGCCATCATCGCGGTCATGGAGATGAGCTGGAGCCCGGTCTGGGCGGGGCTCAGGCCGCGCACACCCTGGAGGTAGAAGGTGATGAAGAACAGCGAGCCCATCAGGCCCAGCGCCATCGCCACGGTCAGGACCACGCCGATCGACAGCGAGGGGTGCGCGAAGAGGGCGAGCGGGACGAGCGGCTGTTCGGGGCGGCGTTCCCAGACGAGGAAGGCGGCACCGAAGAGCACGGCCACACCCAGGGAGGCCAGGGTGACCGGGTGCGCCCAACCGATGCTGGGCGCCTCGACCAGCGCCCAGACCAGCGCGAAGATCGTGACGCTCACCAGGACGATGCCGGGCACGTCCATGCGGGACCCGGCGTCGGTGGCGCGGTTGGCGGCCAGCAGCCACAGGCCCAGACCCAGGGCGAGGGCGCCGACCGGGACGTTGATGTAGAACACGGCCTCCCAGCTGAGAGCGCTGACGAGGAGTCCGCCGAGGATCGGTCCGCCAGCCGTGGCCGCGCCGATCAGGCTGCCGAACACGCCGAAGGCGCGGCCGAGCTTGGAGGGAGGGAAGCTGGCGCGCAGGAGTCCCATCGCGGAGGGCAGCAGCAGGGCGCCGAAAATCCCCTGGACGATCCGGAAGGCGATGAGCATGATGACACCGGACGACAGCGCGATCGCCACCGAGGACAACACGAACCCGACCACGCCGACGAGGTAGGTGTTCCGGTAGCCGAAGCGGTCACCGATCTTGCCCGCCGTGATGAGGAAGACCGCGAGTCCGAGCAGGTAGCCGTGGGTGACCCACTGGAGCTCGGCCAGGGAGGCACCGAGGCTGGCGCCGATCGCGGGGTTGGCCACGGCCACGATGGTGCCGTCGAGGGCGACCATCATGACGCCGAAGGCGATCGCGACCAGGGTGGCCCAGGGGCTCTCGGTGAAGCGGGGGCGGGGATTGGTCTCGGTCGCGGCCTGAGGGTGCTGCTGATCTCTCGGATCCCGTGGACTCTGCTCGGCCTGGGTGGTCATGTGTGCCCCGTGTCTTCTCTGGCTTCCCGTACCAGGCGACATTATGTCAGCGGCTGACATTTGACAATCGCTGACTTTTGTCAGTGACTGACGTCACTTCTGCTCGCGTGTATCCTCCAGGGACAGGAAGAAGGCGTCACCCCGGGAGTGGAGGCACGTCCGTGAGCACGACGAGCCCCGAGAACGTCGGACTGCGCGAGCGCAAGAAGGCCGAACTGCGCAACACCCTCATCGAGTCCGGCCTGCGCCTCTTCCACGAGAAGGGGTACGAGGCGACCACCACCGAGGAGATCGCCGCCTGCGCGGGGGTCTCCCAGCGGACGTTCTTCCGGTACTTCGCCTCCAAGGAGAACGTGGTCCTGGAGGCGATCGAGGAGGTCGACGAGCTCCTCTGCGCGTTCGTGCGCGACCGTCCCGCCGACGAGCCACCCTTCCGTGCGCTGCGCAACGCGATGCGCGACCACTGGGAGGTCCTGGAGCGCGAGGAGCTGCATCTCCAGGGCAGCGCGGCCAACTTCATCTCACGGAGCCCCGAGCTCATCGAGGTGAACATGCGCTACTGCGCCCGCCGCCAGTCCCGGCTCGCCCGCGTGATCGCCGAACGCGCCGGAGTGGACCCGACCGACCACCGGCCCGCCCTGGTGGCGGCGGTGTTCTACGCCACGCTCAACAACGGATTCCAGGCCTGGGCGGACTCGGGGTGCGGCGACAAGACCGACGGGCTGCTGGAGGCCTTTCTGGAACAGCTCGACCTGGTCCCCGACGCTGTCTGTGGGACCTGGAGCAGGGTTGATGACGCCTGAGGAGGTCGTCCCCATCCTGCGCGTGGCCGACGCCTCCGTGGCCGTGCGCTGGTACGGAAGGCTCGGGTTCGCTCAGGAGTGGGAGCACCGCTTCGAGCCGGGGTTCCCGGCCTTCGTGGAGATCGTTCGGGGGACGATCCGGCTGTTCCTTTCCGAGCACACGGGTGATGCTCGCCCCGACACCCTGGTGTACCTGCGGGTGAGGGATGTGGACGCGATCGCGGCCGAGTTCGGGACCACCGTGGAGGAGGCACCCTGGGCGCGCGAGATCGAACTCCGCGACCCCGATGGGAATCGTCTGCGTGTGGGCACCCCGAAGGACTGAGGCCGCTCGCGCGCCCTCCGACGCGCGAGCAGCTGGGATCAGGTGGTGGACTGCCCCGGATCCGGCTTCCCCACGCCGAGGTGACGGTGGGCGAGCAGCCTCAGCAGCTCCGTTCGGGTGGGTGCGGTGATCCGCTCGAAGGGGTCGCCCCCGCCCGCCCAGCCGAGGGGTCGACGCGCCACGTACTTCTCGTGCGGTGGCTTCCCCTCGATGGTCAGCGCCCAGTGCCGGTAGAGCAGATCACAGAGGACGTGCTCCGGGACGGGCAGCTCACCGCCGGATGAGTCTTCACGCGGGGCCCGTCGCTCAGCCCGGGGACCGGCCGTGAGGTGGGGGTGGTCGGTAATGGCCTGGTCGATCGTCTGGGTTGCCAGCTCGGCGTCGTCTTCCTCCTGAGCTATGCGCAGGGCCTCGTGGATCAGTGGGAGCCGGTTGCGCAGGGTGTGCGCGTGCCACTCGGCCAGTTCCTGAGGGGTGAGGCGGGCTGGAGGGAGCAGGGCGTCCCCGACGGCGGCGAGAAGGTCCCCGGTGTAGGTGTCCAGCATCAGAGGGACACCCCCAGTCGGCGTAGCCCGGCCAGGACGGCGTGGAGGACGTCCAGGGGTGCGGTGTCCAACGGCCGTCGGGGCGAGGGGATGAGCGGCGGGCGGAGGAACGCGGCGTAGCCCCGCACGCGCCCAGCCCTGCGCGGGCGGCGGGGGCGGATGGTTTCGGAAGCCAGCCAGCCCACACTCGCCAGCTCGGACAGATTCAGGTATCGACCCATGGACGAACTCCTGGTACTCGGATGCCGGGTGGGAAGCCCAGCCAGGGAATGAGTAGCTCAGAGAACCATGAAATCCTCAGAGTATCAATGAATTCAGAAATAATTGATCATCAGATCCTGAGGATTTCATGCATTCTGTAGCCGGATGCCCGAATAGCCGACCAGCCGTAACATCCTGAGAGACACCACCCCCAAGAGAGGGCCCATGTCCGACACACAACGTCCGAGTGTTCGCAGGCGTCGCCTCTCAGAAGAGCTTCGCCGTCTCCGAGTCTCGGCTGGCATGACTCTGGAGAGCACCGCCACAGCGACCGAGTGGAGCGTCGGCAAAGTCTCGAACATCGAGACCGGAGTCAGACTTCGCCCCAGCGTCGTTGAGGTGCGCGCCCTGCTCGACGTGTACAACGTCACCGACGAAGGGCGGCGAGAAGCCCTGTTCGCGATCACGCGCCAGGCAGGGAAGAAAGGCTGGTGGACCAAGTACAGCGACGTCTTTCCGGACGAGTTCCCGGTCTTGGAATCCGACGCCACGGCGATCAGCACGTATCAGCCGATGATCATCCCCGGGCTGTTGCAGACTCCGGGCTATGTGGAGCTCCTGACGCGATCAGGGAATCTCGTACGTGACCCCATCGACATTCAACGTGTGGTCGATGCGCGACGCCGCAGACAGGAGATCCTCCGGGGCGAGGACCGCACTGAACTATGGGCGGTGATCGACGCCGGGGCCATCGAGCGGCTGAGGGCAACGCCCGACGTGTGCCGCGAGCAAGTCGGGCACCTGGCCGACCTGGCGGACAACGGTGACGGCGTCACGATCCAGGTGGTTCCGTTCAGCGCTGGCATCCACGCTGGGGCCAAGGGCAGCTTCGTACTGATGGACTTCGACGCCGCTGATCCCGTGGTCTACCTCGAAATGGACCAGGACGGCCTCTTCCTGGAGGAAACAGACGAAGTCATCCGCTACCGCAACCTGTTCAACCACCTCGTCAGCAGGTCGCTCGGCGTCGACGAGAGCGTCGCCTACCTGCGCGAGATCTTCAAGGCAGTCTGAAAGAGCACCCGTGAACCTCGTTTTCAACCCTGACGTCCTCGACTTCCGGACCTCCAGCTACAGCGACCGGAGTGACTGCGTCGCCTTCGCAGACATCCCCGGGGGCGCCGTGGTCCGCGACTCCAAGCACCCGGAGCGCGGTCACCTGCCCTTCCCCGGGACAGAATGGGTCGCACTGCTGCGCACTGCGTGACCTCAGGAACAAGAGAAGGGAGCCCCCGCGCCAGCGAGGGCTCCCCGTACTCATTCCCGCGAACACTGTACCCGTGCCGAGTGATGGGGAAGCGCCCCTCACCGAACCAATGGCGCGAGTCATGCGACCCGCACTCCGATCCTGCGAGCGAGCGAGCCTACGTCGTCGCGGATCATGCCGTTCCTGGACTCGCTGAGCCTGATCACCGCTGAGCGCGCGAACCGGTTGTACCTCGCGGTCTCGGGGGACTCCTCGCAGGCCTTGTTGAGCAGGTGGACGACCGCGATCTCCTCGCTCTGGAGATCGTGCGCACGAGCCGACTCGATCAGGTGGAAGCTCCTCCGGGTGACCGAGGGCATCGGTGCGAGCCACGCCCAAAGTCGTCAGGCGGTAAGTCGGATCGTGACAGGTTCTCGTGGAATTCAGGTACCAAGGTCCAGGTCGATCCCAGACAGCGCGCAGTCCAGACCGCCCCACCCGAGCAACCTGCTGTCCTCCACGAGCACGAAGGGGCCGCAGTAACCGCCGAGGGCTCCCCCCTGACCACGCACCGAAGTGCCGTTCCGCAGGTCCCAGACGCTGACATCACCGTCACCAGTGGCGATCATTCGCCCGTCCTCTGCGGCGTACAGGCGACCGACTGACAGCGGTGAGGCGGTCATTGACACGGGTGGGCGGAAGCGCGCTCCCTCAGTCTCGGCCCGAAGCACCGGCGCACCGTCCTCGGCAACTTCCAACAGCCGTGTCCGATCGTCGTCACGGATGATCCCGAACAGGAGGCCGTCGCTGTCGGAAACCAGCCCAACGCTGGCCGCAGGGGAGGCGTAATCGTCCCAGGAGCGTTCCGCTACGCCGGAGGAACCGGGTACGAAGGCGGCCACCAACGGGACGCCGTCCCGCGTGCCCAGCGCTACTGCCGAGTCGCCCCTCCGTTCGAGCGCGTGGATGCGGACACCTTCCCCTGAGGGCCATGGAACTGTTTCCCAGGCGTTCCCGCCAGGTTCGTAGACAAGGAATCCCGAGACACTGGCACCGTCCGCATCCGACGACCCGCCGGCGATCACGACGACGTCTCCGACGACGACGGCGTGTGCCGACGCGCGGGCCTCGGGGGCGGTGGCGGCTTCCTCCCAAGAATCCGACACCGGGTCATAGAAGGCGCCGTCGCCCCGCATGCGGGTGTCACCCGCACCGTCCTCCAGAGAGCCGAAGCCTCCCCAGACGAACATGCGCTCCCCGTACCAGACAGCGCTGTGTCGAGTACGCGCCGACAGTGGCGACGCCGTCAGAGACCTCCAGATCCCCGTCTCCGGCTCGTACGCGGCCCCGTCGGCGAAGGGGGCGTGGGCGTCGCCTGGATCACCTCCCCAGACCACGAGCTCGGTCCCCGACCACGTCAGGGCGTGGTCCCTGCGTTCGGACAGCGGGCCCCCGTCTAACCTCTCGTGGGGGAAGTCGAACACCGGTTCTCCGGGAACACCCGCGTGGCACGCTGCGCCCAGCAGCAGTGACAGCGCGACGCAGACGAAGGCGTGGGCACGGCCCCTCACAGGACGAGTTCCAGGCACTCGTCAGTTCCCTCAACGGAGGAGTGCGATACTTCCGTCGAGTGCACCCAATGCATGGTCCCGCTGGTCGTCAGATACTCCTCGGCGAGCCTTCCGGCCGCGATCGGGTCGTTGTCACCAAGTACCGCGCAGGCCTTCTCTGCTCCCAGTACGGGATCGACCGGGTCGCTCTGAGTGCCGTAGCAGGGAGCGTGCACCGACGACAGGACGAAGGCGTGGCCTTGGCCCTCAGGCAGGTTCTGTGGCCATGGCCCACCCGCCGGGCAGGCCTCGGCCAGATAGGCGAGATATCCCGGGGAGATGGACGAGATTCCATAGCGCATCCAGAACGAGTCCGAGATCTCCGCCACCACCTCGGGCGAGGCGTCATTGGAAATCTCAGCGTATGCCGAGAAGAGACACCAACGGCAGAATGGGAGATGATTTTCTGCTCAACAAGCCTACGGTCTCCAAAATAAGGGGGATATGGAGTCAATGATTTAATTATTTTACCTTTCAACCGTACCAATGAAATTCTCGGGCGTCAAACCTGGCTTCATCTGCCCAGAAAGTGCAGGTGACAGGACTAAAACCAGACCCATGAACCCACCTGTGAACACAAGACCCCTGGTGAACGGGTTATCGAACAAAAACTCGCACAAGAGGCCGACGTGCTGCTCCAATTAGGGGGCCACCCAGGCTCCGGTGCACAGCCCATCCGGTTTGACCTGGAACGGAAGAAAGCGCCGGAACGTGTGGACCAAACTTGGCGAGCACGGCCAACGAGGGGGGAACGGAGGGGCCGGTACGACAGACCTTCGTGGTTTCCGCGCCGGCTAATGGTGGTATACGCGCAGATGAGTGCGATACGGGCCGGAACACCCACAGCCCCATCGGGAGCGGGGCGGAGGATTGGGCCGAGGTCGGGGTCCCCCGACGCGTCCTGTTCCTCAAGGCAGGGGAAGCAAATCAGACCGGTTCCAGCAGCGTCGGCGAACTCACCGACGGGCAATGCCCTCACGACGGCGTCCTGGCCGAGGTCCAATTGAGATGCCACTTATTTGGACAAGTGGCTGACCTGCCTACCGGCACTGCCGTCCGTGACACCCAGAACCGCGAGGCCGGACACCTCCTCTTCCCCTGTCAGGAATGGTCAGCCCTCCTCACCGGGGTGGGCGCCGGAAGCTAGAAACACAAAAAGGCCCCAGGAACGAACCCAGGGCCTCTTCGGTGGCTACAGCGGTTCAGGAATCCGGACGCCGCATTCCTGAACCCTGTCGCGATCAGAGGTCGGTGACCTCCGCGTGAGCGGCCTTCCTGACGGCCTCCCGCCCCTGCGCCGGAGTCTCGGCGTTGAGGGCGAGGTTGGCCAGCGCGCGGCACTCCTCCTCGGTGTGCCGCGCCAGCGCGTAGCGCACGGCGGGCAGCGCCGGGGGCGCGGCGGACAGGCTGGTCACGCCCAGCCCCACCAGAACCACCGCGAGCAGCGGGTCGGCGGCGGCCTCGCCACACACCCCCACGGAACGCTCCGCCCTCTTCCCTGCCGCGCCCACCTGGCCGATCAGGCTCAGAAGCGCGGGCTGCCAGGGGTCCAGCAGGTCAGGCAGCGAACCCAGGGTGCGGTCGGCCGCCATCGTGTACTGGGCCAGGTCGTTCGTGCCGATGGACACGAAGTCCACCCGGGACAGCAGCCGGTCCGCGAGAAGAGCCGCGGCGGGCACCTCCACCATCACGCCGACCTCGGTGATCCCCGCTTCACGGGCGAGGTTCGCGAACTCCTCGGTCTCGGCGGGCGTGGACACCATCGGCGCCATCACCCGGACCCGGGTGTGCTCGCAGGCCTTCGTCGCGGCCGCGATGGCCGTGAGCTGGTCGGAGAGCAGGTTCGGGTGCACCCGGGTGGTGCGGAAGCCACGCACGCCCAGCGCCGGGTTGTCCTCCTCGCCGGTGTCGGCGAAGGCCAGCGGCTTGTCCGAGCCAGCGTCCAGGGTCCGCACGGTGACGGTGCGGCCCTCGAAGGCGCGGAACAGCTTGGTGTAGGACTCGGTCTGCTCGGCGACCGTGGGCGGCTCGGCCCTGTCGAGGAACAGGAACTCGGTGCGCAGCAGGCCGATGCCCTCGCTGTCGTGCGCACCGGCCTCGTCCGGGTCGCCCTCGCCCGCGTTGAGCAGCAGCGAAACCGAAACACCGTCGGACGTGCGGCCGGGACCGGAGCTCTGCGCCAGCACGGCGCGGCGCCGCTCGGCCCGCAGGCGAACCCGCTCGGCCACCTCGGGGTCCGGGTCCACCTCGACGGTTCCCTTGTCCCCGTCCACGGCGACGAGCGTGCCGTCGGTCAGCTCCTCCGCCCCCGGACAGCCCACCACGGCGGGCAGACCCAGGGAACGGGCGAGGATGACGGTGTGGCTGGTGGGACCACCGAGGCGAGTGACGATGGCCTTCACCTGGCTGGTGTCCAGGCGCACGGTGTCGGCGGGCGCGAGGTCCTCGGCCACCAGCACGTGCGGGTGACCGGGGTCGGGCAGCCCGGGCATGGGCAGCCCGAGCAGGACAGAGACCGCACGGTCCCGGATGTCGGCCAGGTCGGCGGCACGCTCGGCCAGGTAGCCCCCAGCGGCCAGAAGCAGGTCCTGGTAACGGCCACAGGCGTCCCGCACCGCCCACGCGGCGGCCCGGTTCTCGGTGATGCCCTCCTCGACCTGGCGCCGCAGCTCCGGGTCGCGGGCCATGAGCGCCTGCGCGTTGAGCACGGCGGCCGCCTCACCGTCGAGCCCGGCGGCCCGGCCTTCGAGGTCGGTCGCCACGCTCTCCAGGGCGGCGCGCGCCGACTCCTGCTCGGCGGCGACGTCCGTGACCTCGGGCTCGGTCTCCGGCAGTGACGGTGGGGCCGCCATCCTGGCCACCGGAGCGACGGCCCCACCCGGACCAGCCGCGATGCCTTCCAGTGCCCGGGTGGGGTTCGTCTGCTCCATGTGTGCTCTCCTGAGGGGGTCTGTTTTCGAGTAGCTACCCGGAAACGGTCTGGTGTGCCGGACCGAACCGGGGAAGGGTCAGCGTCAGGGCTGGATGGTGACCTTGACGGCCGTGCCCGAGGCCACGGTCTCGATCGCCTTGTGGACGTCCGACAGCGGCATCCGCTCGGTGATGAGGTCGGCGACCGGGACGGCACCCGAGGAGATCAGTTCGAGGGCCCGCTTGTTGTGCTCGGGGCTGGAGCCGTTGGCACCGAAGATCGAGATCTCCTTGTAGTGCACGACGTTGGCGTCCAGCTGGATGATGGGCGCGTCCTTGGGCAGGCCGCCGAAGAAGCTGATCCGGCCGCTGCGCGACACCATGCGGAGCGCGTCCTCCTGGGCCTTGCCGGAGGCGGCGGCGGTGATGACCACGTCGGCGCCGCGCTCACCCGTGAGGCGCAGGACCTCGGCGACGGCGTCGGTCTCCTCGCCGCAGATCGAGGCGTCCGGCTCCACGATGGCGGCGGACATGTCCAGGCGGCCGCGGTTGAGGTCCACCAGGTACACCTTGGCCGCGCCCTTGGCCCGGGCCAGCCGCACGTGCAGGCAGCCGATCGGACCGGCGCCCATGACCACGACCGTGTCGCCCTCGCCCACACCGGCGATCTCCTGGCCGTTGAGCACGCAGGCCAGCGGCTCGGCCACGGAGGCCTCGGCGAGGTCGATGTTGTCCGGCACGCGGTTGACGCCGTCCACCGCGAGGACGGCCTCGGGGATGATCATGTACTCGGCGAAACCACCGTCGTAGTGGTAGCCCATGGACTCCTGCTTGGAGCAGACGGTGAAGCGGCCGTCGGAGCACTCCACGCACTTCCCACACGGGATGGCCGCGATGACCTGGACCCGGTCGCCCTCGGCCCAGCCGTCGACGCCCTCGCCGACCTCGACGATCCGGCCCGCGATCTCGTGGCCGATGACCCGGGGCGGGCGGATGTGGTGGTGGCCGTGCTTGGAGATCTTCACGTCGGTGCCGCAGGTGGAGCAGTTGGCGACGGCGATCTTGAGCTGCCCCGGTCCGGGGGTGGGCTCGGGTGCCTGCTCCAGACGGATGTCACCTGGGGCGTAGAAGCGGGCGACGAGCATGTTCGGGCCTTTCTGGTGGGGCTTGGCCGGGGCGGGTTCTCCGCCCCGACCGGTGGAGCGTCTGTTCGGTGGTGGGGGATCAGCCCGCGGCGGGCGCGAGGAGCTCGAGGACGTCCTCGACGCTGGTCGCTCCGCGCAGGCTGGCAGCGCGCTCGGGGTCGGTGAGGACCCCGGCCAGCGAGGACAGCACCTTGAGGTGCTCGTCGCCTGAGGCCGCGATGCCGATGGCGACGTGCACGGTGGGCCCGCCCCAGTCGATCCCCTCCGGGAACTGGATCACGGCCAGGGCCGTCTTCTTGACCATCGTCCGCGAGGCGTCGGTGCCGTGCGGGATGGCCACCCCCTCCCCCACGAAGGTGGGGATGGAGGCCTCGCGCTCGTGCATGGCGGGCACGTAGCCGGGTTCGACGGCGCCGAGCTCCACGAGGAGGGCCCCGCACTGGTCGATGGCGTCGGCGCGGTCCTTGGCGGTCCCGCCGAGCCGCACCGACTCGGCGGTGAGGGTGAGGTCAGTCGCCAAGGGTGCCACCGTCCCGGATGGCCGCCTCCACGCGGGCGAACGCCGGGTCGCCGAGGAACATCTGGAAGGGCACGACCACGGTGTCGCCCGCCCGGTGGCGGGCGCGGTCGACGAGACCGGCGTGACAGAGGACGAGGTCGGCGTCCTCGGGGATGCGGTCGACCGGCGAGTGCTCGACGGTGACGCCGTGGGGCGACAGGCTCTTCTTGAGCTGCGAGGTGAGCAGGACGCTGCTGCCCATCCCGGCGTCGCAGGCGACGACGACCTTCTTGATGTCGGAGCCTTCGATGGTGGCCATGAACGGTTCTCCCAGTTCTGTGGTGGTTGGGGTTTCGGTGGGCTACTCGCCCTTGTCTGCCTTGGCCTTCTCCGCCTCGGCGGCCTCCCGCTCAGCCTTGCGCTCGGCCCGGCCGAAGCCGAGGAGCAGCGAGGCGACGGCGAACGACGCGAGCGTTCCGACCAGGACTCCGGCCAGGACCCCGATGTGGTCACCGCGCGGGGTGACCGCCATGAGGGCGAAGATACTGCCGGGCGCCGGGGTGGCGAGCAGGCCGACGTCGAAGAGGAGGAACGTGGTGATGCCGGACATGCCGCCGGCGATCGCCGCGAGGATGAGCTTGGGCTGGGCGAGGATGTACGGGAAGTAGATCTCGTGGATGCCACCGAAGAAGTGGATGATGATCGCACCGGGGGCGGTCGCCCTGCTCAGCTTCGGGCCGAAGAGCATGCAGGCCACAAGGATGCCCAGACCCGGGCCGGGGCTGGTCTCGATGAGGAACTCGATGGCCTTGCCCTGGTCGGCGACCCGCACCACGCCCAGGGGTCCGAGGACACCGTGGTTGATGGCGTTGTTGAGGAACAGGACCTTGGCGGGCTCGATGAGGATCGAGACCAGCGGCAGCAGCGACAGGTCGATGAGGAACTGCACGCCCCGGCCGAGCCAGGAGGCGATGGTCGTGACCACCGGGCCGATGGCGTAGAGCCCCGTGATGGCCATGAGGCCACCGAGGATGCCGGCGCTGAAGTTGTTGACCAGCATCTCGAAGCCGCTGGGGGTCCTGGGCTGGAGGACCTTGTCGATCTGCTTGATCAGGTACGCGGCGAGCGGACCGGCCAGCATCGCGCCGAGGAACATCGGGATGTCGGCGGAGACGATCACACCGATGGTGGCGATGGCGCCGACCACGCCGCCGCGCTTGTCGTAGATGAGGTGACCGCCGGTGTACCCGATCAGCAGCGGCAGCAGGAAGCCGATCATCGGGTCGACGAGCTGGGCCATGTGCTCGTTGGGCCACCAGCCGTCAGGGATGAACAGCGCTGTGATGAGGCCCCAGGCGATGAACGCGCCGATGTTGGGCATCACCATGCTCGCCAGGAAGCCGCCGAAGCGCTGGACTCCCGAGCGCACGTTGACGAGTCTGCTCTGCTGGGTTGACATGGGGGAACCTCCTGGGAGGTCCGGCGGGCGGTCTGCCTCGGCCGGGGAGAGAGTGATGGTGGGGTGGTCAGACGGCGCGGACGTTGGGACCGGCCGTCTCCAGTTCGTCCGCGAGTCCGTCGGCGAGTCCGTTGTCGGTGATGACGAGGTCGAGGTCCTCGACAGCGGCGAAACGGGCGAAGTGGTCGTTGCCGACCTTGGTGTGGTCGGCGAGGAGCACGGAGCGCCGAGAGGAGGCGATCATGGCCCTCTTGACTTCGGCCTCGGCCGGGTCGGGGGTGGTCAGGCCTCGTTCGACGGACACTCCGTTGGAGGCCATGAAGGCCACGTCGACGTAGCACTCGGCGAGGGCGCGCAGGGCCCAGGACTCGACGCTGGCCTGGGTCCGGGTACGGATGCGGCCGCCGAGAAGCATGAGGTTGATGTTGGTTCGTGGGGTGAGGGTGAGAGCTATTGAGAGGGAGTTGGTGACGACGGTGAGCTCGCGGTCCGTGGGCAGCTGTTCGGCCAGACGCCCCGTGGTGGATCCCGCGTCCAGGAGGATGGCGCCCTCGTCCGGAAGTTCGGCGAGCGCGGCCTTGGCGATCCGCTCCTTCTCCTGGGTCATGACGGAGTCGCGCACAGTGAGAGCGGGCTCGAAACCCAGTCTCTCAACGGGGATCGCGCCACCGTGGACCCTGCGCAGGACCCCGTGCCGCTCAAGGGCGGTGAGGTCACGGCGGACGGTCTCGTAGGTCACGTCGAACTCCGAGGCGAGCCCCGTCACGTCGACCCGGCCGTCGTGCCGGGCGCGTTCGAGGATCACCTTCTGGCGTTCTTCCGCGTACATGTTGGATCACCTGTGTTTCGGTGTGGTTTTCGGTGAGTTTAATGGTGTTGCATGGGACACACAAGGGGTATCTCCCCCCAATATCCCAGCAACCCCACCAGGTTGTCAGGAGAAGGATCATCCGACCCTCGGGCGTTGTGACCAGGAGACAGCACGGGTCACCCGACCCTCGGTCCACCGAGGAGCATCCATCCGATCCGCGTCACACCATTGACACACACAGACAAACACACATAATCAAAGACAGAACCACATCCCCCATGGAGCCACCCACCAGCCAGCGGAACCCCACCTCCTCGGGCGCACCCTTCCACTGCGGAGGCACCCGGACCGGGCGCGTCACACCCCTCGAAGAGAGCACCCATGATCCTGACCCTCACCCCGAACCCGAGCGTCGACCACACCCTTGAGGTCGACCGCCTCGTCCGAGGCGAGGTGCTCCGCGTGCGCGACACCCGCTCTCAGGCGGGCGGCAAGGGAGTGAACGTCTCCCGAGCCCTGTTCGGCAACGGGGTCACCACCCGCGCGCTCCTCCCCGTCGGCGGTGGCGGTGGGGCCGAACTCGTCACCCTCCTCGGCGACCTGCCCCGCGTCACCGTGCCCATCGCCGGAGAAACCCGCGGGAACGTCACCGTCACCGAGTCCGACGGCACCACCACCAAGCTCAACGCGGCCGGCCCCGTGATGTCCCCCGAGGAGGTCGAGGCCCTGCTCGGCGCCCTGGAGGACGAGCTGACCCGCTCCCCCGCCTGGGTGGTGGCGAGTGGCAGCCTCCCCGCCGGGGTCCCCGAGGACCTCTACGTGCGGGTCGCGAGCCTGGCCTCCGCCCACGGCGTGCCCCTGGCCCTGGACACCTCCGGTGCGCCGCTGACCGCCGCCGCCAAGGCCGGATCCATCACCCTGCTCAAGCCCAACCAGGAGGAGCTCGCGGCGCTGGTCGGCCGCGAGCTGACCACCCTCGGCGACGTCACCGAGGCGGCCCGTGAGGTCCTCGCCTGGGGAAACGAGTCCGCCCTGGTCACCCTGGGCGGCCACGGAGCGCTCCTCGTCACGGAGCGGGACGTACGTTGGGCACGCGGCCCCCGGGTACGCACCCGGAGTACCGTGGGCGCGGGCGACAGCGCGCTCGCGGGATTCCTCGCCGGAGACGGCTCCCCTGAGGAGCGCCTCCGTCAGGCCGTGGCCTGGGGGACCGCGGCCGTCGCGCTTCCGGGAACGACCGTCCCCCACCCCGACGACGTCGCCACCGACGGCGTCAGCGCGGCGACCGAGCCCGACCCGGACTGGCGCATCGAACCGTCGTCGTGACCACCCGTTCCACAGCAACAGCCATCGACCACCGTGACCGGGGCCGGACCTCCCGGCCCCGCCCGACACCCCCAAGGACTGACATGCCCGAGCGCACCGTTGTCATCGGATCCCTCCTCGGCCTGCACGCCCGGCCCGCGACACTCTTCGTCCAGGCGGTCAACGAGACCGGTCTGCCCGTGACCGTCTCCCGCGCGGACCACAAGCCGGTGGACGCCCGCAGTGTGCTGGCGGTCATGGCGATGGGGGCCTCGCACGGCGAGACCGTCACGCTGACCTGCGAGGAAGAGAGCTCGGACGCGGCCCTGGACGGGCTGGTGGAGATGCTCGGCAAGGAACTGGACCCGAAGTAGCCGGGACCGGGGCGGGCGGCCGTCCCCGCCCGCCCCTCCAGGCCGACCCTCCGCCGGGCAGGGCGGACCCGCCCCCAAGCCGACTGGCCGCTCCAGGCCGACCCGCCCCCTCAGATCAGCCCGCCGTCGAGTAGACGGACGGCCTCCTCGCGCATCTGGACCTTGCGGACCTTGCCGGTGACCGTCATGGGGAACTCGTCCACCACGTGGACGTAGCGCGGGATCTTGTAGTGCGCGATCCGGCCCTCGCAGAAGGCGCGCAGGGCCTCGGCGGTGAGGGGTTCGGCGCCGTCGCGCATGCGCACCCACACCATGAGCTCCTCGCCGTACCTCGGGTCCGGGACCCCGATGACCTGGGCGTCCAGCAGGTCGGGGTGGGTGTACAGCACCTCCTCCACCTCCCGCGGGTAGATGTTCTCGCCGCCCCGGATCACCATGTCCTTGATGCGGCCGGTGATGTTCACGTAGCCGTCGTCGTCCATGACGGCGAGGTCGCCGGTGTGCATCCAGCGGCCCGCGTCGACCGCCTCGGCCGTCTTGTCCGGCTGGTTCCAGTAGCCGAGCATCACCGAGTAGCCCCGGGTGCACAGTTCGCCGGGGACGCCGCGAGGGACCGTGACCCCGGAGGCCGGGTCGATGACCTTCACCTCCAGATGCGGCCCGACCCTGCCCACGGTGGACACCCGGCGTTCCAACGAGTCGTCGGTCCGCGTCTGGGTGCTCACCGGGGAGGTCTCCGTCATCCCGTAACAGATCGACACCCCGGCCATCCCCATCCGGTCGATGACCTGGCGCATCACCTCGACCGGGCAGGGTGACCCGGCCATGATCCCGGTGCGCAGCGTGGAGAGGTCGTAGGAGTCGAAGTCGGGCAGGGCCAGCTCGGCGATGAACATGGCGGGCACGCCGTAGAGCGAGGTGCAGCGCTCCGCCTGGACGGCGTCGAGCGCGGCGGCGGGGTCGAACCCGGGGCCCGGGATGACCATGCACGCGCCGTGGCTGGTGGCAGCCAGGTTTCCCATCACCATGCCGAAGCAGTGATAGAAGGGCACGGGGATGCAGATCCGGTCGGCCTCGGTGTATCCCAGCAGCTCACCGACGGAGTAGCCGTTGTTGAGGATGTTGTGGTGGGAGAGGGTCGCGCCCTTGGGGAACCCGGTCGTGCCGGAGGTGTACTGGATGTTGACCGGATCGTCCGGGGAGAGCGTGGCCTCGACCGCGGCGAGTCGGTCCGGATCGCCCCCGTCACCGGCGGCGAGCAGCGCCGCCCAGGCCGGGCCGTCGAAGAGCACCACCTCGCGCAGCTCGGGGCACTCGCCGCGCACCTGCTCGATCATCGCGGCGTAGTCGGAGGACTTGAACGAGGGCGCGGCGACCAGCACCGAGATCCCCGCCTGGTTGAGCACGTACTCCAACTCGTGGGTGCGGTAGGCGGGGTTGATGTTCACCATGACGGCGCCGACGCGGGCGGTCGCGTACTGCACGAGGACCCACTCGGACCGGTTGGGCGCCCAGACGCCGACCCGGTCCCCCTTCACCACGCCGAGGTCGAGCAGTCCCAGCGCCACCCGCTCGACCTCCGCGCCGAACTCCCGGTAGGTGAGCCGGAGCCCGGAGGCCCGGTCCACCAGGGCGTCCCGGTCGGGGTGCGCGGCCACGGTCCGGGCCAGGTCGCCGCCGATGGTGTCGCCGAGCAGAGGGGTGGTGGAGGTGCCGGAGGCGTAGCTGGGAAGGGCGGCGTTCACACTCAAGTCCAGGCTCCTAGCCGTGCGGGACAGTGGATCCCACGCCCGGAGGTGTGCTGCCGCACCCCGCCGGGCGTGTAAGCCAGATCACACCTATCACGCGCCCCGGCCCGGGGGAAGGCCTTCCCCTCCGCCCCGGGACGACGCCTACTCCTTGACTCGGTGCACCTTGTGCGCGGCCGCCTGGGCGCGCGGACGGACCACGAGCAGGTCGACGTTGACGTGCGGCGGCCGGGTGATCGCCCACACGATGGTGTCGGCCACGTCCTCGGCGCTCAGCGGGTCCGGAACCCCGGCGTACACGGCCTCGGCGCGCTCGGCGTCCCCACGCAGGCGGTTGAGGGAGAACTCCTCGGTCTTGACCATGCCGGGGGCCACCTCCAGGACGCGGACCGGTTCCCCGCACAGTTCCAGGCGCAGGGTGGCGGCCAGGGTGTGGGCTCCGTGTTTGGCGGCCACGTAACCGCCGCCGCCCTCGTAGACGCCGTGTCCGGCCACGGAGGAGACGACCAGGACGGTGCCGTCCCCGCTGGCGATGAGCTTGGGCAGCAGGGCCTGGGTCATGTTGAGCACGCCCAGGACGTTGACCTCGTACATGCGCCGCCAGTCGGCGGGGTCGCCGTTGGCGACGGTCTCGGTGCCGATCGCGCCGCCCGCGTTGTTGACCAGGACGTCGCAGGAGCCCAGTTCCTCGGCGAAGGCGTCGACGGCCGCGCGGTCAGTGACGTCGAGGACCCGGGCGCGGGCCGAGTGACCGCTGCCGGTGATCTCCTCGGCGAGCGCCTCGATCCGGTCGGCGCGGCGGGCCACCAGGACCACCTCGTAGCCCTCGGCGGCGAGCCCGCGAGCGGTGGCGGCACCGATCCCGCTGCTGGCTCCGGTGACGACCGCGGTCGCTGTCATGTGGTTCCTCCCAAGGTCAGGTGTCGCGCCGAGCGTATCCGGGGACGGGGTCCCCACCGCGTGGCGGGGCCGCCGTGTCCGCAAGGGCCGGGACGACCCCGGGGAGGCCGGGAAACGCGTGGAGTGACGGGACCGGGCGCTGTTAGCGTCGGCGAAACCTCACCGGCCCGGTGCACGGGTCCTGACGGAAGCGGACCGCCATGTCCCACAGCACTTCCGACCAAGCCCCCACGGACGAACCCACGCCTTCCGGTCCGCAGCCCCCTCCCCCGGAGGGGAAGCGGTTCACGCTGTTGGCCCGGCTCAGCGTCTTCACGCTGGTCAGCACCACGGCGGACTTCGCCTTCGGCGCGGTCTTCGTCACCGTGATCCTCGCGCGCGGGGCCGACCCCTGGGCCGTGGGCCTGATCCTGGCCGGGGGCCACCTCATCGGACTGGTCATGGAGGCGCCCAGCGGCGCCCTCGGTGACCGGTACGGGCACCGCCGCCTGCTGACGCTCGGCCTCCTGGTGTGGGGTTCGGGATTCGTCGCCCTCGGCTTGGCGGACGGACTCGTGTTCACCGTGGTGGGCGTGTGTCTGGGCAACATCGGCATGTCCCTGAAGTCCGGCACCCTCAACGCGATCCTCATCAACCGGATCGGCCTCCACGACAGGAACGCGCGCATCACGCGGATCGTGCGGGTGGGAGCGGTGTCCACCCGGCTGGGTTCCGTGCTGGGAGCCGCCTCCGTGATGGTGGCGGGCACGTGGCTGTCGGCGGGCACGATGATCGCGGTGGGAGGCGTCCTCGTCCTCCTGCTGGGCATGCTGGCCCCCGTGTGCTTCCCCGCGACCCCGGGTCAGCCGGACCGGCGGATCGGCGGATCGGCACCATCGTCCTGGAGTCGGTGGTACTGGTGGCCTCCCGCCGCTTCCTTCCACCCGTGGTGCTGGCGCTGTCCCTGATGGTCGCCACCATGTTGCTCGTGGTGTCCTGGCAGCCCATGCTCCTGGCCGAGTACGGTGACGACGACGTGCGCCTCAACGGTCTGGTGCTCCTGCTCATGAGCCTCTCGCTGGCCGCCGGTGCGGCCTGCGCCCGCTGGGTGCACCAGGACCGGCCACACGTGTGGGGCGCGCTCCTGTCGATGGGCATCGGGCTTCCACTGGTCCTGGCCGCCCACGGCGTGGTTCCGCTGGTGACGGGGTTGGTGGCGGCGGAGTTCCTGATCGGGTTGGGCGGTGTGCTGTCCGGGGCGTGGTGCCAGCTGATGTTCACCGACGCCAACCGGAACTCGATGTTCTCTGCGGTGACCGTGGTGACCCTGCTTGGCAGCGCGCTCACGACCAGCTCGTTCGGTTGGTTGTGGGACCTGTGGGGCATACCCGCGGCCGTGTCCGTCCTCGCGGTGTTCGCCTTGGTGCTGGCGGCGGCCGCGCTGGTGCTCACCAGGCTGCTGCCGGAGTCAGCGGACTTCACCTGGGCCGTGCGGCAGAACGAGGACGCGGCCCGGGGCCGATCCGAACCCTCCTGTTAACCTGCGCGCAGGTCACGCGGTCCCGCACCGGACCCCCGTGGGAAGGCGAAGAGCATGAACCTGCCCGAACTCCTCGGTACGCGGAGGATCCTCCAGGCCCCCATGGCCGGAGGCACCTCCACCCCCGCCCTGGTCCACGCGGTGGACGGCGCGGGCGGTCTGGGGTCGCTGGCCGCCGGGTACCTGTCCGCGGAGGCGCTGGCCGATCGGATCGCCGAGGTGCGCGCGTTGGGGACCGAGGTGTTCGGCGTGAACGTGTTCGTCCCCTCCGGCTCACCGGCGCCCGCGTCCGTGCTCGACGACTACCGAAGTGACCTCGCCGAGGAGGCCCAGCGGCTCGGGTCCGAGGTCGGCCCGGCCGGGCATGACGACGACGCCTGGGACGCCAAGATCGACCTGCTGGTGAACACTCCCGTCTCCTTGGTGAGCTTCACCTTCGGCTGCCCCTCGGCGACGGTGCTGGAGCGGCTGCGCGAGGCGGGTTCGGCGACGGTCGTCACCGCCACCACCGTCGAGGAGGCCCGGACCGCAGTGGCCCGCGGCGCCGACGGCGTGTGCGCGCAGGGACTGGAAGCGGGCGGGCACCGTGCCACCTTCGACCCCGCTCAGGGCGACGACAGACCCCTGCTCACGCTGCTGAACGAGGTGGTGCGCGCCGTCGACGTGCCGGTGGTCGCGGCCGGAGGCATCATGACCGGAGAGGACGTCGTCGCCGCCCTCACTGCCGGGGCCACCGCCGTCCAGCTGGGCACGGCCTTCCTCCGGTGCCCGGAGAGCGGCGCGCAGCCCGCGCACAAGGCCGCGCTGGCTGATCCGGCCTTCGGTGAGACCTCTCTGACCCGGGCGTTCACCGGACGTCCGGCGCGCGGGCTCACCAACCGGTTCATGGTCGAGCATCCGGACGCGCCCGCCGCCTACCCCGAGGTGCACCACATGACCAGGCCTCTGCGCGCCGCCGCGGCCCGGGCCGGTGACACCGGGGGCATGGCCCTGTGGGCGGGGGCCGGGTTCCGTCAGGCCCGGGAACTGCCCGCGGCCGACCTCGTCGGGGAACTGCGCGACGCCGCCGGGCCCCCCTGAGGCGCGGGATTCAGCGGGGCCAGTCGTCGGTGAGTGCCACCAGCGCCTCGGGCAGACCGGCCCGCCAGCAGGCGCGGTCGTGGCCGCCGTTGTACTCGACCAGGGTCGCGAAGCCCGCGTCGTGTCCCAGTTCCGCTCCCCTGCTCAGCAGTGCCCGGTGGACGCGCCCGTTGGCGCCCAACAGCGACCACTCGCGCAGGCCCGCGCTGAGGTGCACGCGGTCCGGCAGGGTCGGGGCCTCGGCCGCCCGACGCACCATGCGTTCCGAATCACTGGGGTCCTATCCGTGGAGGGACGAGGTTCATGGGGACTCCGCTCGCGGATTCGCGCTCCTGCCCGTAAGTCTTCAGGTGCAGCCTCACTTCTTCTTCTAGCTCTGCGGCTCCTCCCGGACGCTCGGGCATGCCTTCGGCCCAAGACACCCCCGGATGAATCTGGTGCCACTTGGGCCGAAGTCCCTCGATCCTCTTCTTTCCTGGCGGGTTGACGCCGAATCCTTCGAGAATCATGTTCCAAACGGGCTTGAGCTCCGAGATCATCAGCCTTTCGGCCATCGGAGTGAAGAGATCGTCTGCTGGTAGATACCGGGCCTGGAAATCCTTCAGGTCCAGATTTTCCGCTGCTTCGATGGTTCTTGCGTGCTTATTGAGCCGATCACGCAGCCGGAATCCTTCCCAGGCCCGATGCACCTCTCCCCCTTTCCGTGACCCCGAGGGGTCCGCTTTTCCCACGTAAATGGGCACTCGGAGTTCCAGTGACGAGATGGACTCGTAAAGTTCGTTGCCACCCGTGTAATAGAGGGCGTAAATTCCGCAACCAGGAAATGGAGGAATGGCACCCAATGGCACAGGATTCGAGGCGACGAGCGCCCATAGAACACTACGCCCAAGGTTTTCTCTCTTCAATGGGTCGTACACCCATCCAGGCGTGGATGTAGGATCCACCCCACCCCCCGAAATACCCTCACCCATTTTCTCCCCTTTCTTTCGAGGTGCCGCTGGTTTTTTCAGTCCACAGGTCACTCGATCCGACTTTATACGACCTAGATCACAATCGTGTGGACAATGAACAAGTGGGAACACTTCCGCGGTATGGTTTAACCATCACTGAGCTGCTGGGGGGACCGAACATGGACCGGAAGTCTGTAGAGCTGTTCGCAGGGGGCGGCGGGCTTGCGATGGCTGTGCACGGGGCCGGTTTCCGACCGCTTCTCGTCAACGAGTTCGCCAAGCGGGCCGTGGAGACGTTGACCGTCAACGGGGCGACGCTCCGGGACCCCTCGGACACCTCCGTGCCTGGGCCTGGCTCGGTGTCCGGGCCTCGGGCGACGGGTTGGCCGTTGGTCCCGGGTGATGTGCGGGACATCCCTTCCTTCGGGTTCTTGGCCTCGGCCGGGGTCGACGTCCTCGCGGGTGGACCGCCCTGTCAGCCCTTCAGCCTCGGAGGCGTGGCGAGGGGGGATGAGGACGAGCGGAACATGTTCCCTGAGATGTTCCGGGCGATCCGCGAGATGCGCCCGAAGGCCATCGTTTGTGAGAACGTTCGGGGCCTGCTCCGCACTGGTTTCCGCCGTTATTTCGAGTACATCAAGAGGGAGATGAGTTTGCCGTTCGTGCGGCGGGCGGAGGGCGCCACCTGGGAGGAGCATGACGCCGTCCTACGCGATCGCCTCGAGAATGGCTCGGTGGACCCCACCGAGCGCTATCACGTGGTGCACGTGCCCGTGAACGCTGCGGACTACGGTGTGCCCCAGATTCGTCATCGCGTCATCCTCGTCGCCTTCCGATCCGACCTGGGTGTGGACTGGGCTCGTCACCAGCCCGTCCCCGAGTACTCGGAGGCCGCGCTGATCGAATCCATGCACGATGGGACCTACTGGAAGCGACATGACGACGCGCCTGGCATCGACACGACGCGGGAGAGGGTGATGGCTGAACTGCGCCCCCCCGGTTTGATGTCGGATGGGCTGCGACCCTGGCGGACTCTCAGGGACGCGATCAGGGGCGTTGACGAGAATGAGGGGGTGCCTCTGCCGCCCGTCCCGGAGGAGGCCGTGCGAGCGAGGCTGGTCGTCGACGGAGTCCCTGACCATGTTGGTTGGCCTGGGGCGCGAATCTACACCGGGCACACCCCCAACGAGCTGGATCGTCCCGCGAAGACGGTCAAGGCTGGTGTGCATGGGGTACCGGGCGGTGAGTCGGTGATGCGCCTGGACGACCCCACCTTCGACGGTGCGGGCCACCGGTACATGACGGTGCGGGAGACTGCCAGGGTGATGACCTTCCCTGACGACTGGGAACTGGCCGGGCCCCGTGGTGAGAAGATGCGCCAACTGGGGAACGCCGTCCCGGTGCGACTCGGTCGGGTCTTCGCGGACGCTGTTAGGAACGCGCTCGACGAAGCGGGGGCTTGAGCCGTGCCCGCGGGTCGTGCGCAACGAGGCTGGGGTGACCGCCCCCCGCCTCCACGAGCCTGGAGACCTCGCCCGGGGATGTCGCGTGCCGCGCGGTCGGCGGAGCAGGACCGAGCGGTCGGAGGACGTGGTCGGCGTGTGGTCGTCGTCTCCGAGGGGACGGAGGCGACCGGGTCGGTCGCCCTACGGGTGTATGACCGCACTCGTCGTATCCGCGCCTACTTGCGGTGGTCGGAGAACGGACGAACGCGCGAACGCTACCTGGGAGAGGTCGACGCCGACACACGCGCCGCCAACTTGGCGCGGGCGTGGAATCTCGCCCGTGCGGCCGGATTGGTCAGGGACCGGGTCCTTCCGATCGACTCCACCGCGACCTCGGAGGCGGCACGCGCGACCATGAGAGCGAACAAGGGGCGCGACACCGGCCCGGAGTTGCTCCTTCGATCACTCCTGCATGCCCGAGGCCTTCGTTACCGCGTCAACGCCCGACCGCTGCCGGAACTGGCGCGCACCGCCGATGTCGTTTTTCGAAAGGCGCGTGTCGCTGTCTTCGTGGACGGCTGCTACTGGCACGGGTGTCCCGAGCATCATCGCCCGGCCAAACGGAGAGCGGACTTCTGGCGCGACAAGATCGAGGGAAATCAGGCGCGCGACACCGACACGAACGAGAGGTTGCGAGCCCAAGGGTGGACGGTCGTCCGAGTGTGGGAGCACGAGACACCGGAGTCTGCTTTGGAGAGGGTCTTGACGGCGCTCGACGAAGGCCTGGAAGGGTCTTTTCCGGGTTCCGGGGAATCGAACACCACTTAGGTTTGGCCGTTCGAAGCGAAGATTTCCTGGTGTGGCAGACGCGGGATCGACGATGAGGCTGATCCGCGAATCGTGACATCGGGGAGCTCGCCCGTCGGGATCGATTCGACTGTCGGTGTCGGCTCCTAGAGTGGCCGCTCCCCCAGCGTCCACCCCCCGGGAGTCCCCGTGACCCAGACCAGTCAGCGCCGTTCCCTGTGGCGGTTCAGCCGCGACGAACGCACACTCGTGCTGGGTTCGCTGCTCAACTCCATGGCGTTCTTCGCCGCCCTGCCGTTCGCCGCGCTCTACCTCGCGGACCGGACGGAACTGTCCGCCGCGGGGATCGGCGCGGTGGTCGGTGGTATTGCGCTGATCGCCGCGTTCGGCGGCCTCCTGAGCGGCATGGTCGCCGACCGGTTCGGCGCCGTCCGGCTCATGCGGTGGGGACTCCTGCTGAACGTGGTGGTCTATTCGGCGCTGGCCCTGGCCTCCGCTCCCGCCGCCATCGTGTCGCTCTTCCTCAGCCTGGGCGTGGCGCGCACGATGGTCGAACCGAGCATGAAGAAGCTGCTCTCCCTGTCCGACACCGGCGACGGCCGGATCTTCCGCGTCCGTTACATCACCCTGTGCATGGGGGCGATCGTCGGACCGGCCGTGGGCGGCGTCCTGTTCCACGTGGGTCCGGCGGCGTTCTTCCTGGCCCCGGCGGCCTTCTTCGCGCTCTACCTGTCAGTGGTGGCGGTGCGCGGCGCGGAGTTGACGCGCTTGGAGACCTCCTCCAGGAGCACCTCACCGGTTCCGTGGACCGACGCCCTGCGTGACCGCCACCTCATCGCCGCCATCGGCGCGGGGGCGGTGGTCTTCCTGATCATGGCCCAGATGGACACGTCCATCCCGCTGTACATGAAGGGCGCCTACGGCGACCGGACGGAGTACCTGTTCGCCTCGTTGCTGGTGCTGAACGCCGCCCTGGCCCTGGCGGTGCAGCCCCCGGTGATCTGGCTGTCCGAGCGCCTCCCCTGGGGCCCGTTGGTGACCCTGGGGTGCGTGTTCTTCGCGGTCGCCTTCGTCTGCGTGTGGCTGGGCACGACCAACGTGGTCCTTCTGTACGTGGCCATCGTGTTCTGGACCCTGGGCGAGGCGATCCTGCTGCCCCTGCCGGACGTGGCGGTGCACTCCCTGGCCGCGGACGACCGCAAGGGCGCCTACTTCGGCCTGTCCGAACTGCGCTACCTCGGGTTCTTCGTCGGTCCCGTCCTGGGCGGAGCCCTCCTGGACCTGTCCGCTCCCGCCTACTTCGCCGTCATGGGGGCCGCCGTCTTCCTGTGCGTCCCCCTGCTCCTGCGCTCCTTCAAGGAGGAGCCTCGGCCCCAGGCCTGAGTACGGGGAGGCACCCCGGGGACCGTCGGCCCCGGGGCGCGGAGGTGCCGGACCAATGAGGGCAGTCCGCTCCGCCCCCGCGCCCCCTGAGGCCCCGTGGATCAGCGGGCGCTGATGAGGACGTAGCGGCGCAGGGCCAGCGGGGCGAAGACGGCGATGATCACGGCCGAGGACAGCGCCGCGTACAGCACGGCGTTCTCCGCGGGCCAACCGGACGGCTGCGCCAGGCCCGGCGGCGGGGCGTTGCCGAACAGCTCCCTGGCGGCCGAGGCGACGGCCGTGACCGGGTTCCACTCCGCGACGATCCGCAGCGGCGCGGGCATGCCCTCGATGGAGACGAAGGCACCCGACACGAAGGCGACCGGGAACAGCCAGACCAGGCCCAGGCTCTGGGCCACCTCGACGCTGCGGGCGGTCAGCGCGATGAAGACCCCGATCCAGGAGGTCGCGAAGGCGAAGAAGAGCAGGAGGGCCACGCCCAGGACCACCTCGCTCGCCCCCGTGGTGACCCGCCATCCGATCAGGAGCCCGCACACGGCTGTGACCAGCAGCGACAGGGAACTCGTCGCCAGGTCCGAGAGGGTCCGGCCCAGGATGACGGCGATCCGGGACATCGGCAGCGACCGGTAGCGGTCGACGATGCCCTTCTGGAGGTCGTTGGCCAGCCCGACCGCCGTGAAGGAGGAGTTGAACAGCAGGGTCTGCGCGAAGATGCCGCCGATCAGGAACTCCCGGTACTGCGCGCCGCCCAGGCTGCCCCCGAAGACGAAGGCGAGCAGCAGGACGAACATCACCGGCTGGATGACCCCCGCGACCATGGATCCCGGGGTCCGCACGACGTGGAGCAGGTTCCGGTGGGCGACGACCCCGCTGTCGCTCACCGATCTCATCAGCGCGTTCACCGGGGCCCTCCCGCCAGCGGGGCGGGCTCGGCGGCCTCGCCCTCCTCACGTCCGGTCAGTTCGAGGAACACCTCGTCCAGGGTGGGGCGGCGCAGCGCCACCTCGACCACCGGGACACCGCCCCGTTGCAGCGCCGCCAGAGCCCCGGTCAGCGCCGACTGCCCCTCCGAGGTGCCCACCGAGAGCCGTCTGGCGCCCGGATCGGTCTCGGGTCGGCCGTTGCCGTGGTCCGCGACGATCCCCGCGGCCGAATCCAGGTCGGCGGCGTCGGCGAGGACGAAGTCCATCCGTGCCCCGCCCATGTGCTCCTTGAGGGCGTCGGCGCTGCCCCGGGCGATCACCGTTCCCTTGTCGATGACCACGATCGTGTCCGAGAGCTGGTCGGCCTCCTCCAGGTACTGCGTGGTCAGCAGGACCGTGGTCCCGTCCTCCACGAGGGTGGAGACGATCTCCCAGGTGTCCATGCGCCCGCGCGGGTCCAGGCCGGTCGTGGGTTCGTCGAGCACGACCACCTCGGGCCGGGCCACCAGGGCCCCGGCCAGGTCCAGGCGGCGGCGCATACCGCCCGAGTAGGCGCCCGAACTCTGGTTCGCGACGTCGGAGAGCCGGAAGCGCCGCAGCAGTTCCCTGGCGCGCTCGGCCGCCTGCGCGCGGTTCATCCCGTACAGGCGGCCCACCATGCGCAGGTTCTCGAAGCCGGTGAGCTTCTCGTCCACGGCCGCGTACTGGCCGGAGAGCCCGATGCTGCGGCGGACCGCACCCGGGTCGGCCACCACGTCGTGACCGGCGACCCGGACCCGCCCGCCGTCCGGCCGCAGCAGGGTGGTCAGCACGCGGACGGTGGTGGTCTTGCCCGCCCCGTTGGGGCCGAGCAGCCCCAGGACGTGCCCGCGCGGCACGGCCAGGTCGATGCCCCGAAGCGCGCGGTGTCGCCCGAAGGACTTGGTCAGTCCCTCGACCTCGATGACATGGTCGTCCCCGTCCACGTCACTCCCTTCGTGGTTGGGGGCCCGGCCACGCGGCCGGGCCCTGGGTTCTCAGGCCGCGTCGAGCTGGCGCACCCGGTGGGGCCGCATGTCGGTCCAGTTGGTGTCGATGTAGGAGAGGCACTCCTGGCGCTCGGCGGGACCATGGCGCACGACCCAGCCGGCCGGGACCGGGACGAAGGCGGGCCACAGGGAGTGCTGGTCCTCGGCGTTGACCAGGACCAGGAAGGAGGCGTCGGTGTCGTCGAACGGGTTCTGCATGGCTGTGTGCCCTTCTGTGTTCGTGCGGCTCGCGATCACGGCCGCGGCTTGTCGGTGGTTCGTGGGGGTCAGCGGCGGTGCGCCAGTGAGCGGGCCAGACGGTCGGCGACGACCGGTCCGATCACGGAGAGCGCCTCCGGTGTGGCCATGAGCGCGTGCGTGCACGTGACGTCCTGGTTGTCGATCCGGCCTTCGACGTAGGGCCGCCAGGTCCGGGCAAGGTCGACTCCGGGAACGCTGTCCAGCGTCGCGGTGAAGAAGAGGAGGTCTCCGTCGAAGACGGGCGGCCGTCCGTGGCGCAGCAGGGACACCTGCCGGTCGAAGCCGAGGAGCATGGCCTCGACCGCCTCCTTGGAGAGTTCGCCGAGGGGGTCGCCGTGGCGCCGGAACACCTCGATGGCGTCCTCGGTCCGCGGCGACTCGCCGAGGCCTTCGGCGTCCTCTGCGTAGCCGACGGCCCGGAGCAGCGCGACGAGGACCTCGGTGTCGTCGGCGAAGCCCTCCTCTGCGGACTGGCCGAACGGGTGCGAGTCCAGCAGGGCCAGGGTGGCCACCTCGTCGCCGGTCTCCTGGAGGTGTCCGGCGAGCGCGTGCGCGATGTTGCCTCCGAAGGACCAGCCCAGCAGGTGGTAGGGCCCCTCCGGCTGGATCTCGCGGATCCGCGCGGCGTAGTCCTCGGTGAGGGATCGCAGGTCGGTGGCGTGCTCGGTCCGGTCACCGGGGCTGAGCCCCGGGGCCTGGAGCCCGTACACGGGATGGTCGGCGCCGATGTGTCGCGCCAGCCCCGCGTAGGGCCACGCGAGCCCTCCGGCGGGGTGCACGCAGAACAGCGGGGCGCCCTCGCCGGTGGGCCGGATCGGCAGGATCCGGCCGAGCCCGGTCTCGGTGGTCTCCCCGTCCGCCGCCTGGATGAGCCCGGCGACCGTGGGGTTCTGGAAGAGCATCGGCACCGTGACCTCCTGGCCCAGAGCGGCGCTGATGCGCCGCACGAGGCGCGCCGCGAGCAGGGAGTGCCCGCCCAGCTCGAAGAACCCGTCGTGCACCCCGACCCTCGGCAGGTCCAGGATCTCCGCGAACAGCGCGCAGATGCGGATCTCGCGTCGTGTCTCGGGAACACCGGTCACCTGCGGTGCGTGCTCGGCGGGGTCCGGCAGGGCCGCGTTGTCGACCTTGCCGTTCACGGTCAGTGGCAGGGACTCCAGGCGGACGAACACCGCCGGGACCATGTATTCGGGAAGCCTGGCGGCCAGGTGTCGGCGCAGCTCGGCGTCGGTGGGACCGGGGCGCACGAGCGGCACCGGGTAGGCCACGAGCCTGGCGTCCCCCGCCGCCGTGCGGCGCACCAGGACGGCGGCCTCGGCGACTCCGGGATGGTCCACGAGCGTCGCCCTGATCTCCCCGGGTTCGATCCGAAAGCCCCGGAGCTTGACCTGGTCGTCGGCGCGGCCGACGAACTCCAGCGTGCCGTCTGCGCGCCACCGGACGAGGTCTCCGGTCCGGTACATGCGTCCGCCCGCGGCGGCGAAGGGGTCGGCGACGAACCGCTCCCCCGTCATGCCGGGGCGGCTGCGGTATCCGCGGGCCAGCCCGGCTCCGGCGATGTAGAGCTCACCGAGAGCGCCCACGGGTGCGGGCTGGAGCCCGCTGTCGAGCACGTACACCCGGATGTTGCCCACCGGTCGGCCGATGGTCGGGCCGGCCTCGCCGCCGATGCCCGCGATGACGGCGTCCACCGTGGTCTCGGTGGGGCCGTAGAAGTTGTAGGCGCGCACGTCCGGGCGGCGGGTCAGGTCGTCCCAGAGGTCGGCGTCGACCGCCTCTCCGCCCAAGGCCACCACCGAGAGCGCGTCCGAGTGGTCGAGCACGCCCTCGGCGATCAGCCTGCGGGCGTAGCTGGGAGTGGTCTCGACGGAGTCCACGCGGTTGCGGGTCAGGTAGTCGGCGAGGCCGGAGGGGTCGCGGCGCACCGAGTCCTCCACGACGTGCAGCTCGTGCCCGTCGACCAGCCAGAGGATCGGGTCCCAGGAGGCGTCGAAGGCCACACCGGCGGTGTGCGCGACCCGGAGCTTGCGGCCCAGCTCCTGGCTGACCGGGGTGAACAGCTCCTCCTGGTGGCTCAGGAACAGGTTGACCAACGACCCGTGCTCGACCTCGACCCCCTTCGGCCTGCCGGTGGAGCCCGAGGTGTAGATGACGTACACGATGTCCGAGGCGGTGAGCGGACGGACCCGTTCGCGGTCGGTGAGCGCGCCCGCGGTGGCGCAGTGGCAGTCGCCGTGCTTGTCGGTGATGGCGTCCACGTCGCGCACCAGCGGGGCGTCGGGGACCCGGTGGGCGAGCGAGGAGTCGGTGAGCACCAGCCCGGGCACGGCGTCGCCGATCATGGTGGCCAGCCGCTCGTCGGGGTGGTCGGGGTCGAGGGGCAGGTACGCGGCGCCGCTCTTGAGCACGCCCAGGAGGCTCACGACCGTCTCCACCGATCGCTGGAGCAGGACGGCGACCACGTCGCCGGGCCCGTTGCCGAGCTTGACCAGAGAACGGGCCAGGCAGTTGGCGCGCCGTTCGAGGTCGGCGAAGCTGAGCCGCTCCTGCGCGCAGACCAGCGCGATCGCGTCGGGGGTGAGCCGGACCTGCTCCTCGAACAGCTCCACGACGGTCTCGACCGGAAGCTCCCTGAGCAGGCCGTGCCCGTCGGCCAGGAGCCCCTCCCGCTCCTCTCCGGAGAGGATCTCCAGGCGACCGAGACGGGCCTCGGGTGCCCGGGTGGCGGCGTCGAGCAGTCGGACGTAGCGCTCCACGAACAGCCGCGCCGTGCCGGGGTCGAACATCGCGCTGTTGTACTCCAGCGTGCCGGTGACACCGGCGGCGCCGCCCAGCGGACAGGTCTGCTCGGCCAGGTCGAAGGAGAGGTCGAACTTGGCGCCCAGTGCCGGTGCGCCCGGTTCGGGGCGCACGTCCAGACCCGACAGCTCCATGGTGGGCGTCTCGTTGTTCTGGAGGGTCAGAGCCGTCTGGAACAGCGGATGACGTCCGAGGGCACGCGAGGGGTTGAGCCGCTCCACGATCTGCTCGAAGGGCACCTCCTGGTCGTCGAAGGCGTCCAGGTCGGCGTCGCGCACCCGCGCCAGCAGGTCGGTGAAGGTCGGGTTACCCGAGGTGTCGGTACGCAGCGGGAGCGTGTTGACGAAGAACCCGACCAGTTCGTCCAGAGCCGGGTCGGTGCGCCCCGCGACCGGGCTGCCGATCACGATGTCGTCGCCCGCGCCCAGGCGTGTGTGCAGGGCGGCGAGTCCGGCCTGGAGGACCATGAACAGGCTCGTGGACGAGGACCGGGCCAACCGCAGCAGGCGTTCGTGCAGGTCCGCGCCGATCTCCACCCCCGTGCTGGCGGAGGGCTGGGAGGCGCTGGCGGGCCGGGGCCTGTCGGAGGGCAGGCGCACCTCGTCCGGGGCGCCGGACAGGCGGCGCTCCCAGGCGTCGAGGCTGTGCCGGATCGCGCTCTCGGGGTCGCCGTCGTCGCCCAGGACCTCGCGCTGCCAGAGCGTGTAGTCCGCGTACTGCACCGGCAGGTCGCGGGCGAGGGCCGCCGTGCCGTGCACACGGGCGGTGTAGGCCATGGAGAGGTCGCGCGCCAGGGGCGCGGTCGACCATCCGTCACCGGCGATGTGGTGCAGGACCAGCAGCAGGACGTGCTCCCGGCCGACCCTGAACAGGTGGCCCCGCAGAGGCGTCTCGACGGCAAGGTCGAAGCCCCTGCCCGCCTCGCGGACCAGGGCCTGCCGGAGCTCCTCCTCGGAGGCGACCTCCACGCACTCGCTGCCCGGAGTGACCGCCTCGGGGGGCAGCACGTGCTGGAGGGGCTCGCCGTCGATGTCCGGGAAGACCGTTCGCAGGCTCTCGTGGCGCGCGGAGACGTCGAACAGCGCCCCGCGCAGCGCCTCGGTGTCCAGCTCGCCGGTGATCCGAACCGCCATCGGGAGGTTGTAGAGGGCCGCCGATGTGTCCAACCGGTTGAGGAACCACAGTCTGCGCTGGGCGAACGACAGCGGCACACGCGCGGGCCGGGGCACCGGTCGCAGCGGGGGCCTGGACTGGCGCCCGGTGCCGAGCGCCGCGGCCAGACCGGCCACGGTCGGTGCCTCGAAGAGCGTGCGCACCGCGACCTCGGCGCCGACCGTGTGACGGATACGGGCCACCAGGCGCACCGCGAGGAGCGAGTGGCCGCCGAGGGCGAAGAAGTCGTCGTCGATGCCCACTTCGGGCACGTCCAGGACCTTGGCGAACAGCTCACACAGGACGGTCTCGTCGCGGGTGCGCGGGCCGCGTCCGCTGCCGGTGACGGCCTCGGGTTCGGGCAGCGCCGCCCGGTCCAGCTTGCCGTTGGGCGTCAGCGGGAGTTCGGGCAGCACCATGACCACCCCGGGCAGCATGGCGGCGGGGAGCCTGCGCGCCGCGTGGTCGCGGATCCCCCGGGTGTCGGGGCGACCGCCCGGCCGTGCGGTGACGAAGGCGGCCAGCCGCGCGTCCCCGTCCCTGGTGCGGGTGAGCACCACGGCCGACTGGGCGACGTCGGGGTGTTCGGCCACGACGGCCTCGACCTCGCCGAGTTCGATCCGGTGGCCGCGCACCTTGACCTGTCCGTCGGCGCGGCCGACATAGCGCAGCGCGCCGTCGGACCGACGGGTGACCAGGTCACCGGTGCGGTACATCCGACTCCCGTCGGCGGCGAACGGGTCCGCGAGGAAGCGCTCGGCGGTCATCCCCGGGCGTCCGAGGTAGCCGCGGGCGACCCCGGCGCCGGTGAGGTAGAGCTCGCCGACGACCCCTGCGGGGACCGGACGGAGCCTGCCGTCCAGGACCCGGGCGCCGGTGTTGGCGATCGGCCTGCCGATCACCGGTTCGGTCTCCTCGTCGGAACGGGCCGTGACACTGTCGACGGTGCACTCGGTCGGCCCGTACAGGTTGTGCGCCGTCAGGCCGGGGACGTCGCGCAGTTCGTCCCAGAGCCGGGCGTCGACCGCCTCTCCGCCCAAAGCGAGCACGCGCGGCCCGGTGCCGCCGTCGAAGAGCCCCAGCGCCACGAGCTGCCTGGCGTAGGAGGGCGTCGTCTCGACCGCGTCGACCTCCCGCTCACGCAGGAGGGCGACGAGCTGTTCGGCGTCTCCCCTGACGGGATCCTGGACGATGTGGAGTTCATGGCCGTCCACCATCCACAGGAACGGGTCCCACGAGGCGTCGAAGGAGACCCCGGCCGTGTGCGCGACCCGCAGGGGTCGGCCCGCGGCGGTGACGGCCGGTCCGAACACGCGCTCCCGGTGCGAGTGGAGCAGGTTGGCCAGAGAGCGATGCTCGACGACCACGCCTTTGGGGCGGCCGGTGGATCCGGAGGTGTAGACGACGTAGGCCGCGTCGCGGGGGGCCGGGCGGGCCGGAACCCGCAGCATGGGGGTGTCCAGCGGCAGCGCGTCGACGTACAGCACCGTGCTGTCAGCGGGAACGCGCGTCCGGTTTCCGGCCGTGGTGAGGACGTGTTCGGGACGGGCGTCCGCGAACATGTGGTCGACCCGATCGCGCGGGTAGGAGGTGTCGACGGGCATGTGGGCGGCTCCGCTGCGGAGCACGCCCAGGAGCGCGACCGCCAGGTCGACCGAGCGCGGCAGCACCGTCGCCACGGTCGTTCCGGGTCCGGCGCCCCGGTCTGCCAGGAGGCGGGCCAGGCTCTCGGCGCGGGCGTCCAGCTCCGCGAAGGTCAGCGAGTGGTCGCCCGCGACCACCGCGGTCCGGTCGGGAGTGCACAGGACCTGGGCCTCGAAGGCCTCCAGGATCGAGTCCGCGGCTCCGGAACGGTACGGTCCCGCCGAGCCCTCGTCCAGCTCCGCCCGCTCTCCGGGCAGGAGGAGCTCCGCCTCCTCGACGACGGTGTCCGGGGCCTCGGCCAGGACCGAGAGCAGGTGGGTGAAGCGGTCGGCGACGGAGCGGGCGGTGTGCTCGTCGAAGAGGTCGGCGTCGTACTCCAGGTCGCCGAGGAGCCCTTCGGCGACGCCGCCGGACCCCAGGTGCTCCGTCAGGTTGAGGGTGAGGTCGAACTTGGCCTGCCGGGTGCCGACGCCCTCCTGCACCGTGGTGTCCAGGCCGCCCAGGGACGGCCGCTCGGCGCGGATGTTCTGGAGGGCGAGCATCACCTGGAAGAGCGGTGGCCGCGAGCCCACGCGGGCCGGACGCAACTCCTCGACCACGCGGTCGAAGGGGGCGTCCTGGTGGGCGAAACCGGAGAGGCAGGCCTGCCGGGACCGGATGACCAGGTCATCGAAGGTCGGATAGCCGGATGTCCGGGTCCGGATGACGACCGTGTTCACGAAGAAGCCGACGAGATCGTCGAGTTCGGTCTCCGTGCGGCCCGCCGTGGGTGTGCCGACGGTCAGGTCGGAGCCCGCGCCCAGGCGGGAGAGCAGCGCGGTGAGCCCGGCGTTGAGCACCATGAACAGGCTGGCGCCGTGCTTGTCGCCGAGCCCGTTGAGGCGCTCGTGGAGTTCGGGTGACAGGCTCAGCGGGACCGAGCCACCGCGCCCGCTGGACTGTTCGGGGCGGGCGCGGTCCGCGGGCAGGACCGTCTCCTCCGGGGCCCCTCGCAGGGCCTCGCGCCAGTAGGCCAGCTGCCGGGAGAGCTCGCTCTCCGGGTCGTCGTCCCCGCCGAGCACCTCGTTCTGCCAGAGCGTGTAGTCGGCGTACTGGACCGGGAGGGGCGCCCAGTCCGGGGCCCGCCCCTGGGAGCGCGCGGAGTAGGCGTCGGCCAGGTCCCGGGCGAGCGGTCCCAGCGACCACCCGTCACCGGCGATGTGGTGCAGGACCAGCAGCAGGACGTGGTCACGGTCGTCGACCCGCAGGAGCCGGACCCGCAGCGGGGTCTCCAGGGAGGTGTCCAGGCCCCGGCTCGCCTCGGCCGTGATCACCCGCTCCAGGTCGCGTTCGGGGCACGAGACGGCCGCGAAGTCGAGGGGGGTCTCGTGGGGCGCCAGGACGTGCTGGCGGGGCTCCTCCCCGTGCAGCGGGAACACGGTGCGCAGGGTCTCGTGGCGCTCCACCAGGTCGTCCAGCGCGGCGCGCAGGGCCCCGGTGTCCAGCTCGCCGCGCAGCCGGAGCGCGGCCGGGATGTTGTAGGCACCGGAGTCGGGTGCGTACCTGTTGAGGAACCAGAGTCTGCGCTGGGTGTGCGACAGCGGCAGCACCTCGGGGCGCTCGCGCGGCTCCAGTCGCGGTGCGGTCACCGCCTCGTCCGGGAGCACCCTGGCCAGCCCGGCGACCGTCGGGTTCTCGAAGAGTTCGCGGATGGCGGGGGCCGCGCCGAACTCGGCGCGGATCCGGCCGATCAGGCGGGTGGCCAGCAGGGAGTGGCCGCCCAGGGCGAAGAAGTCGTCGTCCACGCCGACCCGCTCGACCCCGACCGCCTCGGCGAAGAGCTCGCAGAGCCTGCGCTCGCGCTCGTCGCGCGGCGCCCGGAGGGTCTCCGAGCCGCCGGAGGGCAGGGGCAGGGCGGCGCGGTCGAGCTTTCCGCTGGGGGTCAGCGGCAGCTCGGGGACCTGGACGGTCGCGGCGGGCACCATGAAGGCGGGCAGCCGGTCCGAGGTGTGTGCGCGGACCTTGTCCGTGTCGGAGGGGTCGTCGACGACCACGTAGGCCACGAGGCGGGTGTCCGCGCCCTCGCCAACGGCGATCACCGCGGTCTGGCGGACTCCGGGGCACTCACGGACGACTGCCTCGACCTCGGCCGGTTCGACGCGCACCCCGCGTACCTTGACCTGGTCGTCGGCGCGGCCGAGGAAGCGCAGGGTGTGGTCGGGTCCCGGCGAGACCAGGTCGCCGGTGCGGTACATGCGGCTGCCGTCGGCGGCATGGGGGTCGGCCACGAACCGTTCGGCGGTGAGAACGGAACGGCCGAGGTAGCCGCGCGCGACGGACGCGCCCGAGACGTACAGCTCACCGGTGGCGCCCGGGGGGACGGGCCGGAGCCCCGAGTCCAGGACGTAGGCGCGGGAGTTGGCGACCGCGGCCCCGATGTGGGGGGCGCTCTCCGAGGTGACGGGTGTGGTCAGGCTGTCCACCGTGGTCTCGGTGGGGCCGTACAGGTTGTGCGCGCTGACGTGTTCCAGCGACGCGAGCGTGTTCCACAGGTCGGCGTCCACGGCCTCGCCGCCCAGGGCGACGACCGTGGGGCCGCCGGGCTCGGCCAGACCCTCGGCCAGGAGCGCGCGGGCGAAGGAGGGCGTGGTCTCGATGGCTTCCAGGCCCTGTTCGCGCAGGTGGGCCACGAGCCGCTGCGGGTCGCGGCGGACCTCGTCCTCTACCAGGTGGAGCTCGTGTCCGTCGACCATCCACAGGAACGGGTCCCAGGAGGCGTCGAACGAGAGCCCCGCGGTGTGCGCCACCCGCAGCGCCCGTCCGTGGCGTTCCCGGGCGGGAGTGAAGACGAGTTCGCGGTGCGAGTGCAGGAGGTTGAGCAGGGATCGGTGCTCCACGGCGACGCCCTTGGGCGCGCCCGTGGAACCGGAGGTGTAGATGACGTAGGCGAGGTCGGCGCCGGTGGCGGGGCGGGGCCGGTCCGACTCGGGCGGGCGCGGGCCCTCCTCGACGGCGGCCCTGGTGGCCGGGTCGTCCATCAGGACGGTCCTGAGGGTGCCCTCCGGCGCTTCGTCCGGGGTCCCGGACACGGTGTCGCCGTGGGCGAGCACGATGTCCGGCCGCGCGTCCCGCACCATCGCGGCCAGTCGGCCCGTGGGGTAGCCGGGGTCGAGGGGCAGGCAGACGGCTCCGGCCTTGAGCACCGCCAGCTGGGCGACGGCGAGGTCGGTGTGGCGCCCCAGCCGGACTCCCACCAGGCGCCCGGGGGCGGCGCCGAGCGCGACGAGGTGGTCGGCCCATCGGTCGGACAGGGCGTCGAGGCGGGCGAAGGTGAGTCGCCCGTCCGGTGCGACGACCGCCGTGCTCGCGGGGAACCGGGAGGCGGTGATCGCGAACTCGTCCGCGACCGTGAGGTCGGGCAGCGCCCGCACCGGGCCGTCGCTCACGCCGGCCCCCGCCCTCTCCTCCTCGTCGGAGCGGGCGGCCAGGGTTCCCACCGGGGCGGAGGGGTCCTCGGCGATGGCCCGCATGACGGCGAACAGGCGGCTCTGGTGGTCGCCGAGCTCGTCGCGCGTGTACAGGTCCGGGCTGCCGTCGAAGTCGACGCGGATGTCCTGGGTCGCCCCGAGCCCGTGGAAGATGACGGACAGGTCCTCGACGGGACCGACCGCGAGGTTGTGCGTGGTGGCCGGGAGCCCGGCGAAGACCAGCTCGCCCAGGGCCGGGATGATGTTCACCGACGGCCCGGTGAGGCGGCGACCGAAGTTCCCGTCGCGACGCAGGTCCTCGCTGCGGTAGCGCTGGTGCCGGAGCGCCCGCCGGGTGTCCAGCGCCACCTGCCGTAGGAGTTCGGACACGGGCTGGTCGGGACGGACCCGGACGCGCAGCGGAACGATGTTGGAGACCGCGGCCGGAACCGTCCGTGCGTGCGACGTGCGGCGTGTGGTGACCGGCAGGCCGAGGACGACGTCCCGGGCGCCGGTGAAGCGGTGGAGGTGCACGGCGGTGGCCGTGAGGACCGCGGTGGGCAGGCTGGTGCGCTGTCGGCGGGCGGCGGCCTGGAGCCCGGCGGCGGTCTCGCGCGGCAGGTGGTCGGTGACCCTGTGCAGGCTGGTGGGCATCCGCGGGGGCGTACCGGCCAGCCCCACCGCGTCGGGGGCGTCGGCCATGTACTCCGACCAGAAGCGGCCGTCCGTCTCCTCGGTGCCGTTCGCCCGGTAGTCGGCCTCCTCCTCCAGGAGTCGGCTCAGCGAACCGAAGGGGCTGGGGCCCGGCTCGGTCCCGGCGGCCAGGGCGTCGTGGACCTCGGCGACCCTGCCCAGGACCAGCATGGCCCCGTAGCCGTCCAGGAGCAGGTGGTGGACGCGCTGGTAGACGAAGTGGTGCTCCTCGCCCAGACGGAAGATCACCTCGGCGAACAGGGTCTCGCCCCGGACGTCCTGCGCCCGCGCGAGGTCGTCGCGCATCCACCGGCGGGCGGACTCGGCGGGGTCGGGCTCGTCGGTGAGGTCCACGACCGTGGGCCACCAGTCCTCCGGTCGGCGGACCTCCTGCCAGGGCTCCCCGTCCTCCTCGCCGAAGCGCAGGTGGAGCGACTCGGTCTCCAGCACCGCCTGACGCAGGGCGGCGCAGAGGACCGGCACGTCCAGCGGACCGTCCAACTCCAGGTACTCGGCGATGGCGTACACGGGGTTTCCCGGGTCCATCTGCTGCGCGTACCAGAGCCCGGTCTGGGCAGCCGTGAGCGGCAGTCGGCGGGTTCGGCCGGTGTTCGTCATCGAAGACCTTCCAATCGCGTCGGCGCCTCTGCCGAAGCAGCGGACGGGCCGCGGTTGCGGGGAATTGAATGCGTGTGTCCGGGGTGCCCCGGGCGGGAAACGGAGCACGCCAGCGGATCGGTCGCCCCAGGGGGGCCGGGATGACCGCTTTCAATAGCTTGTCTGTGATCACTGGTGATTCGTGGCGAAAGTTCGGAAGGATTGCGTGATGCACATCACACAAAGCAATCAGATACTTACTAAAAGCCATATTCCGGACAGGGCAAAGCGACCGGAGTGCACCACTCCGGCCACTTTGAAACGGGTCGCTAGTTGTTGATCTGGTAGTTGCCGATGAAGATGGTGAGCAGTCCGCCGTCCCCGAACAGACCCAGACCACCGAGCAGGCCGCCCGAGGGCGCGGAGGCCTCGGCGGCGGGGGCCGCAGCGGCCTGAGCGGGCGCGACGGCGAAGCCGAGGACCGCGGTGGCGGCGAGGGCGGAGAGCAGGAGCGCGGAGGCGCGTCGACGAACTGACGTCATGACGGGGGTTCCCTTCGGTGGTCGGACGGGGCCTTTCGCCGGTTGGACGATCCGCCCCTCAGGGGACTATTCGTCACCGAGCGGCGGGGGTATTGGTCCGGTTCGCCATGAGTTATTCCGATCGCCTCGGCCGCGCCGCGCCTGGCGTCCGCGACCTCCGGCGCACGGAACCGCCCCCCGACAGTGCCCGCTCGGCCCCACTCGCCCCCGCCAGGAGGAACACCATTTTCTACCAGTTGGTAACAATTAACGGCGAGGACTGGAGCACCGAAGGCGGAACACCCTAGGGTTCCGACATGGGTGTATTGCGGAAGCGTGTCCTTCTTCGTGTTTTTCTGGGGTTTGTCGCCACGGTCGCGTCTCTCGCACTGATCGCCTCGCTCCTGGGGGTCTGGGCGGTACGGCGCTCCTTCCCGACCACCTCCGGGGAGCTGGCCCTCGCCGAACTCAGCGCGCCGGTCTCCGTGCTCCGGGACGAACGGGGCGTCGCCCACGTGTACGCCGACGACGCCGAGGACCTCTTCGTCGCCCAGGGGTTCACCCACGCCCAGGACCGGTTCTGGGAGATGGACTTCCGCAGGCACGTCACGGCGGGGCGCACCGCCGAACTCTTCGGCCCGGGCCAGGTGGAGACCGACATCTATCTGCGCACCATGGGCTGGCGTCGGGTCGCCGAGCAGGAGTACGACCTCCTGGAGGAGGACACCCAGCGCTACCTGGACGCCTACGCGGCCGGGGTGAACGCCTGGATCGACGACAACCAGGGGCTCTCGGCCAGCCTGGAGTACGGCCTCCTCGGGATCACCGCCGACGACTACACCGTGGAGCCCTGGACGCCCACCGACAGCCTCGCGTGGCTGAAGGCCATGGCCTGGGACCTGGGCGGCAACCTCCAGGACGAGACGCAGCGGGCCCTGCTCCTCGCCGACGGCCTCGACGAGGAACGGATCGAGGAGCTCTACCCCGCCTACCCGACCGAGAAGCACGCCACCATCACGGACACCGACGAGCACTCCGGGGCCGGCACCGAAGCCGACCTGGGCTGCGCACCCGACCTGCCCGAGGAGGCCCTCGCGGCGCTCGGCGGGCTCTCCGGCGTGCACGACGCCATCCCGGACCTCCTCGGCCCCTCCGACGACCCCGACCTCGGATCCAACTCCTGGGTCGTGTCCGGTGAGCACACCGAGACCGGTCTTCCGCTGCTCACCAACGACCCCCACCTGGGCGCCTCGATGCCGTCCACCTGGTACCAGATGGGGTTGCACTGCACGGAGCTCACCGAGGAGTGCCCCTTCGACACCAGCGGGTTCAGCTTCTCGGGCCTGCCCGGCGTGGTGATCGGCCAGAACGAGTCCATCGCCTGGGGCTTCACCAACCTCAACCCGGACGTCATGGACCTCTACCTGGAGCGGGTGGAGGGCGACGACTACGTGGTGGACGGGGAGCGGCGCCCCCTGGAGATCATCGAGGAGACCATCGCGGTCTCCGGCGGCCAGGACCTCGAACTCACCGTCCGCTCCACCCACAGGGGCCCGATCCTGTCGACCGCGTCCGCGGGATCGAACCTGCGCAGGGTCGGCGAGAACCCCCGCGAGGGGGACGACGCCCCCTACCAGGTGTCCCTGCGCTGGACCGCGCTCCAGCCGGGCACCACCGCCGACGCGATCTTCTCCATGAACCGGGCCCGTGACTGGGACACCTTCCGCGAGGCCGCGAGCCGGTTCGACGTCCCCTCACAGAACCTCGTCTACGCGGACAACGAGGGCAACATCGGCTACCAGGCCCCCGGTCTGGTCCCGGTCCGGGGCAAGGGCGACGGCCGCTGGCCCGCCCCCGGCTGGGACTCGGACTACGACTGGGAGGACGAGTTCCTGCCCTTCGACGAACTGCCCAGCGTGTACAACCCGGAGTCCGGGGTGATCGTCACCGCCAACGAGTCGGTCGTGGACGAGGACTACGGACACTTCCTGACCTCGGACTGGAACTACGGCTACCGGGGCCAGCGGATCAACGACCTCCTGGACGAGGCGATCGCGGACGGCCCCGTGGGTGTCGCGGACATGGAGCGGGTCCTCGTGGACTCCCTCCACACCAGCGCCCTCGAGGTCACCCCGTACCTGCTGGACGCCCCGGTCGAGGGAACCACCGCGAAGGCCCGCGAACTCCTCGTCGACTGGGACCACCGCAACGAACCCGACTCCGCCGCGGCCGCGTTCTACAACGCGACCTGGCGCCAGCTCCTCCCCCTGCTCTTCGACGAACTCGGGGAACGCGGCATGGACGGCCGCTCACGCGGGATGCACGTGGTCTCCCAGTTGCTGGAGGACCCCGACTCGGCCTGGTGGGAGGGCCGGGAGGTCAGCGGACGGGAGGAGGTCCTGGCCGCGGCGATGGACGCCGCCGTGGAGGAGCTCACCGAACTGCTCGGCGACGACCCCGCCGACTGGCGCTGGGGCGACCTGCACACCCTCACCGCGACGCACGAGTCCTTCGGGACCTCGGGGATCGGCCCGGTGGAGTGGCTGTTCAACCGCGGCCCCGTGGAGAGCGCGGGGGGCTCCGACCTGGTCAACGCCACCGGTTGGAACGCGTCGGAGGGCTACGGCATCACCACGGTCCCGTCGATGCGCATGGTCGTGGACCTGGCCGACCGGGACTCCTCCACGTGGATCAACCTCACCGGCAACTCCGGCCACGCCTTCCACCCGAACTACGACGACCAGCTGGAACTGTGGGCGGAGGGCGCGACGCTCCCCTGGGCGGTGACCGAGGAGGCGGTCCGCGAGGCCACTGAGGACGAACTCACCCTCGTCCCGTGACTCCCGGCCCCGGAGACGTTCAGAACCGTCTCCGGGGCCCTCCCGCTAGAGCGGGAACGACGTACCGGTCATCTCCTCGGACAGGTCCCACAGCCGCCGGGCCATCTCGGTGTCGCGCGCGGCGGCGCTCCTCTTGGACGGGCCGGGCGCCCCGTTCACGAACAGGCCGGTGGGTCCGGCGAAGAACGCTCCGGGAACGTCCTGCGTTGCGGCGTAGACCGTGGGCAGTGCCCCACTGTGCGCGCTCTGGGCGAAGATCCGGTTGCCGATCCGCAGGAGCCCGTCCTGCAACGCGTTCTCGCTGCGGCCCTGGAGGTTGGTGGCGGCGTAGCCGGGGTGCGCGGCGGTGGCCAGCACCGAGGAGCCCACCTCGTCGAGCCTGCGCTGGAGTTCCAGGGTGAACAGGAGGTTGGCCAGTTTGGACTGCCCGTAGGCCCGGTAGGGCGTGTAGCGGCCCTCCAGGTTGGGGTTCTCGAAGTCGATCCGGTTGACCGATCGGTGCAGGCCGGAGGAGACGGTGACCACGCGTCCGGTGACGTGTTCGAGGAGGAGGTTGGTGAGGGCGAAGTGGCCCAGGTGGTTGACGCCGAACTGGGTCTCGAAGCCGTCACTGGTGCGGGACTCGGGGATCGCCATGAGTCCGGCGTTGTTGATCAGGAGTTCGAGGTCGCCCCGCCAACCGTCGGCGAACTCGCGGACCGAGGCCAGGTCGGCGAGGTCGAGGCGGCGGACCTCGGTCGTCCCCGGGATCTCGGCGGCGGCTCGTTCCCCCTTGGCGGTGTCGCGGACCGCCAACACCACGCGAGCGCCGCGTCCGGCCAGGACCCTGGCGGTCTCCAGGCCCAGTCCGCTGTTGGCGCCGGTGATGACGGCGGTCCTGCCGGTCAGGTCGGGCAGGCTCACGCTGGTTGTGCTCATGTCCCCAAACTAGGGAGCACTCCTGAAGTTGTCAATGACAACAATGCTGGCATTGCAAACATCGGGCTATGCTGGGTGGCATGCCTGACCGCCCCTACCACCACGGCGACCTCCGCTCCACCCTGTTGAGCAGCGCCGAACGCACCCTGGCCCAGCGCGGCCCCGGGGCCCTCTCCCTGCGCGAACTCGCCCGCGAGGCCGGTGTCAGCCACGCGGCGCCCGGACGACACTTCAAGGACAAGCAGGCCCTGCTCGACGCGCTCGCCCTCAACGGTTTCCGGCGACTCCAGGCCTCACTCGAACGCGCCAGAGCGGAACAGGACCACGCCGGGTCGGACACCGGGGACTACCTCCTGGGGCTGGCCCGCGCCTACGTGGGCTTCGCCATGTCCAACGCGGCCCTGCTGGAACTGATGTACGCGCGCAAGCACGACAGCGACGTCTCCGACCAGCTCGCCGCCGCCGTCGGGGACATGATCGCCATCGTCCTGGACGCCATCTCCGAGGGGCAGCGCGCGGGGGAGATCATCGAGGGCGACCCCACGGCCATCGCCTTCACGGTGGCCTCCACCCTGCACGGGTTCGCCTCGTTCAGCGGCGACGAGAACACCGAGGACGTCGACGAGTCCCTGCGGAACGTGGTCCGGCTCCTGATGACCGGGCTCAGCCCTCGCTGAACCGGCACGTCCGGGCGGAGGCCTCCGTTCGGGAGGCCTCCGCCGGGGTCAGTCGCCGTACTCGCCGTGCAGACGCCACCAGGCGTACGGCTCGCCCTGGGGAACCCCCTCCGGGCTGTCCTCCCACAGCTCCTGGCGGCCCAGCGGGGTGAGGTCGAGCAGGCTCCAGTTGGTGCCCAGCTTCTCCACGCCCCGGCCCTGGGTGAAGTAGGTCCGGTACACGCTGGAGTCGTCCCGGATGAACACGCTCAGCCCGAAGTTCTCGCCGCCGTCCACGGTGACGCCCATGTCCTCGTTGAAGCGGCCGCCGAAGGAGGAGTACCAGGGCACCGTCCACCCCATCCGCTCACGCACGGCCGCGATCTCCGGGTAGGGGGCCCGGGACACCACGGCGAGCGTGGTGTCCCGGGCGTTGAGGTGCTCCGGGTGACCCAGGTTGTCCACGACCATGGAGCAGCCCTCGCACTGGTGGTCGGAACCGGGCGCGAGCATGAAGTGGTAGACGACGAGCTGTCGGCGCCCCTCGAAGAGGTCCGTCAGGGAGTACTCCCCGCCCGGGCCCTCGAACACGTGGTCCTCGCCGATCCGGTACCCGGGCTGCCTCCTGCGCTCGGCCGCGAGCCGGTCCTGGGCGCGGGTCAGCTCCTTCTCCTTGGCGATCAGGTCCTCGTGGGCCCTGTGCCACTCGGTCTCCGTGACCGCGTCGGGCGTGTACATGGCTTCCTCCTGGGGCGCTTCGGCGGGGCCGCTGAGGTGTGGAAGGCCACCACCGTGCCCTCCACGGTGCCATCGCCGTACGACATTCGGCCGCACGCTCGGCCGAAGGGCCGTCGTGTCGGGCCGGAGGGGGAGCGAACACACGAAGGCCCACCGGGGAGTCCCGGTGGGCCTTCGAACGTTGAAGGGCCGGTGCGGCGGTCGCCTCACGGCGGGTGGCACAACAGGGCTCCTGACCACCACTGGGGTGCGGTATTCCCTGAAGGCTTTGATTAGAGCCCGGGGGACACTTAAACCGCACCGACCCGCTCCGTGTAACGACCCCACCCCTGGTGCTATTCCGCGAGCCCGGAGAAGTTTTCCGGGCCCACCATCAGAAGGCGCCGAGCCATCAGAGGGCGCCGGGGCCGGCCGGTCAGACGCTGCTGACGGACAGCTTCACCGCGAAGCCGAGGAACAGCGCACCCGCCGCCGAGGTGGCGCCCGCCGTGAGTCGCCGCCGGCGGCCGAAGGCCGCCGCCAGCCGGGTACCGCTGAAGATCAGCACGGAGAGGTAAAGCAGGCTGAAGGCCTGGAGCAGCAGGCCCAGCACCAGGAAGGACAGCGCCGGGTACGCGTAGGCGGGGTCGACGAACTGCACGAAGAAGGAGATCAGGAAGAGGATCATCTTCGGGTTGAACAGGGACACCACGAGCGCTCGGTGGAAGGGACGTTCACCGGTGGGCGCCTCCGTCGCGTCCGCGTCGGCCGCACGCTGGTCCTCGGCTCTCTGGTGCCGTGAGGTCCAGATGGCGTGGGCCGAGCGCAGCATCCCGATGGCCATCCAGACCAGGTAGGCGGCTCCCGCGTACTTCACCACCGAGAAGAGCAGCGGGCTGGCCTGGAGCAGCGAGGCCGCACCGGCGGCCGCGAGCAACATGAGGAGGGTGTCGCCGGTGAACACACCGGCGGCAGCCCTGTACCCCGTGCGGGTACCGCTGCGCGCGGCGACGGAGAGCACGTAGAGGGAGTTGGGCCCCGGCAGGAGCACGATGAGGACGAGTCCCGCCAGGTAGGTCGGCAGGTCGGTGATACCGAGCATGGACGAAGTGTGTCATCCCGCCCACGACGGACCACACCCCGGCCGCCCCTTGCCGCCCCAGTGCCCGCCCCCGTCCGGCCCTCGTGAATCCCGGAACCGGGCCACCCCTCGCGGCCCCGGTCCCACCCCTCAGGGCCGGTCCGGTGGTCCGTCTGTACCGGGGCGGGCCGACTCCGGGTCCGCGGCTCCGGACGGCCCGGAGCCGGTGTCGGGGTCGAGGTCGGGGGAAGGGGAGCCGGACGGCCCGGTGTCGGGGTCGGCGGGTCCGTCGGCGACCGGTTCGTCGAGGGTGACCAGGTCCAGGAGCTGCCGGGCCTCCGAGAGGGCCTCGGCCAGTTCGGTCTGGCCGGTCTCCGAGACCTCGAAGAACGCCTCCTCCATCCATCCCCGGGTGGTCGCCAGCCAGGCGACCACCCGCTCGTCGCGGTCGCCGGGCGCGGTGTGCGCGACCTCGCCGACCAGTTCGACCAGCGTCCACAGCGCCTGCGGGGTGTCGCGGCCCCACCACGACGCCAGGTACGGGCCGAGTTCGTCCCCGGCCTCCGCGAGCGTCCCCCACGGCGCGAGTTCCCGGTCCTCGTCGGTGAGGCCGAGCTCCCACCAGACGGACAGGCAGGCCCGGAGCGACGCGCGCTCGTCCTCTGGCCAGTCGGTCCACCCGGCCTGGCGGAGTTTGGCGAAGAGCCCGTGGAGGTCCGCGTCACCGCGGAGGGAGAGTTCCAGAAGTCTGGGCAGGAAGTGGCGCAGGTCATCCACGTCGCCCCACGTGTTCAGGGCCTTGTGGGAGAACCGGCGCAGCCGCTCGGCGTCGAGCTCCCGCAGCGGAGCCCCGAGCAGGTCATGGTGGTCGTTCTCGGTGACGCAGTGCTGACACCCCTCCACCCTCGCGGGTCGGGGGTAGCGCGCGAACACCCGGTACACGTCCTCGATCTCGCTCTGCACGCCCCCAGGATGGCCCAACGGCCCCCGGCACCGCTACGGGTGTCGGGGGCCGTGTCGGATCGGAACGGGTCGGGTTCACCCCGCGGGCGGGCCTCCGGACAGGCCCACCCCGGCGAGACGCTCCTGGTCAGCCGCACGCAGGCCACCATGTCCAGCAGGATCGGCCCGACCGGCCAGGGGCGACGAAGGCGTCCGGAACGTGGTGTCAGAGCCCCGGCGGAGGGCGGACCGCGTCCGTGGCCGACACGGACACCGCGAACCAGCGCACCTTCCTCCGCCACCGAGGACCCGCCCACCGAGCCCCGTCAGCGAGGACGGCGCGTCGCCCTCCCACCCGCTGTCCTCGGATCTTCGCTGCCTCACCCGGTGACACGACCCGCGACGGGGGCGCCCCTCAGCGCTCAGCCGACGCAGTCGCAGTGCGGAACCACCACGTTCAACACCGTGGCCAGCACCGTGAGTGCGAGCGGCAGCAGCACCAGCAGAGCTGCGACGGCGTAGGAGCCCGCTCCGGCGGTGGACCGGTCCGGCCGCACCTGCCGGTGCACCCGGCGCACCGGGCAGGCGCCGGTCACCGACAGCGCCGGTTCCGATCCCCCGGTTCCCGCCGCCGCCATGATCCCCAGGGCGTGGGCGACGGCGCGCGGGCCCGCCTCCCGGGCCGCGCGGTCGTCGGCCACCCACTCCACGAGTTCGGGGACCTCCCGGGCGGCCGCGCGCAACAACGGGACCCCGGGGAAGGCGGCGTCGAGCAGTCTGGTCCAGGTGACCAGGAGGTGGTGGCGGCCGTCCAGATGGGCCCGCTCGTGGGCCAGGACCGCACGGAGTTCCGGCCCGGTCAGCTGGTCGAGGGCTCCCCGGGTGACGACGATCCCCAGGCGGCGGCCGGGCACGCAGTAGGCGGCCGGTTCGGGGCGCTCCAGCAACCAGACCCGGTCCAGGTGCAGAGTGCGGCGGTCTCCGGTGGCCGCGAGGGTCCGGCCGTGCTCGCGGGTCCAGGCGCGTCGCCTCCGGGCACGGCGCGCGGCCGTCCACGAGAGGCGGGCCAGGCCCAGGGCGCCGAGCAGTCCCGCGACCGCGACCCCGCCCTCCGCGCCGTTCTGCTGGACCGCCTGGAAGAGATCCACGCACGCGGCGACGAACGCCTTCACACCCGGGCCCATCACCTTGGTGGCCAGGGTGGCGAGCAGGACCGCGCAGGCCAGCAGCCACACGACGGTGGTGAGCGTCCAGAGCGCGAGCATCGCCCGTGCGCTGGCGCCCCGGCCCTCATGGAAGGCGCGCAGGGCACGGGGCCCCGCCGTGCTCCACAGCAGGACCACCGCCAGGGAGGCCAGGGACCAGGTCACGGTTCCTCTTGCCGGGGGATGTCGGCGAGCAGATCGCGGAGGAGGTCGAGGTCGCGGGGGTCCATCCGGTCCACGAAGCGCAGCAGGGCCACCTGGGAGTCGCCGCTGTCGTCCAGGGCCCCGTGCATGCGGTCGGCCGCGTGGGAGGCCCGGTCGCGCAGCGCGCGGTAGAACCACAGGCGGCCGGTGCGTTCCCGGTCGACCCACTCCTTGCGGCGCAGGTTCTCCAGGACCGTGGAGATGGTGGTGTAGGCCGGTTCGCGCTCGGCCAGGCCGTCGACCACCTCGCGCACGCTGAGGGGCCGTCCGGCGGCCCACAGGACCGCCATCACCGCGGACTCCAGTGACCCGAGTCCCGGAACCGTGTTACTCATGGCCCACCGTTCGTCATGCGCTTCTCCGTCCAAGAATAGGCAACCCGGCCCGCCGTTCAGCTGACCGCCAGCGCCGCGAGCACGCCGCCCCCGTTCCCGGGGACCCGCAGGACGGCGGGGCCGCCGGGGAGCGCGGCCACCGGTGTCAGGTCCGAGGCCTCCGAGGGGAGCTCTGCGGCGACCCCACCGGTGGCCGCGTCGACCGCGCGACCCGCCCCGCTCTCGGCGGCGGTGTACAGGGTGTCCCCGACCAGACCGGCGAGCCGTTCGCCCGGCCGGGTGGGCAGTTCCCATGCCGGTTCGGGGTCCGTCGCGGCCAGCCCGTACAGCCTGGCCTCCCCTTCCCCGGCCGGGGCGGCCAGGACCACCGTGCGGTCCAGGCCGTCGCCGAGCAGGCGGGGGCGTACGTCGGGGGCGAGGGTCAGCAGGCGTTCACCGGTCCGCAGGTGGTGCACCGTGTACAGGAGCACCTCCCGGTCGTCGTCCGCGCCCGCTCCCCCGACCTCGTCGGCCGCCGTCCACTCCAGGACCACGGCGGCGCCGGAGTCGCTGGAGGGGCGGGGGCCGTACCCGACCGAGACCGGCCGGTCGCCCAGCTCGTCCGGGACCGTGAGGTCGGCGTGGGTCCACAGTTCCCCCTGCTCCGAACCGAGGGCCCGCAGCTCGCCGTCCCGGTACAGCAGCAGCGTGCCGTGGTGTTCGTGCAGGACGGTGTCCCCGTCCTCCTCGTCGGCGACCACCTCCCCGGTGCCCACCGCCAGCGCCGCCTTCGGACCACTCGCCTCGGTCATCACGCTGCCCGCCAGAGCGGCGAACACCAGCCCGGGACCGACCAGAGTCCCCGGTACCTCGGTCGGTCCCCAAAGGCGCTCCCCGGTGTCCGGGTCGTGGGCGGAGGCGGTGGTCACGAAGGCGCGGACGCCCCCGTCGGGATCGGGCTCGCGGTCCAGCAGCACCACGAACTCCGCACCGCCCTCCTCCGCGCGCGCCACGGTGAACCCGGTGCAGCTGGGGTCCCGTTCGGTGGCCCAGCGGGTGACCCCGTCCCGGTCCACTCCCAGGAAGTGGAGTGGCCCTCCCGCCTTCTCCTGTGACACACCGACGAAGGAGGAACCCGCCGCCCGGGGCTCGGAGGAGAAGGGCGCCGTCCACAGGGCCGGTCCCTCCAGGGGGTACGGCAGCGCACCGGCGACGGAGGGCGGGGGCGTGGCCGGGGTGTCGCGCGGTTCGACGTCGGGGATCGGTCGGGGGACGCAGGCCGTGACCAGGAGGAGGGCGGCCCACGGTGCGGCCAGGGAAGCTGTCCGCACCGTGGGGAACCGCGCGCTACTCCGCACGCCCCGCCGTCCGGCCGGGGTTCCGGGAGTCCTCCTGCGCGTCCGCATCCGGTCCCGTCCCCTCGGCCCCCGCCACCGCGATCCCCGCCTCATCCGGCCCCGCGACCTCGGCCTCCTCGTCCCCGGCGGTCCGGCGCCGGGAGAGGACGGTGCCGACCGTCACCAGGACCACCAGCACGGCCAGCGCCCCGAGGGCGACCAGGTCGGTGCTGGTGCCCAGTCGCGCGAAGACACCCTGGGCACGGTCGGCGGTCTCCGCCATCCAGCCCGCGCCGGGGAGCGAGGTCATCGAGGCGGTGCCGTCGAAGGCCACGAACAGCACGCCGATCCCCACGAACAGGCCGCCGGACAGCAGCGCCGTGGTGTGCGTACGCAGCGGGCCCAGCTCGACGGTGCGTCCGCGCAGCCAACGCCGTCCGCCCAGGTCGAAGTGGTCCCAGAGCAGCGCCAGGAAGAACATCGGCAGGACCATGCCCAGCGCGTAGGCGGCCATCAGGAGCATGCCCCGGACGGGCGTCCCGGTCGCCGCCACGGTGAGCACCGCGCCCAGGATCGGCCCGGAGCAGAACCCGGCCAGACCGTAGACGGCGCCCAGGCCCAGGACGGACACGCTTCCCCGGCCCCCGGCGAACCGGCTCTGTGCCCGGGCCAGGACACCCCAGGTGAAGCCGAGCCCGAGGATCTGCGCGACACCGAAGGCGATGATCACGCCGCCCGCCACCGAGATGAGCAGGTCGCGGTGCCCGTAGAAGAGCACGCTCACCATGGCCGAGCCCGCGCCGAGCGGAACCAGGGTCAGGCAGAGCCCGACGTAGAAGACCCCGGTACGCAGCAGGAGCTGACCGGTGTCACGGAAGGCGTACGCGAAGAACGACGGCAGGAGCAGCGCGCTGCACGGGCTGAGCAGCGCCAGCAGTCCGCCGAGGATCGCGGCGACGAAGCCGATGTCCAACACCCGTCACTCCCCGGCTGCGGCGAGGGCGGTGTCCACGCTCCGGACGAACACGTCCAGGGGTTGCGCGCCCATGATCGGGTCACCGTTGACGATGAAGGCGGGGGTGGCGCTGACCCCGATCTGCTGGCCCTCCATGAAGTCGTGGCTGACCTCGATCCTGCTCCGCTCGGAGTCGAGGTCCTCGTGGAAGCGGTCGGCGTCGAGGCCGAGGTCCGCGATGATGCCGTCGAGGACCTCGTCCGGGTCGTCGGCGGACTTGAGTTCGTCCTGCTGCGCGAACACCGCCTCCTGGTACTCCCAGAACGCCTCCTGCTCCCCGGCCGCGGTCGCCCCGAGGGAAAGCGTGTTGGACAGGTCGCCCAGGTAGGGGAACTCCCGCCACTCGATCCGCAGGTCGCCCGAGTCCACGTACCGCTCAACCAGCTCGGGCTGGGTCTCCTGGGCCCAGGAGGCGCAGTAGGGGCAGGCGAAGTCCGAGTAGGCGACCAGGACCACGGGGGCGTCCGCGCTGCCCAGGGACATCGGGTCGTCGGCGGATCGCCGAGCCAGGGCCTGGCCCCACTCGCGCTGTTCGGCGTCGATGTGGTCGACCGCCGAGGCCTCGTTGGAGGTCGCCTGTTCGTCTCCCCCGCCCTCCAGTCGCAGGCCCACGACCACCGCGACCACCAGGGCCGCCACCACGGCGCCGCCGATCAACAGCGGTGACGGCCCGCCCTTCCCCGTGCCCTTCCGTGTGGCCGATCCCCTGGTCCCGGCGTCCTTGCGGCCCGAGTCCTGCGGTTTCCTGGCGTCCTTCGGCATGCCGCTCCCCCGTTTTCTATGACAGATAGAGAGTACTCTAAGCTCCATAGAAAAGCGCGGGGGCATGCCGGTACGAGCCCCGCGCCCACTCTCCCGGAAGGACGGACCGATGCGCGACTGGGGAACCCGCCAGTGGGTGACGGCGGCGGCCGGGACGGCGCTGACACTGCTGGTCCTGGGTCTGCCGGCGGTGCTCATCCCCAACGGCCTCTTCGCCCGTGAGATCGAACCCACGTGGTGGTCCCATCCCGTCTGGGTGGCCACCTCGATCCTGTCCGGGCTGCTTCTGGCCACCTACACCCGCCCCGTCCCCGAGGGCTCCGACGGGCCGGGTGGCGTGCGCGGACTCGGCGGGGGGCTCCTCGCCTGGTTCGCGATCGGCTGCCCGGTCTGCAACAAGATCGTCCTGCTGGCGCTGGGCACCAGCGGTGCGATGGCCTGGTTCGCGCCGCTCCAGCCCCTGCTCGCCGCCGCGGGACTCGTGCTGCTGACCCTGGCGCTGCGGGCCCGGCTCCGAGCGAACGCCTCCTGCCCCGTGCCGGACTCCGTCGGATAGTCACGCCGGGGTTCGGTTAACCCGGGCTCCCAGCGGAAACAGTGGGGGGACACCCCCACGCACCGGAGCGAGGCCGCCCAGGCGGAGAGGTAGGAAGGACATGGCCGGCAACAGAGGAGTCGTCTACCAGGGCCCAGGAAGGGTCGAGGTCGAGGACATCGCGTATCCGGACTTCGTGCTCCACGACGGGCCCGGGGTCAACCCGGCGAACGTGGGGCGCGAGGTCCCGCACGGCGTGATCGTGAAGGTCGTCGCCACCAACATCTGCGGCAGTGACCAGCACATGGTCCGGGGCCGCACCACCGCGCCCCAGGGCCTGGTCCTGGGCCACGAGATCACCGGAGAGGTGGTCGAGAAGGGTCCCGACGTCGAGTTCGTCCAGGTGGGCGACCTCGTCTCGGTCCCGTTCAACATCTCGTGCGGCCGCTGTGTGAACTGCAAGGCCCGGCACACGGAGATCTGTCTCAACGTCAACCCGGACCGGCCGGGCTCGGCCTACGGGTACGTGGACATGGGCGGCTGGGTCGGCGGGCAGGCGCAGTACGCGCTGGTGCCCTACGCGGACTGGAACCTGCTGAGGTTCCCCGACCGCGACCAGGCCCTGGAGCACATCCTGGACCTCACGATGCTCTCGGACATCTTCCCGACCGGCTACCACGGTTGTGTCACCGCCGGTGTGGGCGTGGGGTCGACGGTCTACGTGGCGGGCGCCGGACCGGTGGGACTCGCGGCCGCCGCATCCGCGCAGCTGCTGGGCGCGGCGGTGGTGATCGTCGGCGACCTCAACGACGAACGGCTCGCCCAGGCGCGCGGGTTCGGCTGCGAGACGATCAACGTCGCCGCGGGTGACCCCGGTGACCAGATCGAGCAGCTGCTCGGCACACCGGCCGTGGACTGCGCCGTGGACGCCGTCGGGTTCGAGGCGCACGGAACCGGCGCGCAAGCCACTGAGGAGGCGCCCGCGAGCGTTCTGAACACGGCGATGGACGTCACCAAGGCCGGCGGGGCCATCGGCATCCCCGGCCTGTACGTGACGGGCGACCCGGGCGCGGCCGACGAGGCTGCCAAGGTGGGTTCGCTGTCGATCCGCTTCGGCCTCGGCTGGTCGAAGTCGCACGCCTTCTTCACCGGCCAGTGCCCGGTGATGAAGTACCACCGCGAACTGATGACGGCGATCCTCAACGACCGCGTCCGGATCGCCGACGCGGTCAACGCCGTCGCGATCCCGTTGGAGGACGCGCCCGAGGGCTACCAGTCCTTCGACAAGGGAGCGGCGAGCAAGTACGTGCTCGACCCGAACGGCTACCTGAGCACGGGCTGACGGCACGGCGAGCGGTCTCGGCCGCTCGCTCCGACCACCGCTCTCCGGCGCTGCCCGGAGAGCGGGCTACTCCCCGGAGATCAACCGGGACACGTAGAGCACCGCCCCGGCGGCGAGGGCGGCGATGCCCATCGAGGCCACAAGGGAGGCCAGTCCGAGGATCACCCCCTCCAGGGCGACCCAGGACTCCAGGAAGTCCCGGGTGGCGGTCCGCGAGAGCACGAACACACCCATGAAGACGACGAACGCGATGATCGGGGAGAGCTTGTCCACCCGTTCATTATGCGAGGGTCGCACCGGTCCTCACACCAGCACAGCACTCACCCCATGCGTCACCGTTCGTCCGAAATCCCGGTGTTTCCCCAGGTCGACATGGTTCGTCCGGGCTTGTGAGCGGGTACCACCCGACTGTGGCCAGCCTGGGGGAGGCCGGTCGTCGAACCGTGGGGGAGAACGAATGCGCGCCACCATCGGAGACCAGTTGCACACACACGGGGTCACCAGCTCCAAGGGCGAGCACGAGGCGGAGATCATCGACGTCCTCGGGCCGGACGACGGCCCGCCCTACATGGTCCGCTTCGCCGACGGTGAGGAGCGGGTCATCTACCCCGGGCCCCGGACCGTCGTGCTCCCCCGGACTCCGAGCGACTGACGTCTCCGCCCGAGGCACCACACCAGACGCGTGTCGCGGGACGAGAACGGACAAGGACCCCTCCGGCCCGAGTGCAGGTCGGGCCGGAGGGGTCGGTACCGGGGCGTGCGCGGCGGCGGTGGAGCGTGCCCGGCCGGGGGTCGAGCGTGGGCGCGCGGTCCGAAGGCGTGCGTCGTGCGGTCAGCCGAGGAGACGGGGTCCGGCGCCGACCCCCGTGGGTGGGGGTCGGCGCCGGACGTTCAGTGCTCCCCGGTCCGGTCGGAGAGGTGGGGCGCGATGACGTCGCCGAAGGCGCGCACACAGCCCCGGACCACGTCCGCGAACGGCGCGTCCCACACCTGCTGGTGGAACACCTCGATCTCGATGTCCCCCCGGTACCCGGTCGCTTCGACCGCGCGGGTCAGGGAGGCGAAGTCGATGTGGCCCTCGCCCGGCAGGCCCCGGCCCAGGAGCGCGCCCTCGGGCACCGGTGTGAGCCAGTCGCACACCTGGTAGGAGGTGATCCGGCCCTCCGCCCCGGCCCGCGCGATCATCGGCAGCACCTGTGGGTCCCACCACACGTGGTAGGTGTCCACGACCACCCCGGCCGTCTCCGGGTCGAGGTCGGCGACCAGGTCGAGGGCCTGTCCGAGGGTGGAGACCACCGCGCGGTCGGCGCAGAACATCGGGTGCATCGGTTCGAGTCCGAGACGCACCCCGCGCGCCCGCGCCTCCGGTTCCAGGGCCGACAGCGCCGCGCGGACCCGGTCCCGGGCCGCCGCGAGGTCCCTGTCTCCTGGCGGAAGCCCCCCGACGACGAGCACGAGCACCGGCGCCGAACCCGGGGCCCCGGCCTCGGCCAGCGCGGCGGTCTCGTCCAGCGCCCGCAGGTTCTCCTTCCACTGTTCGTCGGCGGTGCCCGGGTCCGTGACGAACCCGCCCCGGCACAGGCTGGAGAAGCGCAGCCCGGAGTCGGCCAGGCGGGCGGCGGCCTCGGTCAGGCCCGCCTCCGCCACCCGGTCGCGCCACAGTCCCACCGCACCGACCCCGGCGGCGACGGCGTGGTCGACGGTGGTCGCCAGGTCCGCCCTCTTGATGGTGGCCTGGTTGAGCGAGAACCGTTCGGTACCCGCCTTGGGCGTACTCACGTCCGTGCCTGCCTCTCCTCGGTCACACCGTGTGTCAGCAGCAGGTTCCGCCACCGCCGCGCGGCGAGCGCGGGGTCGGCCAGCGCCCCGCAGGCGTCGGCCAGTTCGATGACCCTCGCCAGGTGCGGCAGGCTGCGGGCGGAGTGCAGGCCGCCCACCATCGACCAGCCCGGCTGGAGCCCGTTGAGCCAGGCCAGGAAGGCCACCCCGGTCTTGTAGTACTGGGTGGGCGGCGCGAAGACCTGCCGGGACAGCTCCTCGGTGGGTCCGAGGACGCGGCGGTAGGCGTCGGTGTCCCCCGCCTCCAGGGCAGTCAGCGCCGCCGACGCCTGCGGGGTGACGGCCGCGAACGCGCCCAGGAGGGCGTCCGAGTGGTGTTCGCCGTCGCCGAGGATCAGGTCCACGTAGTTGTAGTCGTCGCCGGTGTACATCCGGACCCCGTCCGGCAGCCGGGAGCGCAGTCGGCGTTCGGCCGCCGCGTCCAGCAGGGAGAGCTTGATCCCGGCGACCCGGTCCGCGTGCTCCTCGATGACGCCCACCACGGTGTCCATGGCCTCGGCCGTGTCCCGTGACCCGAAGTACCCGGCCAGGCGGGCGTCGAAGGCCTCGCCCAGCCAGTGCAGGACCACCGGGGTGCGGGCGGCCCCGAGGACCTCGGCGTAGACCTTCGCGTAGTCGGTGGCGTCGCGGGCGGCCGCGGCGAGGTGCCTGCTGGCCATGAGCACGGCCCCGGAACCGGTGGACTCCACGTGTTCGAGCTGTTCTCGGTAAGCGCTTACCACCTGGGCGAGGGACACCGGTGCGTCCGGGAGCTGGTCGGTGTTGACCCCCGACACGACGAGGTCGCGCGTGGGCACGCCGTGCTCCCGCCCGAACTCCGTGGCGGCTCGCGCCGTGCGCTCCACCAGTTCACGGGTGGCGGCGTAGTCGAGCCCCATGTTGCGCTGGGCGGTGTCCATCGCCTCGGCGACACCCAGGCCCAGGTCCCACACCCGTCGGCGGAACCCCAGGGTGGAGTCCCAGTCCACCTCGGCGGGGGCGCCGGGCACGTTGTTCCCCCAAGGCAACGGCACCACATGGGCGGCGGCGTAGACCGACCGCACCCGGTGGTGTCCGCGCGGCCGGACCTTCTCCGGCGCGGCCGCGAGCGTGAGCCGGTCGACGCGGCCCGAGGAGCGCGGCAGCAGCACCTCCGGAGCGGAGCCCGAGTCGGCCGCCTCCGCAGGAGGCCCGGAAGGGTCGGGACCCGCCGTCATCGCCCCGCCTCCGCGTCGTCACCGAGCGCGATCCGACGGCCCTCGGCGGCGGATTCGAGGCCCCGCTCCGCGAGCAGCACGCCGCGCGCGGCCGAGGCGAAGTCGAACCGGTGCGGGCGGCCCGCCACGTAGTCGCGCAGGTACTCCTCCCACTGCGCCCGGAAACCGTTGCCGAACTCCGCGTTGTCGGGCACGCGGCTCCAGTCCGACCGGTAGTCGTGGGTGTCGGCGAGGTCGGGGTTCCACACCGGCCGGGGCGTCGTCTCACGGGTCTGCACCCGCCCGTTGAACAACCCCACCACGGCCGAACCGTGGGTGCCGTCCACCTGGAACTCCACCAGTTCGTCGCGGTCCACCCGCACGCACCAGCTGGAGTTCATCTGGACCACGGTGCCCTCGCCCACCTCGAAGATCGCGTAGGCGGCGTCGTCGGCGGTCGCCGCGTAGGTGGCACCGCGTTCGTCGACCCGCTCGGGGATGTGCGTGGCGGTGTGCGCGTACACCGAGCGCACCGGGCCGAAGAGGTGCTCGAAGACGTAGTTCCAGTGCGGGAACATGTCCACCACGATCCCGCCGCCGTCCTCCTTGCGGTAGTTCCAGCTGGGCCGCTGGGCGGGCTGCCACCCGCCCTCGAACACCCAGTAGCCGAACTCGCCACGGACCGAGAGGACCCGGCCGAAGAAGCCGGAGTCGACCAGCCGCTTCAGCTTGAGCAGCCCCGGCAGGTACAGCTTGTCGTGCACCACGCCGTTGTGCAGGCCCGCGCGCTCGACCTCCCGGGCCAGCTCCTCGGCCTCAGCGTGGGTCTCGGCGGTCGGCTTCTCGCTGTAGATCGCCTTGCCCGCCGCGATGGCCCTGCGCAGGGCGGGGACCCGGGCGCTGGTGAGCAGGAAGTCCGCGTAGACGCCCAGCCCGTCGTCGGAGAGCGCGGCGTCCAGGTCGGTGGTGTACTCGTCGACGTCGTGCCGCAGGGCGATGCGGTCGAGCTTCTCCTTGTCGCGCCCCACGAGGACGGGGCGGATCGGTACCCGGGAGCCGTCGGGCAGGGCGAGCCCGCCCTCGTCCCGGATGGCGAGGATGGACCGCACCAGGTGCTGGCGGTAGCCCATGCGGCCGGTGACACCGTTGAGGATGATCCCGATCGTCTGTGTCGTCATGTCGTGCAGGTCCTGTCCAGTTGCGGTCGGTCGACCGTGGGCTCGGGGGTCAGTCGGCGGTGGCGGTGGAGCCCAGGAGTTCGCGGATCCGGGCGGTCACGCGCTGGAACTCGGGGTTCTCCAGGGTGGGTTCGTACTCGCGGTGGCCGGGGATGGCGATGTCGAACTCCTCGATCACGCGGCCGGGGCGCGGCCCCATGACCACTGAGCGGGAGGCCAGGTACACGGCCTCGGCCACCGAGTGCGTCACCAGCACCACCGTCATGCCGGTGGCCTCCCAGATGCGACGCAGCTCGACGTTCATGTTCTCCCTGGTCAGCGCGTCGAGGGCGCCGAAGGGTTCGTCCATGAGCAGCACGTCGGGTTCGTGCAGGAGAGCGCGGCAGAGGGAGACGCGCTGCTGCATGCCACCGGAGAGCTCGAAGGGCATGGCCTTCTCGAATCCGGTCAGGCCGGTCATCTCCATCAGCTCGTCGGTGCGCTTGCGCGCCCACGCCTTGGGGAGCCCGCGCATCTCGGCCTGGAAGAGGATGTTGTCGCGGGCGTTGCGCCAGTCCAGGAGCGCCGCTCTCTGGAAGACGAACCCGACGTCGCGGCGGGGCCCCGTCACGGGGGTTCCCCTCAGCGTCACACCACCGGCGCTGGTCCCGGTCAGCCCGGCGATCACCCGCAGCAGGGTGGACTTCCCGCAGCCGGAGGGGCCCGCGATGCTGAGGAACTCACCGTGCTGGATGGTGAGGTCGATGCCGCTGAGCGCGTGCACCGTGCGGTCCTTGGTCTGGAAGGTGACGTCGACCCCGTGGATGTCGACCATCGGCCCCGGGTCCTGAGGGGGACCGGCACCCGCGCCGTCCCGGGCGCGGTCGGCTGTCCTGGCGAACATGCTCACTGTCCTTCCGTGGTGAAGGAGGCGTCGAAGTACGTGCCGGTCTCCTTGGCCTCGTTGATCAGCCCGGCCTCGGCGAGGACCTCGATGGTCTGCCGCCAGTCCTCCTCCGAGGTGTGGCCGGGCTCCAGGCCCTCGCTGTTCTCGGTGTGGAGGAGCTCGATGGTCCCCTGCCACTGCTCCAGGAGGACCTCGCCGCTGGGCATCTGCGGGTTCTGACCCTCCATGGAGGCGACCGCGTCCTCCGGCGCCTCCTGCGCGGCGGTGAAGGCCGCCGAGGTGGCCGTGACCATGCGCTGGACCAGGTCGGGGTCGTCCGCGATGGTCGAGGAGTGGGCGAGCAGGCCGTTGCTGAAGAAGCTCAGACCGGCGTCGGAGTAGCGCAGGTAGTTGACCTCCTTACCGCTCTCGGCGGAGATCTTGGGGCCCTGGTCGTGGCCGAAGCCGATGAGCGCGTCCACCTGGCCGGAGATCAGCGCCGCGTTCTTGCCCGCCGAGTCGAGGTTCTGCTGCTCGACGTCGTCCTCGGTGAGCCCGACCGCCTCCAGGTACATGGGGAAGGTGAGGGTGACCGCGTCTCCGGCGGAGACCGCGATGGTTCGGCCCTTGAGGTCGTCCGGCCCGGAGATGTCGGTCTCCGCGAAGTACTGCACGGCGGCGGGGGTGGACTGGAGGTAGACGCCCACGGAGCGCACGTCCACGCCCTCGTCCACGTTCGCCAGCAGGGCGGGGGTGTCGGCCCAGCCGAAGTCGAAGCTCTGCTGACCGATGGCCTGCACGGTCCGGGCGGAGCCCTGCCCCGCCTCGATGGTGAGGTCGATCCCGTGCTCCTCGAAGATCCCCTCCTCGACGCCGTAGTAGAAGGGGGCGTGTTCGCCGTAGGGGTACCAGTTGAGCTGCAACGTCACCGCGTCGGTGTCGCCGCCGGCGGCCGTCTCGCCGTCCCCGCCGCCGCAGGCGACGAGGGCCAGGGCGCTCACCCCGGCCGCGAGGGCGGTCAGGGCTGGGCGGGAGGTGGCGCGGTACTTCGTGGTGCGGGATTCTCGGGTGGCCATGAGGGTTCCTTCGGGTGTTCCGGGAACGGCTGGGGAGGCCTGGGAGGCCTGGGTGACCCGGGCGGTCCGGGCGCTCGGGTGCGTGGGGAGGGCGCGGGCGCCCCGGTGTGCGGGAGGGGGCGCGCGGGACGGGTGCGGGTACGCCGCCCGGGGCGGATCAGCCCCGGTTGCGGCGCGTGGCGTGCCAGGGGATGAGGAGCGTCTCGGCGACCTGGATGATCGCGAAGAGCAGGACGCCCAGCGCGGACATGATGATCAGCGCGGCGAAGAGCATGGCGGTGTCGATGTTGCCGTTGGCCTGGAGGATCACGAATCCGAGGCCGGAGTTGGCCCCCACGAACTCACCGACGACGGCGCCGGTGACGGCCAGGGTGGCGGCGATCTTGAGACCGGACAGCAGTTCGGGCAGGGCGGCCGGGAAGCGGACCTTCCAGAAGGTCTTGAGCCGCGAGGCCCCCATGGTGGAGGTGAGTTCGAGGAGTTCGGGGTCGACGGAGCGCAGGCCGCTGATCCCGGAGATCACCACCGGGAAGAAGGCCATGAGTACGGCCACGAGGATCTTCGGACTGGCGCCGAAGCCCAGCCACACCACGAACAGCGGCGCGATCGCGATCTTCGGGATGACCTGCGCGAAGAGGATCAGCGGGTAGAAGGTCTTCTCCAGTGTGGGCGAGTAGACCATCAGCACCGCGACGAGTACGCCGACCACCGCCGCGATCACGAACCCGGCGACGGTCTCCCCCGTGGTGACCAGCGTGTGGCCCCACAGGTACTCGGGGTTGTCGGTAAACGCTTTCCAAGTGTCGACCGGCGAGGGGATGATGTAGGGCTGGACCAGCCCCGTGGACGTGACGGCGAACCACACCACCACGACGAGTGCGAGGAAGGTGGCGGGATAGGCCGCCGCCGCGACCCGGCGCGAGGGACGACGTCCGCGCCCCCGCGTGCCGTCGGGGACCCGGGCGGGTGGAGGGGCTGGGGCGGACTGAGTCTGTGGAGTCATACGGACCTCGTGTCGCACTTCGGGGGATGGCGGAAGAAGCCTCGGCTATGCTGGAAAGCGCTTACCCAGACGTTCCGGGAGCGGGATAGCGCTTTCCCGTTTCCGGAATATTAAGTTCGCGTAGGTGGGGTGTCAATGCCCCCACGAGGGACGGGACGGAAAATGCGCAAGACGAGGACCAGGGCATCCAGCGGAAACCCGACCCTCACGGACGTGGCCGCACGGGCCGGGGTGTCCCTGGCGACGGCCTCCCGGGTACTCAACGACAGCGACCGCAAGGTCGGCCGCGAACACCGCGAGCGGGTCCTGCGCGCCGCGAGCGAACTCGACTACCGGACGGACCTGTCCGCGCAGGCCATGGCCCGGGGCAGCTCCCCGGTACTGGCGCTGCTCGTCAGCAGCATCGACGACCCCTACTTCTCCGCCCTGGCCGCCGGGGTCGCCGACTCCGCCCACTCCCACGGCGTGATCGTGACCATCGCGATCACCGCGCGCGACAGCGAGCGGGAGCTCACCTCGGTGCGCACGCTCCGGGGGCAGCGCCCGCGCGCGATCCTCGTGGGCGGCAGCCGCATCTCGGACAACCCCCACACTGACGCGCTCCTCGCCGAGCTGCGGGGATTCGCGGACAGCGGCGGCCGGACCCTCTTCCTGAGCCAGTCGGTGGGCGGCCTCGGCGCGGTGCACCCGGCCAACACCTCCGGGGCCAGGGAGCTCGGCACGGAGATCGCCCGGATCGGATACCGCCGCGCAGCGATGGTGACGGGCTCGGGGGCGTTGGAGACCGTGGCGGAGCGGACGGAGGGCCTGCGCCAGGGGCTCGCGACCCGTGGCGGCGGGATCTCCGTGGTCGAGAGCGACTCCTTCGACCGTTCCGGCGGCTACCGGGCCACCCTCCGACTCATCCGTTCCGGCCGGATCAGGGACGTCGACGTGTTGTGCGCGGGCAACGACTTCATGGCGGTCGGCGCGATGACAGCCCTGCGCGACAACGGGATCCAGCCCGGCCGCGACGTGGCCGTCACCGGGTTCAACGACATCGAGACCGCAGCCGACGTCACCCCCCAGCTCACGACGGTGCGGTTCCCGCTCGCCGCCATAGGACGCCGGGCCGCCGACCTCGCCCTTGATCCGAGTGCCCCGCTCACCGAGGACGTCTGCGTGCCCGGTGAGGTGATCATGCGCGACTCCTGCCCACCGCTCGCGAAGTGAAGCCGGGAAGTCCAGGCGTCGGGAAGACCCGGGGGTCCGGGCGTCCTGCGGACCCACCACGCCAGACCACCGACCTCGCCCCGCACCCGACCGCCCCGCTCACCGAGGACGCCCGCGTCCCCGGTGAGGTGATCATGCGCGGCCCCCGCTCCCACCCGCGAAGTGAAGCCGGGGAGCATAGGGGTCCGGGGGTCCAGGGTGTCCTGCGGGGCCCCACGAGGCTCGGCCAGGAGCCCTCCCCGGTTCAGTGACCCTGACCGGGGGCGTGCGACCGTTCGCGGACGAGGCCCCCGGTCACACGGGGCCTCGCCCGGATTCCACGGGAGGCCCCCTCAGAGGGGCGTCATCCGGGAATCGGGCCGGTCGAGTCGCGGACGACCAGCTCGGTGCGCACGGTCAGGACCCCGCCGGGCGGGTCCTCCCGAGCGCCGATCGCGAGCATCCCGCTGGTGCGGCCCGCGTCCGCCAGCGGTATGCGCACGGTGGTGAGCGCCGGGACGGCGTCCAGGCTGAACGGGAGGTCGTCGAAACCGGCCACCGAGACGTCCCCTGGCACGTCCAGCCCGCGTGAGCGGAGTTCGGCGAGGGCGCCCAGCGCGGCGTTGTCGTTGCCCGCGACCACCGCCGTGAGGCCGGGGGCCCGGCGCAGGAGTTCCGCCACCCCGGCCCGACCGGACTCGCGGTCGAAGTCGCTGGACGCCACCGGGCAGTCCCCCGCCGGCAGGCCCGCGTCCGCCAGGGCCCGGAGGTGCCCGTCCAGCCTCAGCCGCGAGGTCGTGCGGTGCTCCGGTCCGGTGAGGTAGCCGATGCTCCGGTGCCCCAACGAGACCAGGTGCGCGGTGAGCCCTCGGGCGCCCTCCCGGTTGTCGAAGTCGACCGCGACCACCCCTGGCAGCGGTCCACCGTCGTGGCCGGTCAGGGGCGGGCGGCCGCACAGGACGACGCGAGATCCGGTGGCGGTGAACTCGGCGACCTGGTCGACGAGGGCGTCGCGGTGGCCGGGGCCGTTCACCGATCCGCCCGTGAGCACCACGGCCCGGGCCCGCTGCCTGCGCAGGAGCCTGAGGTAGCGCAGCTCGCGTTCGGCGGAGCTGCCCGTGTTGCACACGACCGCCAGGACGTCGCCCTCGGCCATGGCGGCCTGGATTCCGCTGGCGATGACCCCGAAGAACGGGTCGGCGACGTCGTGGACCAACACGCCGATGAGGTCGGAGCTGGACGCCGCCAGGGCGCGGGCGTTGCCGTTGACCACGTAGTCCAGCTCCGCGACGGCCCGGTGGACCCGTTCCGCGGTGGCCCGGGCCACGGGGTAGTTGCCGTTGAGGACCCTGGACACCGTCGCCGGTGACACCCCGGCCCGCCGCGCCACGTCGGCGAGTGTGGTCGCCATCTCCGCCCTGGTCCCCCGTTCCGGCGCCTCCCGCCCCGCCGCTGCCACCAGCGGCTCACGGGGAGGCCCTTCCAGCAGTATGGCGAACTTCCACGCCCGGCGCAGGCGGGGAACCGATGCGAACGACCGCCTCAGGACTCCTTGACAGCGGCCGGGGACCGAACGTACTTTCTCCGAATAGAAAGCGCTTTCCCCCAAGCGATCAGGGAGCCGCGTTGAGCCAGCAACCCCAGCCGACCAGCCCTGACGCCCCGACACCGCCCCAAGGCCCGCCCGCGCTTCCCGGAGGGATCGGGCTGTCCCGGCTGCGCGTCTACGACTGGCCCGCCGCCCCGGAGTCCGACGGCCTCTGCGGCGGCACCCCGCACCTCCACCTGGCCTGCACCGAGGCGTACGCGGTGACCGGCGGTTCGGGCGCCGTGCAGACCCTCACCCCGGAGGGCTTCTCCTCCACCCCGCTCACCGAGGGCGACCTCCTCTGGTTCACACCCGGAACCGTGCACCGCCTCGTCAACCACGACGGCCTGCGCATGATCGTCCTCATGCAGAACGCGGGCCTGCCCGAGGCGGGCGACGCCGTCCTCACGTTCCCCTCCGACGTCCTGGCCGACCCGGCCGCCTACGCGCGGGCGGCCGCCCTCGACCCCGCCGACCCCGAGAGATCAGCCCGCGAAAGGCGCGAACTCGCCGTCTCCGGCTTCACCGAACTGCGGAACCGCCTGGAGTCGGGCGACACCTCCGCGCTGACCGAACTGCACGCCGCCGCCCTGTGCCTGGTCTCCGGCCACCTGCCCGCCTGGCGGGCCCGGTTCGAGCTCGGACCGGCCGCCGAGGTGGCCCGCACCGCCGCCCACCTCGACGCCCTGGCCGAGGGCGACGCCTCCCACCTGGCGTCCGCGTCGGTCCACCGGGGCGGAGCCTCCCCGGCCTGGGGCATGTG